>JANQIT010000074.1 GCA_028282025.1 Hwanghaeella sp. | reverse complement strand
CAACTTCGTCTATGGGCGGCGGTCGAACGTCAAGCACGGCCCGAACCTGGCCTCCAGCTGGGAACTCGACGGCGGGCGCGGATATCACCGCTGGTGGTTTGACAGTTGAGGAGCCGTTGACGCACCGACTAAGGGCGGAGTGGGGGCGGCGTCCCCACTCCGGACTTCCTTCACGAGAGTAACTTGGGCGGCGCGCGCAACCGGGCCGCATCTAATGCAGGCTAGAGGCCGGAAACATGCAGTTCGAGGGTATTTACACACCGGTTGTGACGCCCCACAACGCCGACTACTCGATCAATCGCGATGCTTTTGGCGATGTCATCGAGTTCCTGATCGAAAAGGGCGTAAACGGGCTGGTGCTCGCCGGAACAACGGGCGAGTACTATGCGCAGACGACGGAGGAACGCCTGGAACTTATGCCGTTAGCGCGGCAAATCATCCAGGGCCGTGTGCCCCTTATCGTCGGCACGGGGGCGATCCGGACCGAAGACAGTATCGCCTATGCGGAAGCGGCGAAGGAGGCCGGCGCCGACGCGATCATGATCTCAACGCCGCCATACGCCTATCCCACGGGCCGCGAGGTGGCTTTGCACGCCCTCGCCATCGACCGTGCGGCGAACCTTCCTGTCCTGCTCTATAATTATCCGGGCCGGATGAGCGTGGATATGGACGAGGAAACGCTGAACCGTCTTGGCCGCAGCCCGAACTTCTGCGCAATCAAGGAGAGTTCCGGTTCGCCGGATCGTCTCCACATGCTGGCCCGCGATTACCCGCAAATTCAACTATCGTGCGGTATGGACGATCAGGCTCTGGAGTTCTTTGCATGGGGGGCGCGTTCCTGGGTGTGCGCCGGGTCCAACTTTGCGCCGGAAGCCCATATCGCCATGTATCGGGCCTGTGCGGTGAAAGAGGATTTCGCGATGGGCCGGAAAATCATGTCCGCGATGATGCCGCTGATGCGCGTTTTGGAACAGGGCGGAAAGTTCGTGCAGTCCATTAAGCACGGCTTGTCGTTGCGCGGCATCGATTGCGGTCCGCCCCGCCGCCCGCTTCAACCGCTCAACAAGGACGAGAAGCGCGAGCTAGCAGAAGTGATCGACACGATGAATAAGACCATTGCCGCGATCGAGGGGAGCAACTGATGGACCTCCTGACGAGAGACGAATACGCCGCGATTGCCGTACAATTGGATTTCCCGAAAACGGCCTTCATTGACGCCAAGTTCAAGAAGGGATCGGGCGATACTCTGCCTACCGTGAACCCGGCGACAGGGGAGATCATTGCGGAAATCCACGCTTGCGGGGCCGATGATGTCGATCTGGCGGTGGAGAAGGCCCGGACTGCCTTCGAACGCGGCTACTGGTCGAAAGCGCACCCGTCCGAACGCAAGGACGTTCTGATCCGGCTTGCGAAACTGATGACCCGGAACCGGCGAGAGCTTGCGGTGATGGAAAGCCTGGACAGCGGCAAACCGATCCGTGACTGTGAATTGATCGATGTGCCGGAAGCCATCTCGACGATTAAGTGGCATGCCGAGGCGGTCGATAAGATCTACGATCAGACCGCCCCCGGCGGCGACGACGCCATCGCGATGATCGTTCGGGAGCCGATTGGCGTGGTCGCTGCGGTTTTACCCTGGAACTTCCCGCTTCTGATGCTGGCCTGGAAGATCGGGCCCGCCTTGGCGTCCGGATGTTCCGTCATTGTGAAACCTGCGGAACAGACCAGCCTGACCGCTTTGCGCGTCGCGGAACTCGCCGCCGAGGCAGGCGTCCCCGCAGGGGTGCTGCAGGTTCTTCCCGGCGATGGTCCCGCGGTGGGTGAGCCGCTGGGCCGCCATCCCGGCATCGACATGGTGAGCTTTACCGGCTCTACCGAGACCGGCCGGCGCTTCCTGCGCTATTCGGCGGATTCGAACCTCAAGAAAGTCGTCTTGGAATGCGGCGGTAAGAACCCCGCGGTGGTTCTGGAGGATGCGGAGAACCTCGATCTGGTTGCCGAACATCTTGTCAACGCGGCCTTCTGGAACATGGGGGAGAACTGTTCCGCAAACTCCCGCCTGATCGTTCACGAGGCGGTAAAGGCGCCGCTGCTGGAGAGAATGCTGGCGCGGCTGCGTGACTGGCGTACCGGCGACCCGCTCGACCCCGTGAACAATCTGGGGGCCATTGTCGATAAGACGCATCTCAAGAAGATCAAATCCTTCCTGAAAAAGGATGCGGTCGTGGGCGGCAAGGCGGACGGACCGTTCGTCCCGCCGACGATCTATGAAGTCGGCCCGTCCCACCGGCTGGCGCGGGAGGAGGTCTTCGGTCCCGTACTGTCCGTTCTAACCGTTTCGTCTGATGAAGAGGCGGTGGCGTTGGCGAATGACACCGACTACGGGCTGACCGCATCGGTCTTCACCGCCAATGCGCGGCGCGCCATCTCCATGGCCCGCTCCATCCGGGCGGGCACCGTTACGGTCAACTGCTATGGCGAGGGGGATATCTCGACGCCGTTCGGCGGGTACAAGCAGTCGGGTTTCGGTGGACGCGACAATGGCGTCCATGCGCATGACCAGTACACGGAGTTGAAAACCATTTGGATCGATCTGACCGACCCGGCGTCTGGCGACGCGGTTGGCTAGACGGTCCGATTCCGGAATGGCGGGCGTTCCCGTGCGATGACTTCAGTCAAGGTAAGACGGCTGCCGAAAGACACCGGGCCGGCCGGATGGAACGCGCTTCTGCCGCCGGCGGACGAACCGGAACCGTTGGAAACCGCCGTCATGGCCGACTGGATTATCATCGGGGCGGGATTTGCCGGCCTGGCCGCTGCGCAAAGGTTGCGGCAGATCGGGCCCGGGGAGCGGATAATCGTTCTGGATGCCGTCCGGGTTGGCGAGGGACCCGCCGGGCGGAATTCCGGTTTTATGATTGACCTGCCGCACGACCTGTCGTCGGACAACTACGGCGGATCGTTGGATGCCGACCGGCTGCAGATTGCCGTAAACCGGTCGGCCATAGATTTCGCCCTTAGCACGGCTTCCTCCTTCGGTATGCCGGCCGAATCCATTGCCCGTTCCGGGAAAATAAACGCCGCGGCGACGGATAAGGGGCTGAAACACAATGCGGATTACGCACGGCATCTAGCCGCCCTTGGAGAGGATTATGAGCTTCTCGATGCGGCGGCGATGCGGGAGCGAACGGGTTCGGATTACTATTTGGGCGGTTTGTACACGCCTAACGCGGCGATGCTGCAGCCGGCCATGTTCGTCCGTGGCGTGGCGGAGGGCTTGAAACTGAACGGCGTTTCAATTCATGAGAATACGCCGGTACTCGATCTCACGCGCGATGGCGGCGCGTGGACGGCCACGACGCCCAAGGGCCAAGTCACCGCCCCCAAGGTGATCCTGGCGGTAAACGGGCATGCGGAGAGCTTCGGCTTCTTCCGCCGCCGGCTGGCGCATGTCTTCACCTACGCGTCGATGACACGGGAATTGTCGCTGGATGAAGTAAGACGTCTGGGGGGATTGCCGACCTGGGGGGCGACCCCGGCCGATCCGATGGGCACGACCGTGCGGCGTGTTTCGGGTGCGGGCGGCGACCGCATCGTCGTTAGAAACCGCTTCACCTACGATGCCTCCATGGAAATCTCCGAAATGAGGATCGCCCGGATCGCGGGCGAGCATGACCGCTCCTTCCGCGCGCGTTTTCCCGAACTGAAAGATGTTCCGATGGAGTATCGCTGGGGCGGGCGTCTCTGTCTGTCGCTCAACAACGCCCCGGCGTTCGGAGAAATTGAGGAGGGTCTGTTCGCGGCCTGCTGCCAGAACGGGCTGGGAACCGCGAAAGGAACATTTGCCGGGGTTGCGGCGGCAGATTTGGCGGCCGGAAGGAACAGTACGTTCACACAGATGCAATTGTCGGCAGGGACACCGTCCAAACTGCCCCCCGAACCGTTCGCTTGGCTCGGTGCGACGGCGCAGATTCGTTGGAAGGAACTGCGGGCGGGCCGGGAACTCTGATACCACGACCGACCCTTACGCATACCCGTCCAGAAGGACTGCTCGGTCGGGATTGCCACCCGCCCCGCCCGACCGGATGGGGTCGTGGGGCGCACCCAGCACCAGCAGCATCCAGCGGACATTTTGCGCGCGGGATGCGCTTGATCTGCGCCAAAGCTCTACCGCGACGCATCCTTTAAAACAGCCGTGGATATGCGTATCTCAGTATGCAAACATGAGCGGTATCACAACAGACGATTGCGAGCATAGGGGGTGAGTATGAGGCGGATCGCACGTATCGGAATCCTGGGTTTCGCCGCGCTGGCGGCGGTGGCGACGGCGGCAAAGGCGGAAACAAAGGGGCGTTGCGAAGGGTTGGCGAACTATCCGTTGAACGGCGGATTCGTCTCCTCAGCGAATGTTATCGCAGCCGCCGACGACAACCCGGCCTATTGCCAGATCCGTGCGACCGCCTTGCCGGCAATCTCCATCGAAGTGCGCCTGCCGATGGAAGGGTGGAACGGAAAATACTATCAGGCGGGATGCGGCGGTTTTTGCGGCATTCTTGGCCGCGCCGACGGTCAAGGCGCCTTCATCAACGCCATGGGGCCGGGACTGCGCAGGGGCTATGCAACCGCCACGTCTGACAGCGGTCACCATGGGCTGAATGTCATCGACGCCGGTTGGGCGCATAACAACCCGCATGCGGAGCGGGATTGGGGTTGGCGTTCTATCGGTGAGACCAACCGGGTCGCCAGGGAAATGATCGCCGCCTTCTACGGTGGTGCGCCGGCGCACAGCTATTTCCAGGGCTGCTCTACCGGCGGACGGATGGCCCATATGGCCTCTCTCAAATATCCGGACCAGTTCGACGGCATCATCTCCGGTGCGCCGGCGATGGACTATACCGGGCTCGTCGCTTTGAAAATGGCGTGGCTGACACAGGCGAATACCGGTGCCGACGGTGCGGCCATCCTGGTGGCGGGCAAGGATAAGCTGATCGGTGACGCGGTGATGAAACAGTGTGACGGGGCCGACGGCGCGGTAGACGGATTGATCGGAGACCCGCGGCAATGTTCGGTCGATCTCAGCGTCCTAAAATGCGCCGCCGGCCAGTCCGGGGAAAGCTGTCTGACGGATGCCGAGTTGGGCGTTGTCGAAAAATGGCGTCAGGGGCCGGTGAATGCGGCAGGTCAGCAACTTTATCCCGGTGGAATCCCGGAAGGGTCGGAACGGTTCTGGTGGCTTTGGTTAACTGGAAAGGTTGGTGGTGGCGGCAAGTTGGTGCCGCTTTTCGCGAAGAATTTTGGGGCCTATATGGCTTTTGCCGACGATCCGGGACCGTCTTATTCGCCTCTGGACTTTGATTTCGATGCGGACCCGGCGCGCCTGGCTGCGATGGCCTCGGTCTACAACTCGGACAATCCGGACATCGGCAAGTTCCAGGAAGCCGGCGGTAAGATGATTGTCTGGCACGGCTGGGCGGATGCTATTGTTACACCATACAAGACGGTCGACTGGCATGAGAAAGTTAAGGCCACGCTTGGCGTGGACAAGGCGGACGATACGGTGCGACTTTTCATGATCCCCGGAATGGACCATTGCGGCCTGTTACCCGGTAAGGATGGGTTGAATCAGTTCAGCATCGACCCGTTGACCGCTCTCGAAGAGTGGGTGGAGAACGGTACTGCGCCGACGACACTTCTGAAGTGAGGATGGCGGCGATGGGTTTTCGGCCGAACAAGAGAATAGGAATAAAATGATATCCTAATATTATTTTAATATAAAAACCTAAATGCCATTTGATTTCAGGTAGTTCTTTTACCAATCGTTAATCGTTGGAATGCGATCTAGACAGCATGAAAGAGACCTGATCCCAAGGGGAGATGAAATGTCGATTCCGCGTCTTGCCGTCTTTTCGGCAATTGCGTTCGGGCTTGGTTTGTCTGCTGCACCGGTGCATGCGCAGACAAAGATCACGCCAACACAAGTTTACAGTGTCGTCCAGGCAACGAATTCTCAACTAGAAGAGTTGCTGGGAGCGGCGCTGCTGCCGGTCCCGGCGGCTGAGACCATTGAATTGTCGAACCGGCGGCCCCGGCACGTCTTTCAGAAAGCGCGTGCGGTGTTCGAGATTCTGCAAACGGTCCGGAAACTGAACGGGCTTCAAGCGCGCTCTCTCCCGGCCATTCCCGGACGCGATTTGACGCCGGTCGATGTGAAGCAGTTGGTGGATTCCGTGCTGTCCGACACTAATGAGCTGGCGGGCAAGCTCGCGCTGCCGGCAGCTGCGGCGCAGGATCTTTCGGACAAGAAATCCCCCACGGATGTCTATCGCGCCCTGCTGCGCAGCCTTCAACTTGCCCAGGCGATGGACGTTCCGCCACCGCTGCCGAACGATGTGTATCGCGTTGCCGACACGATCGTCAGCGTTACACAGGAACTGGCGCGGCACCGCGGGTTGGAAAACGTTCCCGATAACAGCCCGGCGGTCGCCGGCAAGAAACCCGGAGACGTCTATAAGCGTGGCGCTGACCTTTTAACCGCGCTGAGAGATCTGAACGGCGACGACAGGTTGGTTCAACTGCCGGCGGGCGTTGTCGAACCGACCATGCGGACCGGGCGGATCACACCCGCGCATGTCAACGATTTGCTCGGCATGGTTTTGGCTGATCTTGTGGTTGCCAAAGTGCAGTTGGGGATTGAGGCCGAGACCGAATTTCGTCCGCCCGTCGGGGGCATGACGCCGTCGGATGTTTTTGAACGGCTCGAAACCGCCCACACGATCCTGACAAGACTTCAGTAGGAGGGGCGGCAGATGATCAGTTTTAAAGGTGTATCCGGCCTTGCCTTTCTATTGGCGGCGATTCCTTTGGCGATTCTTGCAGGGCTGGCGATCGGTTCGAATCTGGTGATCGAAACCATTGCAGAAGATGTTAGGAACGCCGAAGTATCCGGACTGACAGAGGTGGCCGAGATTCGCGACGATGGCGTCTCGATTGTCGCGGCGACGGACAAGCTGTTGTCGCAGCTATACCGTTCCACCGAATCGCATCTTTCCGGCCTGGCGACCGGCCGGATTGAAAAGTCCAAGCAGGCACTGTCGGAATCGCAGGCTGCGGGTAAGGCCGCGGACGAGATGGCGGCTTTGTTCAAGAAAACCCTGTCGAAGCCGGAGTTCGAGACGGGTGCGAATGAAGATGTAAGAATCGCCGTCAGGTTTTTGGTCCACAGCAGCGATTCGCTGTCGCGCTATATCGATTTTTTAAACGAGTCGAGGGCGCGCACGATCAAGGTATTTGAAGAGTCCGGGCGGGAGGCCGCTGTCGCGAACTATACGTTCGAGGAAGCTAATCGCGAGCGGGTGTTGACGGGGCTGGCCGAGCGGCTGGTGCGAACGGGCAATACGGTCATCGATTCCGTTTCCGACACAGTAATGGCCACCGCACGCGCGGAAGCGGCAGAGGGGGCCGAGTTTCTGTCCCTGGTCCGGAACGGTGTCTTCGCCGTCATCCTGCTGGTGTCCCTCGCGGTTCTCGCCGTCACGGTAATGATCAGCAACCGTCGGCTGGCATGGCCGTTGAGGCAGACGTCGGAAGCGATGGTAAGGCTTTCCGAACGTGACTACGATGTATCCTTGCCGCCGGCCCGGTCGGACGAGATCGGCGATATCGTCAAGACGCTCGGCGTTTTCCGCGAAGCCCTGCGCGAGCAGGATGCAGCCGCCGAACGCGAGCGGGAGCGCCTTGCAACGCGTGAACGCAGACGCGAAGCCATGGAGGGGATGACCCGGTCCTTCGACCGCACCGTAACCGGCATGCTTGGAGAATTGGGTTCCGCGGCGGCGCGAATGTCCAGCACGGCGGACGGTATGATTTCCACCACCACTGAAACCACGGACCGTGCGAACACGGTGACGAACGCGGCGGCTGAAACCGCCCGGAACGTTCAGACCGTTGCGGCGGCGGCGGAGGAGCTATCCGCATCGCTCAGCGAAGCCAGCGATCAGGTATCGTCCTCCAACGCTTCCGCGCAGAAGGCGGTCACTAAGATCGAAGATGCAAGCAAGCGGATCGGTGAGTTGCACAGCGCGGCGCAGAAGATCGGCGACGTGATCACCTTGATCAGCGATATCGCCGAACAGACGAACTTGCTTGCCCTTAACGCAACGATTGAATCCGCGCGTGCCGGCGAAGCCGGGAAAGGGTTCGCCGTGGTGGCGAACGAGGTGAAGAGCCTCGCCAATCAGACCGCTACCGCCACCGAAGATATTCGGCGGCAAATCGCGGACATGCAGACCGCCACCAAAGGCACGGTCTCCTCAATCCGGGAGATCGAGTCGATGATGACCGATCTGAGCGCGGCGTCGAACGACGTGGCGTCCGTTATCGAGCAGCAAAGTCAGGCGACCAACGAAATCGCCAAGAACATCCAAGAAGCGTCCATCGGTACTGAAACGGTGTCGCAAACCGCGGAGGCGGTGGACTCGGCCGCGGGCGAAACAGGCAAGGCCGCGACGGAGGTTCAGGATGTCTCACGCCAGCTCTCCGAGGAGGCGGAGAAACTGTCGTCTGAAGTCCGGAACTTCCTGGTGTCGATCCGCGAAGAGGGTGCGGAGTCTGAGGCGGCTTAAGGAGAGACCTCGCCGCGCTTAAGGTCCGGGCTTCCGGCGAAGGCGCGCCGCCGCAACGGATACGAAGGCGATTGGATGTTCGGGAAACCGAGTGTTCAATCGCCTTTTCCGTTCAGGAACACCTCGTCAAACGCCCGCATCAGGGCGAGGTCCAGGTCTTCCATGGTAACCGGATAACCCAGGTCGACCAGTGAGGTGACGCCGAAATTCTCTTCGCCGATCCCGCAGGGAACGATGCCGCCGAAATGCTCCAGATTCGGTTCAAGATTGATGGAAACCCCGTGGAAGGTGACCCAGTGGCGGACCCGCACGCCAATCGCGGCGATCTTGTCTTCGCGGCCCTGGCCTCTGTCCACCCAGATACCGACGCGCCCCTCCCGCCGTTCCGCCGAGAGGTTGAAACTGGCCAACGCCCGGATCACCCATTCTTCCAATTTGTGGACATAACAGCGCACGTCGCCGCCGTGGCGCTTCAGATCAAGCATCACATAGCCGATCCGCTGACCCGGTCCATGATAGGTGTATTGGCCGCCGCGTCCGGTTCTGTGAACTGGGAAACGGTCCGGTGTGAGGAGATCGGACGGCTTTGCGCTGGTGCCCGCTGTGTAGAGCGGCGGGTGTTCCAGCAGCCAGACCATTTCCGATGCGGCGCCGGCGCGGATGTCCGCCACTCTGCGCTCCATCTCCGCCACTGCCGTGTCATAGGCGACCGGCGCGCGCGAAAGCCGCCATTCAGGCGCATTCGCCGAGGATGAGGGCGCAGGGTGGTTCGATCTTTCCGTCATGCCGCTGTCGTTTCAAGGCGGCGGCGGGAACTGCATTTCCGCCGCGGGTGGACAGCTATAAAGACATTATCGGGGGGCCATGCAACCGCATAAGGCGGTGACGGTCCGGCCGTTTGCCGCCAACGGTAGGATGACGCCGTCCAGCCCGCGGGCCGTATTGGCGTCTCCGCCCAGGTCGATGGAGAAGAAAACCGGATCCTTACGGTCCGCCGCCAGGGTCATCACGGTCTGAAACCCATGTTCTCCTGAGAAATCCAACAGGTGATCGGCCCCGGTTTTCCGGCCTACGTCATTGGCGGGCGACCGGCGGCGATATTCGTCCCCCGTTTGGTCGTAAAGCGATACATAGGGCAACAGGCTGAAGCCGATGGTGAATCCGTTAAAGACTTCCGGAGGCGGCAGCAGGCCGTTCTTGGTGCGGCTTTGCCAGATGTCGGAGAGGCGGCAAGCCCGCCAGAAACTAGCCTTAGAATGGGCCGTTTCCGGCGCGACGATCTGAACGCTGGACCGTCTTACCGGCAGCATCTCGTAGACGAGCCCGTCCATTCTTCTGGAGAATCCTTCGAAAAAGCGCTGATCCTCGGCTTCCTGGTCCTGCTGGCCATCCATGTTTAGCTCCCCAAAATATCCACACTAGGGGTACGGGGATGCGCGCAGAATGGATTAAAAAATGTGTGGGTATTCTGTGCAGACTGGAAGCATGGGCAACGAAGCCTCACAATGAGGGCGTGGGCGGGCTTGATTGGGCAGCGGGCTTTTGCTACACGCCCGGTTCCGGCACTTGGTGCAATGCGGTCGTGGCGGAATTGGTAGACGCGCAGCGTTGAGGTCGCTGTTCCTTAACCGGAGTGGAAGTTCGAGTCTTCTCGACCGCACCATTTCTGATTTATTCAGTAAAATCAAAGTCTTGCGAAATCTATAACACCTGATTGTGTTATAGATCCGTGGGGCTTACATGTCTTATATGACCCAGAACATCTACCGGCAGGGGCATACTTGGTATGTCCGGTACGTAGTTCCGACCAAATGGCGGAAGATCGTCGGCAAAGACTCCATATCCAGAACGCTGAAGACCCGAGACCTTGATCAGGCCCGGCGCAGGAAGCACGCCAAGCTGGATGAGATCATTCGGGAGGTTGAGCAACTAGTGGCCTCAAAGCTGGGCGGCACCGAGGAGGCCCAAGAGGCCGCTGGCGTGCTGCTGGACGAGCCCAGGGAGGACCTAAGGGACATCTATGAGGGCATCATAGACGACCGTGCACAGGACATAGCCGACAAAGGGCATGAGGCAGAAGCGCAGCGATACTTTGATATCGCCACCGGCAAGGGCGTACCCATATCGGTGGTGGCTGATCAGTGGTTGGCGTCTCTTCAAGGGAAGGTTACGCCGGGAACCATAGACGGCCGTCGCCATGCTGTTGGCTTGTTCATAGAAGCTATGGGCGACCTAATGATGAACAAGGTCCGGCCAAGGACGGCCTCAAAGTGGCTCAGCGATCACCTGGAAAAATCAGGACGTTCTCCCAAGACCCTCGGGCGGTACATTGGTGCTATGAACCTGCTTTGGAAGTGGGCACGCCAGCGAGAGTATTGCCAGGGGATCTCGCCTTTCGCTGACTTGGCTCGCGAACTCCCGAAGGCGGCAAAGAAGAAGCGGGCCTTTACCGACAAGGAGTTGACGATCTTCTACAAGGCTCTTGAGCGCCGTTGGAACCAGAGCCCCAAGCAGTACGACGTCGGGTTGTTGCTAATAGAGAGCGGCTGCCGCCTAAACGAGATTTGCGAGCTGCGGGTGAAAGACGTCCAACCAAATGGTGAGGTTCATATCCGGGACGCGAAGACACAGGCGGGGAACCGCGTCGTGTTCTTCCCTTCTGAGCGGGCACAAGAGGTGCTCAATCGACGTACGGGAGGGAAACAACCTGAGGACCAACTCTTCGAGGAACTAAGGCCCGGTGGTCAGGACCACAAGCTTGGGCATTCTCTATCGAAGCGCATGAGGGCGACCCTTGCCGAGGCCCTACCGAACGCCAAGGAGCAGGGCCTGGACCTACACAGCATTCGCCGATGGGCCGGAACAGTTCTAGAGAACTTAGAGGGCATAGAGCCGACGCTAAAAGAACGCATGATCGGCCATAAGACCGGGAAGCTGCTGACTGACGTGTATTCGAGCGGACCGGAAAAGAAGCGGATTAAGATGGGCTTTGAGGTGTATTCAAAGGATGTGCTGAGGAGGGTTTCCTAGGGTTTCACTGCGAGAGTCAAGAGAGGTTCAATCGATAAACCCGTTGAGCGATTTGATGAGTTCGTCGTTTGAGGTTCCGGCTCCGTGCGAACATCGCCAAATCATCTCCTCTTCGGTGGATGGAGGTTTGCGGACCGAGAACCGCATCTCGTAGTCCTTGCGGCCGTCCCACTCGGAGGAAAAGTGGTTGAGTACTACCTCATAGTCGCCTATCTGCGCTTTCACGGTGTCTCGGAACAGCGCCTTGAAGTCGATAGCGTCTGGTAGCTCTTGGGAGGTCACTTGATGACATAGCTTGTGGGCTAGGGCTTCGAACACCGCTAGGGCCTCGGACTCGTCGTGGGGTTCGTTGATGTGCAAGAAAAGCTTCAAGCAACGGGCCACTTCCTCATTGCCATAGACGTGGTAGGTAATGTGGTTCACGTCGATGCCTGGACCGAACTTTAGATATTCTGAGTGTGAGAACCAATGTTCACGCCCCGCGAGTTCATCGTACCAGCCTGTCTGAAGACCTTCCGTGACGAATATCTTCCCCGCCCAATAGGGAGACCAGCCTAGACTAGGATCGACTGCTGGAGGATCGGCGGAAGCGTTGGCCAGCGCGAGTACCTTCGCAATGGAGACGTCTACTTGGTTTCGGTCCTCTGGTGGATTCCTACGAAATCTGATCATCCACCACTTTAGTAACTCGGTCCGCCAAAAGAACGCCCTCAACGCCTTGAAGGCCGTATACCGGCGAAGCGAAAGATTGGGGATAAGTCCTTGTAGATCCCTGATGGCAATCTCGAACGAGACCAAAGTCGACATAAGGAAGTGGAAAGGAAGAAACAAGGCGCTCAAGACTGGGATCAAGAGGAAATCCCTGAGCGTGGAGATTTGGAAGAAGAGACCGGGGGTTTCCCATACATGATACACGCCATTAGCCAGGACGACTAATCCGTAACCAATGAGTACCCAGCGAGCTACGCCCTTAGCGGTTTTCAAGTCGGCATCGTTTCTGAGCAGAGTGTAGAAGAGCACTATGCCTAGGATGACAGGTGTTGCTATCACTTCGGCCCATAGCGGCAAGGTATGAAACTCTACGATGAATTCGAGCACCACTGTGATCGCGGCAAGCTCCTTCACGCTTTCGCGGATATCGGGTACGTCGCCAAGCCGCTTCTGAACGCGGAACATTGCGACGGACACGACCGTTAGGAACCACAATGTGGTCGCTTTGATGTCCGAGAGGAACCACAGACCGACGTTGTGCAGAAGCCAGACCACTGCAAGGTTGTACAGCGCAGCGGCGTAGATCGCTCTCCGGACACGCCTATGAAGGATGTAGCTGCGAGCGGACCAGAGGAATTGACCTAAAGAGATGGCTACTGGTCGGAAGAGAGGGACTGATACCGACAATACCAGATACAGAATAGTCCACACTACAATCGAGATTTCCCGACTGTTCAATGTGAGGACAGCTACGTCCATAAGACGCCCCCATGTCGCATATCAGCTACCAATTGGACCGAATGATTGGCGAACGGCCTCTAAGTCATTTGGAGCCTCGCCATCGGAGCGCGCGTCGGAAGCCTGATCGCTCTGCGTCTTTGACCTTGAACGCGAAGAACTCGCCGGGTTTGTCAATCTTTGTACTGTCGTATTGCTGGTCCATTGGAAGGTGATAGATTTTGACACGTTCTCCGTCGGCTCCGCGATTGATGTTGCATTTGATGCGTGGGAAATCGCCTAGTTCCTCTCGAAAGACGAGGACGCCCAGGTGTTCGGCGAACTCTTGAGCTGTTCTTGATAGTTCGATGTTGGTGTAAAAGACAGGCGTCACGGCCTCGACACCATTCGCGAGTTGGTATTGGACCGCTGTACCATACAATTGGCATATATGCTTTTCGTGGATTACTTTATCGCGGGACCAGTATTTGCACTGTACCACATGTATTTCCGCACCATTCTTCGCGACAAGATCACGGCCCATGTCCATGAGCCGGTGCTCAATTCCCGTGTACTGTACCTCCCAGCCTTCCTGTTTGTAGAGGTGGCCAACGAAGAGCTCATAGTCACGACCAATCTGCCACGTCGATTTTTTACCTCGGATGTAGCGATCAAGAGCGAGCTGATTGCGCTTTCGTTCAGGGAGTTTCTGGTATTCCTCAGGCGAAAGGTAGTTTCGTGTTCGGTCGGCTTCAGCTTCGGCTTCGGTTACACTTATCGCCTCGGAGAGACTGCGCAGCGATTCAACATCGTCGGCGTATAGTGCGAGGTCGGGAAAGAGCCCCAGCAAATACTCGTACTTGTACTCCATCAGTTTGAGCCTCTTGATATGCTCCCTGGTCTCTTCCTTGAGTGTGCGTATTCTCTCAGCTTCCTTGCGTGCAGGACGCTGTTTGGTCTCAAGATATCTTGCAGAGTATTCAAATTGGCGAGTTGCGTGGTCCGCGACCAGTGAGGCAATGCCTAGAAGCGGGTCGCCATCTTCCGCAGATAGGCGCTCATACATAAGGTCTTTTGCTTGGATCGCCTTCTCAAGTTCGTAAATCCTACGCTCAAGCTTGTTTGCCTGAGGACCAAGCTCATCCAATCGGCGGGACACAATCAGTGCTCGATGTGAAGTGCTCGCTAACTCTTTCCTTGCAGTCTTGTATTTGGAGAACAGAATAAAAACCGCCCCAATCAGTCCGAGTCCAGCCAACAGAGTTACATCTTCGATTTTCAATTTTGTCTCACATTTCAATTTATGGCAGTGAAAACCGTATTAGCTGACGAGCGGCTCGACAAGTTTAGCGGGAAAGTGTGAACTAGCCCAACTGAGGTTCTAGATTTTAGGTCGCCGATGAGTGGCTTGAAGTTAGTGGCCGCGAAACAATACTCCATCAGTTCTTTTGTCGCTGAATGTGCGCGTTTGGGCTTGTTGCATTGTAAGGAGGGGGGCCAGAAAGGTTGCCGAAGTACACTCTTGAGCCTGTTGACCTGAACCATCCTGACTTGGAGCGCAGTATCCGGAAAGGGCGCTGTCGCGTGACTGCTCCAAACGAATATGTCGCGAGGCAGATTGCACATATAGCTTTTGACAAAGCTGCGTCATGGGCCCTTGAAAAGGAGCTTCCGTTAAACCCCTGGCGAAGTCGGGCCACTGTATCAGTAGTTGCCGTTGTAGACGATAAGTCCTGTGTTGGGAGCAGTTACCCGGTTCGGGTTGAAGTGCCGAGGGCTGACAATGAGTCAGCAAGCCTGTCGAGTTGGGGAAGCGGCTCGGGGGCAACTGACTTGTCAACAGACGCAATCTGGATTGAGTATCCTTCCGATGAGTACTTGGACCAAGCCGTCCAATTCATGAGGGGCCAAGGTTTCCAAGTAGATGACAACGGTGATCATTCGTCCGCTCTTTCTAAACTAGTTGAAGGTGCGGGACTCCTAGACGGGTCGATAGAAGACGACTCAGTTCTCAACGTAATTGAAGAGGAACCGGTCGTTGGCGAAGTAGGGGAAATCGCACCCTTTTCCAAAGAGCAGGTAGAAGCCAAAGTCACGTGGCGGGACAGAGACCAGTCGGTCGCTGCAAGGATTAGAGCAAACCCGGCCCATTACAAACTGCTAGTGTCAGCTTTGGTTAGGTTGATCGATGACTATGACGATGGGCGGCTGCATGACCGAGCAACAAACGCGGACCCGCTTTGGGGGGACGTTGAGGACGCCGAAAGGTTGACCGCACTGTTGCGAGAAGTACGTGACGAGCTGCGGCGATTGAATGATCTGCTTTCTGTCGAGTCCTCTGACAAGCAGTTCGAGGAAAGCGCCAGGGCGGCGAGAGCCAACATCAAAGCCTTTCTGGGAGCGGTGGCGAATAGCACTTACGGAAAAGTGGTCCAAGGTGGTCTGGGAATCTTGACTGTGGCCCATCTTTATTCGCTGGGCCTGTCCCTTGGCTTGCCACCACTCGACCAATCTGTTGTTTCCATAGTCGAGCGTTTGGGTCCCGGGAAGTGACCTCATTGGCCACCCCGGGTGCCAATCTACTTGTGCCCGATGTCAGTTTCCCCAGCGCGTGTTCTGATTTTCCCCCGGACCCCTCCCCCCGCCCCAATGCTGGTCGAATAGGGGGCCACAGGAGGCCATTCTGGAGTCGCTGGGTTCACTCGTGGAGATCTTCCTAGTGTGCAAGGGCGCAGGGCTTGCCGCGCATCAGTGGCCTCTAGAATCGACCCTGGTGTCTGCCAGATTATGAGCCCAAAGCGGCGGTCCATCGCACACAAATTTCCCTTGCAAGCGGACTCACCCGACTCAATATGATTGTCACAAGGCAGTAAATGGACGTTCAGAGGGTTGGGACACATGAAATACGTTGCATACTATCGCGTATCGACGGACCAGCAGGGTAGGTCGGGGCTTGGGTTAGACGCCCAGAAGTCTGCGGTCACCGACCTCGTCAGAGGCAGGAATTGGTCTATGGCGGCAGAGTTCACCGAGGTTGAGAGCGGTGGAAAGAATGATCGTCCGAGGTTGACCGAGGCGTTCTCTGTTTGTCGTCTCTACAATGCGACGTTAGTGGTAGCAAAGCTGGACCGGCTGTCTCGTGATGCAGCATTCCTATTGACGCTGCAGAACAGCAAGACGCGCTTCGTTGCCGCAGACATGCCGGACGCCAACGAGATGACTGTTGGGATTATGGCTGTCGTCGCTCAGCAAGAACGCAAAGCCATCTCGGAACGCACCAAGGCCGCACTTAAAGCCGCCAAGCGGCGGGGTAGGGTTCTGGGCAATCCCGCGAATCTGTCTGCCGAGGCGGCCGCGAAGGGGAGGGCCTTGGGTTCAGCTAAAGTCCGCCAAATAGCGCAGGAGCGGTCGGCAGACCTAATGCATGTGATCAACCACATTCGGGAGGGTGGGGCGTCGTCTCTTCGGGCCATCGCATCGGAGCTGACGGCACGCGGCATTCCGTCTGCCCGTGGTGGGGTGTGGCACCCGCAACAAGTGAAGCGCGTTTTGGAGGCTGCCGAAAAATAGCAAGAACCAACTACTGTAATTGAAGTCCAGCGATGCCAAGTGGTTTAGGTGCCGACTAGGAGACCAAAAATGTCCGACAACGTTATCCAGTTCCCAAGCGAAAAGTCAGCCCATGCTCTGATCCAAGCTACGGCTGGCATAAGAGCATCGCTTGAGAGAGAGTTTCCGGGCGTGGCTTGGGGCGCGCCTGTCATCGAAGCGGAATGCCAGTACATTGAAGGATATCTGACCGGGTTAGAAGGCGTGGCGGTTTTCATAAGCCACGAGGTTTTGAATCCTTTGAGGCCTTGGGTCGTTGCGGGCCCAGTGGTCGCGAACCTGAGGCGTTCGTCTCGCCCAGACAATCTCGGTCCGCAAAACTAGGTGCTAAAGCCACCTTCGTCAGGTGCAGGACAGGTAACAGAAAAAGGCTTCACCTAGAGGGAGGTAGTACCTCTGTTCGGAGACTTAGGTCTGGTGACCGAACCAGGGAAACACGACGAGACACCTAGACACGCAGCCACCCGCTAGTTCTGAGGTGTTTGCTCGCGCTTTCCTCTGTCATGTAACACCTGAGGGCCCCAGCTCAACAGAAGAACGGTCTCGAAGTCGTAGACCAGATCATCCGCCTGAGAGAACAGACGGATAAGAATTCACCAAGCGATCAGCTAAGTTCCGGCAGGATTGACTACACCCTTTTTTTGCGATGGTGCCTGAAGCCACCGCGAAGGTTCCGGCCAGTACGGAGCCTCAATCTCCTGTGCGGTCTGTTCACGCCCCGCTCTGGTGGTCTCAACCGCTAGGGCGGGCCGCGCCCACAGGATATTTTAATCACAGCTTTGGAGAAAGAATTGGCGGTACAGTTACCCGAAGTCGCCAGTGCCGCGCATTGGCGTCTCAAACAGTCTATGGACACAAGAGGGGCGACCCTCTCAGAGGATCAGTGGACTGCACTTGGAGCGCTCCTGACGGCCTTTGACGACGCTGCGCATGGGCGGGCAAAGCCTCTAGCCTATTTGGCCACGCTGGACCCAGGTATAGGCAAAACGACCGCCATTGTCAGTTTCTTGGCGGCGCTGGACGAAGCCCACGCGAATTCGACGCACCCGGGGGCTCTCGTCTGTGTGGAGCGGATTGACCAAGCGCGCGACGTACGCGACCAAATTGTAGGTATGCGTGTGTGTGGCACTAGGGTCGGTTTTTGGACGTCCGAGGAAAAATCTGACGCTTTAGACTCCAAGCCGATCCTGTTGACCACCCACGAACGGGTCCGAAGGTTGACCAAAAGTCGGCCCTTACGCGAGGCACATGAACTCTACTTCGAGGGCGATTGTCGGTCGCTTCGCATATGGGATGAAACGTTCTCTACGACCCGCCCAATCAACGCTAACAAGAAGGCCCTTGGGGAGGCCATCGGACTACTTTCCAAGTTCGGAGAGTCTGATGCGGCAGAGGCTTTAGCTGAGGCCCTAACGGCGCTCAAGGGGTGGAAAGACCGTACGGAGTTTGATTTCCCGGATTGGGTCCGCCTTCTCCACCACACACATGTGGAAGACTATCATGATTGCGCCCTTGGATATGATCTCGGTAGAGAAATGGTGTTAGATCTTGCCGCGATTTCCGGCAAGCAGACCCGTGTTTGCCGGCACGGTAGTGACACAGCTGCTCTGCACTACAGACCAACTCTGCCTAAGGACATATACCCGGTCGTGGTTACGGATGCCTCGGGTAGGATTCGTCAACAGTACGCAGATCAAGAACGGCTAGGTGTCGCGTGTCAGCTGCCCTCTGCTCGGAAGATGTACAGAAATCTGACTGTGAATTTTTGGCCAGTTTCTGGTTCAAAGACCGCATGGCGTAAGCCGGACAGGTTTGCGGAATACGTTCAAGCCATAGCGAACACAATAAACACTAAACCGAATGAAAAATGGCTCGTTGTGCACCACAAGGCGGAGAACAAGATCGGTCGTTCCAACATTGGTATCAATGATGTCCCGAAGGAACTCAAGAGACTCTTGAACCAACCGAGTAATGTCTCATTTCTCAACTGGGGCCGCCACACAGCAACCAACGAACACTTGGACGTTCCCAATGTCATTCTGGCCGGAACACTGTTCTATCCGGAATACAACTATGAATCTATGAAACGGGCTTCTGCGGAGCTGAGTTCCGACGAAGAGGTAAGCTCCGAAGAACGCGCTGAAGTCCGTCTCGGTGAGCACGGACACCACATCTTGCAAGCACTGTGCAGAGCCTCTGTTAGATTGCCGAATGGTGGAGATTGTGGTGCGTGTGAGGCTTGGGTTATGGCTGCGCCGAATACAGGAATAAGACACAGACTTCCTGAATGGTTTCCAGGCGCTAAAGTTCAGACTTGGGTTCCAATTGGTACGCGTATGGCTGGTGAAGGTACTACCCAAGCGGACCGTTTGGTTCGCACTTTGGCCGACCTTAGTCCCGGACAAACGCTGACATTTCCAGTAGCTAGAGGTCGGCTCGGTGTATCCAAAGAGAACTTCAGGAAGCTGACGAAGAAGGAGAAGGTCATCGATAGTATGTATGACCTTGGTGTGTCGGTCGTGAAATGCGGCCAAGCGAAAGCCTTCTCAAAGGCGGCCTAGTTCAGACACTAAGGGGGGTACTGTAGCCCTTATACTGTTCTTAGGGTGACTATACCCCCTCAATGGATTTGTGCTTTATTCGCGGCGGGGCAAGGCCGCAAATTAAGAGCCACTCAATAGACGGACCTAAATTTGATCCTCAGAGGGGTCGTTGTGTCGGTCAATCCAATTAGTGTTTGAGAAAAACTCTAGGTCCGCCTTAAGCCCAACAGATCCACTCAATCTACCTCAGAGCACCTAATTACCTGAATTATGTCGGGGTGGTTACGTGCGTCTCTCGGACGTTTGTTGCAGTCCAAACGTAAGGCTAGCAAACCCAAACAGAAAAGGAAATTCGATGCCTAAATTCATCCACCACCACGCCTCGGACACATATGTAGTCCGAATTGATGGTGCAGGAGAGATCACCATGAAGAAGTTGGGCCCATCCTCAGAAGTAATGTCTGGGGAGCAATCCTGGGAGGTTCAGAGTCCACACTGCCCGCTGCGGGAGGCAACCGTGGTCGGAAACCTGAATGCTCTTATTGGAGCAGCGTAGCCGGCCTATCAAAATACAGACAACTAGATTTGGCGGTCCTAATTGGGCCGCTTTTTTTTACATCGAACGCTGACAACACAGGAGAAAATATGTCAGAGCTTGAAACGTCGGAGCCGGAAGTCCGGGTCTCCAGATACGAGTCGGGAGGTGAACGTCACTTGCTCGATCCCTGCCACACTTCCATTCAAAACGGCGGTCCGATTATGTCTACCGCAGTTGGCCGAAATGGCAGCTCTTTGGGTGGTAGGGCTCCACAGCCGGACGACCTTGTTACGGTCAAAGGCATTGAGATGACCGTCGACGCTGCCGCCAATCGCGGGTTCATACGCAAGAACACTGAGGGCCTCTATGAGGACACGCTGCTCGAAGAGACTTTTTCTGCCGACACAGCAGACACGAACCAAGAAGCCCAGGGCGGTGATCTAGAAGTATCCTCTGAAACAGCAGATGCGTTGGGCAACTGGCTCCCCTTTATCGACAACGAACTTGGCAAAGGAGCAGGTACACAGGCTATGTCTGAGTTTCTACTTGATCGGACTCGACTGCCGTCAGGAGTGGACGAATTGGCAGATGCCCACGGCATCGGCAAGTCGGAGTTCGTCGCTCAGGCCCAAGCAGTGGTACACGACGTGGAGCAGTCCATAAACCAACACCTTCAGCAATCTGCTGGGCTGACTGACTTCGATGGTTTCTGGCACTGGGCTCACCAGCAGTACGGTTCCGACAAAGTCTACAGCGTTGGAATTGAGGTGGTCCGGCTAGGCCAGATGAGCACGTTTGAGAGCTGGGCCGCAAAGTATGTGACTTCAACAGCAACTCTGCCCGGGCTTGAAGGAGGCCGTCGAGAAACTGGCCAGTGCTCCTCGCACACTGTCTTGGTTATGGTTGAGGGTCGTAAGATCGAAGTTGAAAAATCTGCATGGGACACACTCAAGCGGAATAACCCGTCCCGCTATCGTGATGCCCAAGTAATTCGGAGGTAACTTTATATGTGCACAGGACTTGAGGCTCTGACACTTGGAAAAGTCCTGGCCGCTGGTTCAGCATTGGCTAGCACTGCGAACGGCTTTGCCCAAGCACGTCAGCAGACCAAGGCCGCAGAACGGTCGGCGGCTATTGCAAACCAAAACCATGCCTTCATTGTTCAAGAGAACCAAAGGCTCCAACGAGAGGTTCGTGAAATTGAGACCGAACAAATCTCAGATCGCGAACGTTTAGCAAACCAGGAGCTCGCCACCATCCAGGCCGCTGCTGGTGAGATGGGAATCGCTAACCTCACCCCGTTCGTGGTCGAAGTTGGTGCCAATGAAGGAATAGACATTAGTCGGATTGAGCGGAACGCGGAGAACGAAGTTCAACGCATACAAGCCCAGTCGAAGTCGTCCCAGCTGGGAACCTTGGCCCAAATCCAAGGGCTGCGGGAACAGTCCAGAGCCTCGAGCCGGGGGGCATTGTTCAACGCCATCGGTTCCGGCTTACAGTTGGGCAAGGACCTACGCGACATAAGCAAAAAAGAAAGAGAGACCTGAGGAAGATCAGGACGTTGAGAATGAGGGGGCTGCGGCTCCCTTCTCTCATTTTGGAGACAAATGACGAAAGAAACAAAAGGCCAATTCAAAGGCACACAGAGAAAGTCCAGAGCCCTCGTTCCGGGGCCAGTTGCCGAAGCTCACCTAGGTCAGCCCTTCAAGTGCGTTTCTTGCGGATCGACTAAATCTTTGGGGCACGAAAATTTTGCGCTGTTGAAGTCTTCGGAGACTGGGTGGCACACGACGTGTCGCCAGTGTCAGGGAAGAAAATCAGCGACCGCTCCAAACGGCGAGGCTATCGGACGTGAAAACAAAAAGTGGTCGACAAGTGTCGGAGTCCCTGCCTCGGTATCTACGTATACAGCAAAACCGGAATCGAACATAGAGCGCTTCATTGAAGAGGTGTCGGGTTCAGTGGCCGAGCTAACAGAGCTGATTGGCTCCAAGCGGCCAGATCTAGTGCGTCAGGACGAACTACTGACGGCAATCAAAGCCGCAACGCGGCTGAAGACTGATCCCGCTGGCTTTGGCCGAATGAGTGATGAGACGATAGCTTTCTGGGTTTTCGTCCGAGCGGTGGTGAGACCCTTGGTTACCGGCTGGTGTGATCCTGGGCCGATCCATGATGACATCGTGAGTGGGCTAATGTCCGAGTGCCGCAACATTCTCGTCTTGGCCTCAAGGGGCTCTGCAAAGTCCACCTTCACAGCCTTCTACGCACTCTGGCGGTTGTGGCGGGACCCAGAGAACGAGACGATTCTCGTAGTGTCACAAGGTGAAAGCCATGCGCGCGATATGCTCCGTATGGTTCGAGATCTCATTGAGCGTTCCCCCGTTCTTGGTGAGCTGACACCTGCAGACGACAGCCCAGACAACATGTCCCAATTCGTCGTTGGGCCCGCGACCGGGCAACTTGGGATGTCTGTGAGTTTCCGATCAATCGGTATCACCGGACAGATCACAGGTAAGCGTGCACGCCTAATCATCCTGGACGATGTGGAGACCCCAAAGCATGACAGCGCTGAGGCAATCGACAAGCTGTCGGACCAAATTTCTGAGGCTCACAATGTCATCGTTCCTGGACCGCAAAGCCGCATCATCGTTTTGGGCACACCCCAGTCCCAAATGTCTCTGTATGGACGCCTTGTGGAGTCGGGGGAGTGGGACGTGCATAGAGCATGTCTTTTCCAGTCCGACGTTCTTAACGGCCAGGAGGTGTTCCATAGCCGTTGGCCGGATCGGTTTAGCGCAGACGATATTGCTGGAAGAAAGCGAAATATGTCCGCGCGGCTCTTCGCCCTGCACTGGCGCATTGATCTGTCCCAAGCCGCGACCGATGAGCGGCCCATCAGGATATCGTCACTAAGTGTGGTCGATCTCGATCCGCTGTTACCGACAGCACCGATTGTGCTGAGAGGTGGGGGTGGAGTGATCTCTGGGCTTTCTAAGGGAAATGCCGCCAAAGACGACAACTGGAGGGGCGTGTCTGAGGTTTCAAGTGACTCGAGTCCCTACACTTTGACAGTAGCGGCTGTTGACCCTGCGGGTGGGCTTGTTGGTAAAGGTGACGCGATTGGGCTGGCAATAGCATCATCGACCGGCGGGGGCGCTGTCATCGTTAGACAGGCTGTTGGGGTCAGAACCGAAACCGTTCAGTCATCTATCCAGGAGTGCGCACGTTTGATCGCTTTGCACAGGGCGAACTGTGTTTATGTGGAACAAGAGCGTGATGGTCTGTTTGCGAGCCAGTTGTCGCGTGAACTGGCGGCTAGGGGCTATCCACTCAATGTGGAGCCGGTCACAACCGGGAAGCAAAAGAAAGGTGCGCGTATCATTGGGACATTGGTTCCGGCCTTCGCCTCGAAACGAGTGTTTGTTTGCAAGGCGGTGCTAACGTCACCAGATAGCGGTATCGAATTTGTAAACCAACTTACTGGCATCAATTACGATGGGCGGCGGCTCAAGCACGACGACATTGTAGACGCTCTCAGCTACGCCGTAGCCGCGTTCAAGGACATCCTGTGCGCAGATCCAGCAGCCTACATTGCAAGTGCTCGCTTCAGCGCTGAGCGGCTTCGAAAGCTCCCAATCCGTATGTGCGCGGTTCCAGACGACATGTTGGACGCCTGGGCGGCTCAAGATGAGAACGCTGAGGAGCTAAGGGAGCGCTTGAACGCGGTGATAGAGACCCATGCCGATGAAGTCGCTATGGGGCTTCCTTCGTCGGACCTTGCGCTGCTCATTGAGCAGTTAAAGGCACAACTCGCACAATACGAACAAGGTGGTCATCACGTTCGACACGGGATGACGTTTGACAGTTTCCAAGATCGAATTGCAGAGAAATTAGGAGGTTAGGTGTGGCTGGTTTTGACCAGAAGAGGTTTGAGGCGCTCCAAGGCGGCGGTGGTAAACGCGACGACGAGGAATACGACTCAGGGCGGATTGTCTATCGCACTGCCGGGGGCGGGCGCATTGAGAGACGTCCTATAAAGCGTCGTGTCCGCCTAGCGGATAAGGCGTAGTGCAATGGGCCGGAGTAGGGGCAACTCTGCTCTGGTCTGATTTTTTTAGTCCTCCTGTTTGGCATCTGGGAACGTGTTCCGGATCGTGGCCTTAAGCAAGTCGCACGCAGCTTCAGGGCTAGCGGCATCCCACAGAACAGTTTGATGGTGGTTCGTGTCAAAATGCGTCCCTTTATCGCTGAAAACTTCATTTGAGCAGGTGTAGATAACGGGTTTGCCCAGTCCCTCCGCAAAGCCAGCCTCCCAGTATGCCCCCGAATTATCGTGGGTAAGGTCGGCGATTAGAAAGCGTGATGAGCGGATTTCTGCCAGCATTCGATTGTCGATGTTCCCTGCCTTCGGGGCGTCATCAAGCCTTGTGAGATGGAACCCAGTTTGCGCCACCGCCGACCTGAAATGGTCATTGAGCAGGCTATTTAGAACTCCATCGCCAAAGGCCATCGCCATGAATGCCTTTGTGCCCGACGTTTTACCACGGCGAAGTTCTTCATATCGACCCCAGCCGTGAAACGTTAGAACTACTGTAGACTCGCCATCGAGTGTCCTTGATCTGACTTTGACTAAGTCTTCTTCTGCAAGGCCGCTCAAGCAAAACGCAATTGACTCTGGCGATAGCGCTCCAACGGTTGCAAGAGCACTCGAAGCTTTAAACGTGTGGCCCTTCCCTGGGTCAGTCGTTGAATCACCAATGAATCGAATAAGGTTCTCGGACTGCTCATGAACTGTCGGCAGTTCCCCGCGTTCGAGCAAATTTTTGCACTGATCCCAATCCAACCTTGGCACTTCCGACCCGGTAGACCACCTCCGAACATGGTGTGAGACAATAGGCCGTTTTGCTGGTGCGCCGGCCAACGATGGTACTATCAGATGATCTGCGGTTCCTGTAAGCTCGTAAGGCCCGCAGTTTGGACAGTCGTAGCGATACGCATCGAGCATCCCGATTGTCGATGACGGAGTCGTCAGTTTGGACCCACAAATCGGGCATTCTGAGAGGTCGGCGACCATCAATATTACCTCTATTTAGATGGCTTCGGTGTTTCAGTTTTCGCTGTTTTAAGAGACTCAAGATCATATAGCGGGATTCGAGCGTTTCGGTTTCAACATTAGTGTTGGTTTTTGCTATACACTAATGTTATGAATTATTTGTGTTATAGATTTCGTGGAATAATTTGATTAAATTCAGTATCTTATGGGCTGTGTGTCGAGTCATCGTCCGTCTCTTCTCGACCGCACCAAGCCTTTTTGCAAGGTCTTCTCGCCCTGTACGGGGCCCGGGTCCCTTCAATCTTGATAAACTGAACGCCGTTTCTGCGTGACGCGGGTTGTGCATACGCTGGTATGCGCCGGTTCGGACGACGCACGCGATATCCGGAGTCCAGGCAGCTTCGAAACTCAATCACTATCTATAATAGAATAATCTCTGGGCCCTGACTTTGGGCAGGTCACCGGCGTCAGGCCCGGAAGATCGCGTGTGCAGGTTTCGCAGGATTTTTAATATAAAAATATAGTAATATAAATTATTGATTTTAAAGGATTTTTTACGTTTAAACTGCAATATATCTAAGATAGGTTCTTTTTCCCCACGTGCTTCATGCCGACTTCTGGATGGTGCTTCAGCTCCGTTATGCAGAGTGAGATAATCTCGTTTTGATTGAAGAAAGTGGGGCAGTAAGTCTTTGGATGCCGGCTGTTTCGATTTGTCCGGTCTTGAGTGGTGAGAGGGTTTCTGAGGATGGTACGGGGTACGCGCATCTTTGCGTCGGTCTTTGCGTTCTTTGTAGTTTCACTTGCGTTTTTGGGGACCGTTTTCACACCGAAAACAGCCGTTGCGCAGCAGATCGCCTGTTCCGGCTTGCCGGCAACGACGGATGCAATCTTAAATATCGCTGTGGTTTTCAATCCGGATACAAGGGTCTGTACAGTTTCGGTTCTGGGTTCAGGACAAATCCTGGCCGCAGGTTCGAATGCCGCGAACGTGATCACCTTCTCATCCGATGCCGACGAACTTCTGGGTTTTGTCGGGGACGGGACAAGTGCGAGTGCTGCCGCTCTCGAAACCTGCGACATGCCGGGCACGTCGGCGTCGACGGCGAGCTGTCAGGCGTTCCCGTCAGGGGGCAACCCGTTTAGCGGCACAGTGACCCTCGGTAACGTCAACTCGGTCACGGGCGAGTTGAATCAGGTCAGGTTCACCGCGACCGCCGATGGTACCGGTTCCGCGACGGTCACCGCCGCCTTCGCCAGCCTGACGGAGATCGATGCCGCGCCGGTCGCGGGTACGCCTTCCTCCGCCGCGCCGGTCCTAACGGCGACGGTAGCCAAGACGCAGACTCGCTTCACGACCCAGAACATTCAGCGGCATGTGGACCTGTTGACCGGCGGCGGCGTCGTGGGTGCAGGGGCCGGCGCAGGCGCAGGGGACGGCGCTGGAGTGCCTGAGCCGACTCCCGGCGGTCCATCGGGATCTGAGAACTTTGGGGAGCCTGAGCAACCGGCCAGCGCCGCGCCGAGGGTGGCGGTATCGCGGGACGATCCGTTCTCCGAGAGGCTACTCTCGGCCTTTCTCCGGGAGGATGAGAAGGCCCCCCGCCGCAACATGGTGGGCGCGAACACGACGCGGGAGGCGGCGCGCTTCCTGCTGCCCAAGCTGAATTTCGATTCCGCCAAGGGCGACACGCTGGACACGTTCCTGGGCGCGGACCGGCGACTCAACCAGACGGAAAACCAATCCGACCGCCCGGAGCCGGGCCCGCCCCAGCGCTTGGAGCGAGCCGATACCGATACCAACGTCTGGCTATACGGCGGCTATTCCAGCCTCACCAACGAACGCAATCTGCCCGGCGACGACCAGCGGTTCGACGGCGATATCCTGACTGTGTCGGGGGGGATCGACCATTGGTTCCGGACCGACCTGCTGGCCGGCGTCAGCGCGGGTTATTCCTCGGTCGCCCTGGATACGGATTTTAACGACGGGCGGTATGACGAGGACGGCTATACGTTGGCCCCGTACTTCGTTTACACACCGTTTGACTGGTTGGTGCTGAACGCCAGCGCCGGCTATACCTATAGCCGCATCGACCAGTCCCAGAACCGCAGTACCACGGTCGCGGAGTCCAACCCCAACGCCCATACGCTCTATCTCAGCGTCGGGGCGAAGGGGACCTATCGTCTGGATAAAATCACCGTGGCGGGTTCGGTCGGCTATGTGCGGTCCCGCCGCCGGGTGGATTCCTTTACGGACAGCCAGGGTGCCTTTACCGAGTTCGTCACATCCAACACCAGTCTGGTCCGCACGGGGGCGGAGGCGGCCTATGCGCTGACCCTTAACCCCAACAATCTGCTGACGCCCTTCGTGACGGCGCAGGGTACGTTCGAATTCCAGGACCTGACGAACAACGATCCGGTGGCGGCGGAGGTCGGCGGCGGGGCGACTTGGACGTCGCGAAGCCTGGGCATGACGGCCTCGCTGGAGGCGACCAGCCTGGTCGGGCGCGACGATTACGAACAATGGAACCTGCGCGGCAATGTCGTGAAGGGGATGGCCTTGCAGGATATCGTGGGCACCTTCACACCGCGCCTCTCCTTCGGCATGTCGGCGGCTCAGGTGGAGGCGGGCCTGGGCCTGGGCTACAGCGACGACATCGGCCGGCTGGACATGAGCCTGATCCTGGACGGGCTCCGAGCCCGCGATCCGGATGCCGGGGCGGGCATGGACGGGCGTGTCCAAGGCACGCTGCGCTACCGGTACTAATCACCCGTCCCGCCTGGACGGCCCAGACGGAAAGATTGCTTTTCCTTGCCGGGGGCCAAGGTGGGCCGGTACAAGGCGGTATGACTGACTTGGGTGCCGTCGGCGATCTTTGGTCTCTCCTCGAATTGAGGGGAGAAGCTCTCTCCGCGCTTAGTCTTACAGGAGCGGATCCGGTTCTCCCGTCGGTCTATAAGGTTGGGGAGGCGGCCCAGGCCTCTATTGCCGCAACCGGTCTGGCGGCTGCCGAACTGCACCGTCTCCGCACCGGTGCCGAACAGATTGTATCCGTCGATATGCGCCATGCCGCAGCGGAATTCCGCAGCGAGCGTCTGCTTCGGGTGAATGGCGGCGAAGCGCCGGAGCTTTGGGATGCCATCGCCGGGACCTATCGATGCGGCGACGGACGCTGGGTGCGTCTGCACACCAATTTCGACCATCACCGCGACGGCGTTCTGCGCATCCTGGGCTGCGACAACGACCGGAAGGCCGTTGCCGACGCGCTGCAAGATTGGAGCGGCGCGGATTTCGAGGAGGAAGCGTCCAGCCAGGGTCTGGTGGTCGCGCTGATGCGCAGCCGGGAAGAGTGGCTGGCGCACCCTCAGGCGGACATCCCACCGATCCTGATCGAACGGATCGGTGAAGCGCCCGCGCAAGGCTTTGGGCCGGGGGACCGCCCTTTGAGCGGTGTGCGCGTTCTGGATCTGACCCGGATTATCGCGGGACCCACGGGCGGCCGGGCCTTGGCGGCCCATGGGGCGACGGTGATGCGGGTCGCATCGCCCTATCTACCCAGTATTCCCGTTCTGGTGATGGAAACGGGCCGCGGTAAACTTTCCACCCATTTGGATTTGGAAAGCGATGCCGGGCGCGCCGGATTGGAACGACTGCTGGGCGACGCCGATGTCTTCATCCAAGGGTACCGGCCGGGCGGTATCGCCGCACGGGGGTTTTCGCCGGAGCGGGCCGCGGAGGTCCGGCCGGGGATCGTCTATGTCTCCCTGTCCGCCTATGGTCACAAGGGCCCCTGGGCGGACAAGCGCGGTTTCGATTCCCTGGTCCAGACCGCCACGGGCATGAACCACATGGAGGCCGCGGCCGCCGGTGTCGAGGGGCCGAAGCCGATGCCGTGTCAGGCGCTCGACCATGCGTCCGGCTACTTTATCGCGCTGGGGGCGATGGCGGGACTGATGCGGCGGGCGCAGGAAGGCGGCAGTTGGCATGTCCGCGTTGCGCTGGCGTCGACCGCGCGCTGGCTGGACGGATTGGGACGGGTTCCCGAAGGGCCTATCTGTCCGGAGCCGTCGGACGGGGAAACAGCGTCATTCCTTACAGAGGCCCAGTCGGGATTTGGGACATTGACCCATACCAGTCATGCCGCGATTCTATCCGAGACACCGGCGCGATGGGCGCAACCGGCGGTTCCGCTGGGAACGCATCCGCCGATCTGGCCATAACCGGTTCCGCGCTGTATTCACTCTTTAGCGTTAGCGGCGGATTTATCTTGCTGACAACCCTTTCGTTTTTCGGCGTTTCCCCGCACACTCCGTTAACTTCTAGATCCGATTGCGGGCGCGGTTCATCACAGGGGGAAGAACAATGGAAGATCTCGACCAACACGCATTGATTTACCACCGGATGAAACCGGCCGGGAAGCTCAGCATTGTCGCCACCAAGCCGATGGCGAACCAGCGGGATCTTAGTTTGGCTTACTCTCCGGGTGTCGCGGCCGCCTGCAACGCCATTGTCGACGATCCGGCGGAAGCCGCCACGGTGACGGCGCGCGGAAACCTCGTCGGGGTGATCAGCAACGGCACCGCGGTCCTGGGCCTGGGCGATATCGGACCGCTTGCCTCCAAGCCGGTGATGGAAGGCAAGGCCGTGCTGTTCAAGAAGTTCGCCAATGTCGATGTTTTCGACATCGAGGTGGATGAATACGATATCGAGAAGTTCTGTGATGTCGTGGCCGCGCTGGAGCCGACCTTCGGCGGAATCAATCTGGAGGACATCAAGGCGCCGGAATGTTTCGAAATCGAATCCCGGCTGCGGGAGCGGATGAACATCCCCGTCTTCCACGACGACCAGCACGGCACTGCGATCATCGCCGCGGCGGCGGTCTATAACGCACTGGAACTGGTCGGTAAGAAGTTCGAGGATATAAAAATTGTCTGCAGCGGCGCCGGTGCGGCGGCGCTGGCCTGTCTGAACATGATGCTGTCGATGGGCGCGAAGCAGGAGAATATCCTGGTCTGCGACCGCAGCGGCGTGGTGCATGTCGACCGCAACGAGGAGATGGACCAATACAAGGCCGTCTTTGCGCAAAAGACCGATCTGCGCACCCTCGATCAGGCGATTGAAAAGGCGGATGTGTTCCTGGGCCTGTCCGGCCCGGGGGTTCTCAAGCCCGAGATGGTCAAGAAGATGGGGGAAAGCCCGGTTATCCTGGCGCTTGCCAACCCGACGCCGGAAATCGACCCGGCCCTGGCCAAGGAGGCCAGAGAGGACGCCATCATCTGCACCGGCCGTTCGGATTTCCCGAACCAGGTGAACAATGTCCTGTGTTTTCCCTTTATCTTCAGAGGCGCGCTGGATGTCGGGGCGACCACCATTAACGAGGAAATGAAGATTGCCTGCGTCAAGGCTATCGCCAGCCTGGCCCGCCGGGAAGTGTCGGAGGTTGTGGCCAAGGCATACGGCGAGCAGGCCGGCGGTTTCGGGCGCGATAGCATCATTCCCCGGCCGTTCGACCCGCGCCTGATTATGGAAATCGCACCGGCCATCGCCAAGGCGGCGATGGATAGCGGTGTGGCCACTCGGCCCATTGAGGATTTCGACGCGTACCGGCAACAACTGTCCGAGTTCGTGTTCCGGTCCGGAACGGTTATGAAGCCGGTCTTCGATCAGGCCATCGAAGCGCCGAAACGCGTTGTCTATTGCGAAGGCGAGGACGACCGGGTGCTGCGCGCCGTGCAGATCGTCGTCGATGACGGTATCGCCCGGCCTATTTTGATCGCGCGCCGGGAGGTCCTGATGCGGCGGATCGAGAAGCTCGGCCTGCGCCTGAAAGTGGACAGGGATTTCGAACTTTGCGATCCGGAAAACGATCCCCGTTTTTCGGAATACCGCACGCACTACCAGCAGGCGCTCGGCCGTTGCGGCGTCACGCCGGTGAATGCGGGCACCATCGTGCGCACCAACACGACGGTCATCGGCTCCATCATGCTGGAACGCGGCGAAGCGGACGCCATGCTGTGCGGCGTCACCGGACGCTTTCGCCGGCATATCGACCACGTTCGCGATATCATCGGCCTTAAAGACGGCGTCAGGGACCTCTCGGCCTTGACCATGATGGTGCTGGAGAAGGGGATCTATTTCCTGGCGGACACCCATGTGACAATTGAACCGACGTCGGAAGAACTGGCGGAGATGGCCGTGATGGCGGCCGTGGAAGCGCGGCGTTTCGGGATAGACCCGAAGATCGCCCTGCTTTCGCATTCCAACTTCGGTTCCTCACAGGAAGGCTGTTCGCAGCGCATGCGCCGCGCCGTCGAGATTCTGCACCGCGATCATCCGGAACTGGAAGCGGACGGTGAAATGCACGCCGATACCGCGCTCGATCAGGGCTTGCGGGACACGCTTCTGCCCGGCAGCAAATTGCAGGGCGAGGCGAATATCCTGATCATGCCGTCCATCGACGCGGCCAACATCGCCTATAACGTGGTCAAGAAACTTGCGAACGGGTTGACGGTCGGGCCGATGCTGATCGGCGCGGGCAAGCCGGCGCACGTCCTGACAAACTCGGTGACCGCGCGTGGTATCGTGAACATGTCCGCCCTTGCAGTTGTCGACGCGCAGGCGCACGCGGCGGACTAGGACCGGGTGGCGGCGGCCACGCCAGTGTCCGTAGCAGCGCGTTAGGTTAGGGCAGTCTGGTATGGCGGATCCGCACACCATCGATGCGACGGATAAGCTGTCGAGCGCCGAGGCCGACGAGGCGTTCGACGAACTTTACGGTCTGACCGACGAGGTCTCCGACGCCATCGATGATGCCATCGAGGCCGGCGACCAGGTGCAGATCCGCGAGCTTCTGGAACCGCTGCACGCCGCGGATATCGCCGATCTTATGGAGCGGCTGACCAGCGGCGATCGCGAAACGGTGGTCGACGCGCTGGGCCATGAAATGGACCCGGAAATCCTCTCCTACATGGACTATTCCGTGCGGGAGGACATTGTCGATTACCTCGACACCGAACAGCTGGTGAATCTGGTCAACGATCTGGAGACCGACGACGCGGTCGATCTGATCGAGGATCTGGACGAGGAGGAGCAGCAGGAACTCCTCGAAGCGCTTCCCGCGGATGACCGGCTGATCTATCGGCAATCCCTGTCCTATCCCGAAGACAGCGCCGGCCGTCTGATGCGGCACGAAGTGGTGACCGTTCCCGAGATTTGGACGGTCGGTGAAACCATCGACTACATGCGTTCCGACGACAGCGAATTGCCGGACGATTTCTATAATGTGACCGTTATCGACCCCAGCCGGAAGCCTGTGGGCTCCCTGCCCCTCTCCAAGTTGCTCAGTACGCGCCGGCCGGTTTCCGTTGGCGAGGTGATGGAACCGGAGCCCAAGCAGATCCCGGTGGCGATGGATCAGGAAGATGTGGCCTTTTTCTTCCGGCAGTACGGTCTGGTCGAAGCGCCGGTGGTTGACGATGCGGGCCGGTTGGTCGGCGTCATTACGGTCGACGATATCGTCGAGGTCCTGGACGAGGAGCATGAGGAGGACATCCTGAAGCTCGGCGGGGTGCGGGAGGACGATTTCTATTCCGATTTTGTGGAAACCACGCGGTTGCGCTTTTCCTGGCTGTTCGTGAACCTGATGACGGCGATCCTGGCCAGCCTGGTGATCGCGCTTTTCGAAGCAACCATTGAGAAGGTCGTGGCGCTGGCGGTGCTGATGCCCATCGTGGCGTCGATGGGCGGCAATGCGGGGACGCAGACGCTGACCGTTGCGGTCCGTGCGCTCGCGGTCAACGAACTGACCCCTGCGAACGCCATGCGCATCGTTCTAAAGGAAGTTCTGGTCGGCAGCGCCAATGGGGTCGTCTTCGCCATCATCATGGGTGCACTGGCTTGGCTATGGTTTTCCGATCCGTCGATTGGCGGCGTGATCGCGGCGGCCATGGTGATCAACCTTTTGATCGCCGGATTTGCCGGAACCATGATCCCGCTGGTCCTGGACCGGCTGGACATCGATCCGGCCATCGGGTCGACGGTCGTCCTGACGACGGTCACGGATGTCGTCGGTTTCTTTGCATTTCTCGGTCTTGCGGCTCTGGTCCTACTATAGGGCGTCTGCCGTACAGGAAAACAGCGGCGGCCAGCAGTTTCACCATGGCGGCGAACGCCAGAATCGCAGTCGTCGGCCCGATATCCGATCCATGCCAGTATTGACGTAACGCGCCGAAGGCAGCTGGGGCGAAGGCATAGCAGAACTGGGCCGCCGCGACGGTGCGTGCGACAATGGATGTTACGCTTTGGCGCGGGAACTCGGCCTGAGCGATCAAAGGGGGTAGGGACGTGGCGTTGCCGATGCCGAGACCAAATAGCGCTATGCCTGCCCATATGAGCGGCAATTCGCCATTGACGCCCGCACCGAGGCAGAGACAACCGACGATCTGAACGGCATAGCTGGCGGCCGCCACGTGCCGTCTGTCGGTATTTTGCGGCATAAACCAACCGCACAAGGTTCTGCCCGCTACGGCGCAAACGGTTGCCAGACTAAGGGCCCAACCCGCCTGTTGATGTCCGATTAGATCGTGCAGCACCGAGAACAGATGTGCGATCAAGCCGACTTGTGCGAACAGACCAAGCGCCATCCCAAGCGCAAGTGTCGGGAATGCACGGCAATGTGTTTTTGCCGCTACTTCTCTCTTCGATGCGTGCGGGTTTAGTTGTTTTGCTCTGTCTTCCTCCATCCCGTTCGGGCTTCTCCGAAGAATAGTCAGCGATAAAGAGAGAACGGCCAGGACCAACAGGACGCCGACGCCGAATACGGCGTCCGCAAATCCGACCGCCGCGATCATGATGGCCCAAAGCGGGGAGAAGACGACGCCGCCCAGGCTGGAGCCATTGTAGGCCATGGAAAGGGCGAGAGGGCGGCGTGCCTCGAACCACGGTGAGACTATGGCGTTCAGTGCGGCGGCCCCCATTGTCACCCAACCCAAGCCGGTTCCAAATGCGGCGAGGTAGAGCGATGGGAGACTGTCCGCCCGCGCCCATCCGAAAAGGCCGGCAACCAATATGAGACAACCTAGGCAGGTCACGGTGGCGACGCCCAGTTTCCGATAAAGAGCAGGGAGGCAGAGGACCATGGCCGCGCCCATTACGAAGTGAAATGTCACGGCCCACGATACGGCTGCGATGGAGAAATCCGTCCGGTCTAGAACGGCCTGCAGATAGATCGGCGGTCCATAGAAACCCAATCCCCATCCGAAGATCGCGAGAACGAAAGCGGCCGCCACCGCGTACCAGCCAAAATAGATCCGCATCCTGATGTCACTCCGTATTCGCCGGACTGGAAATGCGCAGAGTTCTAAGGGGCTGGAGAGTAGATCGGTTCGGTAGCGGTCGAACTGTTCCGACTTACGCGTACAGGCTGACGGGCTTTCCCGCCGCCTTCAACGCCTTGGCCGCGCCACCTTCGATAACTGCGCGCAGCGCGCGGTCCGGATCTTCGATGCGAAAACCTGCCAGGGCGCCGATGCCGAAGGAAAAGAGGTCGCGGCATAGCGGGGTGCTGGGCCCGACAAGTGCGGTCTGCGCCCTTATCCTCAGAGCCAACAGGCCGTCGAGCGATCCGTTGGAGAGGGCGGAGCCGGTGATGACAAGCTGGTCTGCATCGGGGATCAGGGTCGCGGCCGCCTCTTCCGGGTGGTCGCCGGGGCGGGGATTCCGTTCTATGACCGCCGCATTGGGAAGTTTTTTATCAAGGTCGGGAAAACGGCCCACTACGACGGTCTTTTTGTCGCTGGCCGGGTTCATAACGTCCAGCCCATTCGCCGTTGGCGCATCCAGGTCGTATCGGTTCCAGTAGGCGTTTATGGCGGCGAACCCCAAAGCTTGCTCTATGGGGTTCGGGCCGTCGATCCGGTCGATCAGATTCTGCAGCGGCTGGCCGGCCAAGACGCCGGCGCCGTCAACCGGACCGCATCCCTGGCTTGGCTTAGCGGGAGTGTGCACAACGCCGGCGCCCACATCCGACACCACCAATGTCCAGTTCAGGCCGACCGCGACCGATGTCACAATAACGTCGTTCTTCGGCGGTAGAAGGGTGCGAACCATTGGCCGCCTGGATAGTTTCGCCTGTGCCGGCATCGTTTCTCTTGCCTCACCCGGATTTGCCCGCGACCATATTGTCTTCAAAGACTGGGGGGCCGAGGTGCAAAAGCTGTTTGAGCGAATCGACGGACTTGAGGAGGCTGCCGTCTCCCTGACACAGGACCTGATCCGCATCCCCACCGTCAACCCCCCGGGCGACGCCTACACTCCTTGCGCGGAGTTGATTGGCGAGCGGTTGCGGGCGGCTGGGTTCGATGTCGTTTACGAACGCGGCGAAGGAACCCCCGGAGACAGCGACAAGCATCCCCGCACGAATATCGTGGCGCGCCGAGAGGGGCGGCGGCCCGGCCCCTGTCTCCATTTCAACGGTCATATCGATGTCGTGGAACCGGGGGAAGGTTGGACGCGCGATCCGTACGGTGCGGAGGTTGAGGATGGCAGGATTTATGGCCGCGGGTCGTGCGATATGAAAGGCGGCATCGCGGCATCGATCATCGCCGCCGAAGCGATCCTGCAGGAAGGCGTACCCTTCGATGGTGCGATAGAGATTTCAGGGACGGTGGACGAGGAGACCGGGGGATACGGCGGTGTCGCCTATCTGGCCGGCAAGGGTTTTTTCAGCAAACCCCGCGTCGATCATGTGATCATTCCCGAACCGCTGAATGTCGACCGGGTGTGTGTCGGTCACCGGGGCGTTTGGTGGGCGGAGGTGTGCACACACGGTCACATCGCGCACGGGTCCATGCCGTTTCTTGGGGACTGCGCGGTCCGCCACATGGGGGCGTTTCTGGACAAGTTGGAGAGCGATCTGTATCCGGCGCTGGCCGACCGCCAAACGGCGATGCCGGTGGTTCCGGAAGGGGCGAAGCAATCCACCTTGAACATCGCGTCCATTCACGGCGGGTTGCCCGACAATTTCAACGGATTGCCGAGTTCCCTGGTGCCGGACCTGTGCAAGGTGATCCTGGATCGCCGTTTCCTGATTGAAGAACCGTTGGACCAGGTGAAGGCGGAGATTGTCGCCTTGCTGGACGCGCTGGAGAAAGAACGTCCCGGATTCCGCTACGATGTGCGCGACATCATGGAATTCGAGCCGACGCTGACCGATCTTGAAGCGCCGGTAGTTCAGGCGGTCTCCGATCAGATCGAAGCGCAGTTCGGTCACAAACCGGAAACCATCTGCTCCCCGGGGACCTACGACCAGAAACATGTCTTCCGGATCGGTCAGTTGAAGGATTGCATCGCCTATGGGCCCGGTATCCTGGATCTGGCCCATCAGCCGGACGAGTATATTGAGATCGACGCGATCATGACATCCGCCAAGGTTATGGCGGGGGCCGCCTTGACGCTTCTGAACGGCGAGACCGCAAGCAGCTAGCGGCTCTCGCCGGGAGTCCTTCTCATTGCACCGCAGCGCAGCAGGTTTGGCCCGGAGAAGGAGAGTTGAGTGCACGCGCCCAGGATCATATCCACGGAACCGCCGTCCCGGCTCAACGGCATCAGGACACGTTCGTAAGCCCGGAAGTCCCGCTCCCGGATATGGCCGAGCTGACGGCGCACCAGTTGCGGTTTGCGTTGTTCGATCACATAGCGATGCTGGGTCTCGACCGTTTGCCAGTCTGTTCCCAGATAGACGTGTTTCACCGTTTCTCCCGTTTGTCCGCCGGTCCAGTCCGCCAACTCACTGCCGATGACCCGGTAGAACATGGTGTCCAGATCGTCGGGATCCGGTATCTGAATAAGCATGATGATCGTGACCAGCCGGGGGATATCCACCAGCGGCTCGCAGGCCTCGCGCAGAGGAAGTCCGGATGACGATTTGTCGATCCCCGACCAGTAGTCGAATACGCCGGCTACCCGGTCGCAGGAAAAATCGGCCCGATCCGGGTCGGGCCATTCCGCGAACTCGGTGTGCATTGCTTCAATCCTGAAGGAGTTTCGCGCGTTTATAGGGAGATGCGGTATTCCTGTCTGTCCCGCAGGTACGTGACAAATCCGTTCAGGTCACTGCTGACAGGCTCTACGGAGAAATCACGCCGGTGGCGACACCTTTGAGCGACGCGGAAATCCGGTCGCTGACGGCCAGTTTGTGGAAACACCGCCGCACCAAGGTATCGACCGTATGTTCGGAAATGCCGAGAATTCCGGCAATCGACGAATTGCTTTTGCCGCGGGCGATCCAGGTCAGGACCTCGCGTTCGCGGTTGGTCAGCGACGGTTGGCTGCTGTCGATTTCGCCATGGATTTCCAGGTAGCGGTTGTGGAGCGTGTTGCAGGCGTATTGGATCTGCCGCAACGCGACCGCATCGACATGCATGTCGCCATATGTGGACCCCACACCGAAATAGGCGGTCGTTCCTTGCGGGCCGAAAATCGGAACGGCGTAACCGTCCACCATGCCGTGCGACCGCAGGTCCGTGAGCAACGCCTTCTGGGCTGTCGAGAGGCGCTGCAGCTTATCGATATCGAACCAACAGAAGGGTTCCCGGGTCCGCATCGCGCGCTCGATAATCGGGTCGATGTCGTAATAGTCCATTTCCTTGTACCGCGACACCCAGGCCGGGGGGAAACAGTGATAGACGAGCCCCTGATCGAGCCTTAGCCGCCGCAAATGTTCGGTTACGACGTGATAGCTCAGCACATCGGCGGAAAACTGATGCAGAAACGAAAGAAGACGCGCGAACAGCAGGTCTTCTCCTTCGATGTTCAGAATATCCTCAATGTACTGATCCAGGGTCATGCCAAGCCGCCCAGCCGTTGCGATTCGGAAAGCCTATCGCAAGCTTAGGGCGGGTCCTAGCAAATTGGCGAAAGGGTCGGAGACTCAAACGGCCATCGCCGCCCCGTCGCTGCGTGGGTCGGTGGCGCCTTCGAAAAGGCCGTCCGGGTGATGCACGATGGCGCCGGCATGCCCCATCATGTCGGTCATGGCGTCAACCACGGCCACGTCATGGCCGGCGTCTTTCAACGCTTGAACGGTCACCGGATCGAAACGGGACTCCAGCTTCAGGTTCGTCGACTGGTCCCCCCAGGTTCTGCCCAGCAGCCACCGGGGCGCGCTGATCGCCTGTTGCAAGTCCATCCCCTTCTTCACGTAACGGGCGTACAGGGCGGCCTGGGTTTGTGGCTGGCCTTCTCCGCCCATGGTGCCGTAGCTGACGGTGCGGCCATCGTTCAGAACGGCGAGCGGCGGGTTCAGGGTATGAAACGGCTTCCGGCCCGGTTGCAGCGGATGCGGGCCGTTTTCCTGCAGCGAGAAACTGATGCCTCTGTTCTGCCAAAGAATCCCGGTTTCCGGCAGCACGACGCCCGATCCGAATTCCCAATAGAGGCTCTGGATGAAGCTGACCGCCCGGCCTTCTCCGTCGATAACGCCCATCCAGATCGTGTCGCCCGGTGCGGCGACATGCGGCCAGGGTAACGCCGTTGCACGGTCGATTTTCGCAGCTTCCGCATCCAGGAACGCGTCGGTCAGGAATTCTTGCGGATCCCGGGTCATATAGGCCGGGTCGGTGACATGGCTGTCCCGGACGATAAAGGCGCGTTTCGTCGCTTCGACCAGCCTGTGGACGAAGTCGAACTCGGCGGCTTCCGGCTCGGTCAACCGGTCGTACAGCGCCAGAATAATCAGCGAGGCGAGACCCTGAGTCGGCGGCGTCATGTTGTATAGGACACCGTCGCTGGTCCGAACCGAGAGCGGCTTCACCAGCGTCGCCGCATGACTGCGCAGATCCGCCGCTGAGACGGGGCTGCCCACGGCCGCAAGGTCGTCGGCAATGCGTCCGGCGAGTTCCCCGTCATAAAAGTCGCTAAGACCGGCCTTGCCCAGATGTCGAAGGGTCTCGCCGAGCCGGGGATTGGCGAGCTTGCTACGGGCGGACGGCACATCGCCGTCCCGCAGGAAGGTTTCGGCGAAGCCTGGTGCGTCCTTCAGCTCCGCCAGTTTTTCCCGGGTCAGGGTTTCCTGACTGGGCGCAACCGCGACCCCTTCATGGGCGTGACGCACCGCATCCTGCATCAGCCGGCCCAAGGGCATGGCCATTCCCCAAGACTGCGCGTGCGCCAGGGCGGCCCGCCAACCTGAAACCGTGCCGGCGGCGGTTAAGGCGGCGAGCCGGCCGCGGGTGGGGATACTGTCGAAACCCTGGTCCGTATAGAAAGCACGTGTCGCATTTTCCGCCGCCGCGCCGCATGCGTCGATGCCGATGGGGTCCTTGCCCGGCTCGGTGATCAGCCAGAATCCATCGCCGCCGATTGCCGTCATATGCGGATAAACCACCGCGATTGCCGCGGCCATGGCGACCATCGCTTCGACAGCGTTGCCGCCGTCCCTCAAGACGGAGACGCCTGCTTGCGAAGCTAAATGATGGGGGGTGGTCACCATCCCCTGGTAACCGGTGACTGTTTTCAGCATGGAAGGCGTTTCCTGATATTGTTGGGTTTTTCCGGGTGTCTGAAACGGAGCGCTTGTTCGCCCGCTTCAATGGTCGCTCTGTTTGATGAACCTGTCCGACAGCCCGGTATCGTATGCAAGCCCTTCTTTCGTGATCGTTACCGGCGGCCCTCCGCGGGCCAGGCCCTTGCGCGCCAGAGCGCCCCAGACGCCGGCGTTGGAAAACCCGCTCATCTCCCGCGCGGATACGGTATAGGGCCCGAGATGAACGTGATCGCCATGCGGCTGCGGCAGGGTCAGCAAGGTGACATCGCCCGTATCCGGGTCGCGGTCGCCTTGTCCGGCTTCATTGATCAGCACCTGGATGAGGGCGAGTGTCCGGAGTTGCAATTTGTTCAGTTTCAGAGGGTTGGAGCGTGGCGGCATACTGCTGTCGTTCCGAATTGTTCGAGCCGTCAGCATCACCTGTAGCCGCAGCCGCCGGTCAACTCAACGCCGCGGCTGAAATGGAGAACGCCCCCCGGTTGGACTCGGGGGGCGTCTCCAACGGATCTACGCCAGCGAGAGGAGAGATGAGAGAGAGGAGAGTGCGGGCGTAAATCCAAACCGGATTCGATGTGCCGGGCTCATGTTGGCGTGGTTGTACTGCGCCGCCATGGGCCTTTAACGTTTCGATGTCTCCTCGCCGCCGCCTGCGCCGCATTCGCGGCCGCCGGCGCTCGTTTCCTCAACCATGCGAAACGTTTTGTATCGGTTCCTGTTCGTAGCGGTATGTCCTCAGTGCGTTTGTCTTATCCGGCTTCAAGCGTCCGTTCGCGGTTAGAACGGCAAGATGATGTCGACGATCTGCGATCCGTAGCGCGGCTGCTGTACGTCGGTGATATGGCCCCGCCCGCCATAGGAAAGACGCGCTTCGGCAATCTGCTGATAGGCCACGGTATTGTCGTTGGTGATGTCTTGCGGACGGATCACTCCGGCGAGTTGCAATTCTCGGATTTCATAGTTCACCCGAGTCTCCTGACGTCCGTGAATCACGAGGTTCCCGTTCGGTAGAACCTGGGTCACGATGGCCGCGATCTGCAGGTTGATTTCCTCTTCACGGTCGATGACCCCCGTACCCTGGTTGCTGCTGTTGCTGTCTGTGGCCAGGATGTCGCCGGGGTTGACCGCTTCCGGCAGGAATGTGTCCAGGTCGCCCTCGAAGCCCAGCAGCGAGTCGATATCCAGGTTTTCGACATTCGTCCGAGACCGCGTCGTGGTATTTTCCAACTCCGCGTCATCATCGATGGCGATTACGACCGTTACGATGTCGCCGACCTGACTGGCGCGCAGATCCTTGAAAAAGGCCCGCGATCCAGGACGCCACAGGGAATTCGGCAGACGCCGGGCGATCGTCGGCGGGGGCATTGGCATGCTGACCGGCTGATAGTCCACCTTGTGCGTCGGGTTCTTGATCTCCGAGAGGCCGGGCTCATCGCCGACATCGGCAAGCCGCGACAGGGCGTTGCACCCGGCGAGAAGCGTTCCCATCAGCAACAGGGCGCTGAAGCGGAAAAGCTTTCTTGATCCCTTGCTTGAATGAACTCTCATCGCAAATCCTCCAATTCCCACCGTTCGTCCGCGCCTATTGCAGCGCGATCTGGCTTGGCAGGCTTACTTTCGCTTGGCCCGATCCGGTTACGATGGCGTCATAGGTCCGGCTGCTCTGCAGGTTTTGCACGCGGATGACATCGTCCAGCCCGCCGTTCTGCATGGCGCGTCCGCGCGCCGTCAGCAGCAGATTGTTCGATTGCAGTTTCACGGTGACCAACGCCCCCTTTTTCACCAGAACCGGCGGCTGTATCGCATTAAGGGAAATCGGCTTGCCCAAGGTCAGGCTTTGTTTGGCGCTTTGGCCGATCAGCTCCGCCACATCCAGGATCGCATTTGCCGGCAAACTGTTACGGCGTACGCGTACGTAAGAGAGGTCGTTGGCGGAAATGATCTCTCCGCGCAGGATACGGTCAGCCGGAACCGGAACATCGACCATTCGATGCAGTTGGCCGGTGACCGGAACCTGAACCGCGTAGGGCGGTTGAGCCGGAGAGGCCAGCATGGCGCTGAAGCGGTTTGTCCTTGGGTCGACTTGAAGTTGGCGGACCGCAAGGGTCGCGGGCCGGTCAGTCGGAAGCGTCAGGGTCAGCAGCCGGTTGTCCAACTGGACTTCAACCTCTTCCGGCGGCAAATCCACGCGTAGCGACAATATCTCGGCTTTGACCTGCGACTGGATTACTTCGCTGGACAGATGATGGCTTAGCCGGGTGACCGTCGCCGTATCGTACCGCGATTGAGGACGCCAGTTCAGGCGGAAGGCACGGGCTACACGGGCGAGCCAACGGGCTTCCAGCGTCACCGATTGTCCGGGCGCCGGGGCGCGGGCGATCACGCGATCCGCATAGGCGCCGGCATTCTCGAACACATCGCCCAGGGTCAGATTCTTGCCCATTATCTGAACCGACGGTGTCAGGCGCACAGGCGCTTCGGCTGTGTTGGATGCAGGATTGGCGTTGGCGTCCCACACGGTCGCGGCCAAGGCCAGCGACAAAGCCGCCAGTCCGAAGACACCGGCGCGAAGCGTGGCGATGCAGACCGGGCGGAACCGGGTTAGTGTATCGGGTGTTTGGTCGTGTCTCATGGCCATGTTCTCGATCCGGTCAACCGTCGTCACTAGCGAATGTTGGAAACGGTCTGCAGCATCTGGTCCGAGGTCTCGATGACCTTGGAGTTCATTTCATAGGCGCGCTGGGCGGAGATCAGGTTGGTAATCTCTTCAACAACGTTCACGTTAGAGGTTTCCAGGAAGCCCTGTTGCAGGGTCCCGAACCCGGTGGAACCCGGCGTTCCCGTGACCGGAGCGCCGGACGCGGGCGTTTCAAGGAACAGGTTGTCGCCAACAGCGATCAGGCCCGCTTCGTTCGGGAAGGTCGCCAATTGGAATTGCCCGACATTTTGCGGTGTGGTCTGGCCATCCAAGCTGACCAGAACCTGGCCGCTGGCGTTGACCGAGATATCGATGGCGTTCTGCGGCACGGTGATGCCCGGTTGGACGGTGAAACCGTCGACCGTGACGATCTGTCCGTTGGCGTCGAGCTGTAGAGAGCCCGCCCGTGTGTAGGACGTATCGCCGTTCGGCAGACTAACTTGGAAATAGCCGTTGCCGTTGATCGCGATGTCCAGCGGGTTTTCCGTCAGGGACAGGTTTCCCTGTTCGGTGATGCGGTATACGGCGGCGGTGCGTACGCCAAGCCCGACCTGTACGCCGGCAGGGACAATCGTTCCCGCATCTGAGGAATCGGACCCGACACGCCGCAGGTTTTGATACAGCAGATCCTGAAACTCCGGTCGGCGGCGCTGGAACGCCGTGGTGTTCAAGTTCGCGATATTGTGGGAGATCACTTCGACATTGAGCTGCTGAGCCAGCATTCCTGTCGCGCCGATGGATAGGGATCGCATTTATGGTCTCCTGAAACTTAGTTTTTGTGCCGCGTCCATGCCTAGGAAACCGCCCGGGTGAGCCGGTCCATCATGTCGCGCTGGCGTTTGTCTTCCTGGTCCAGGAAGCGCTTTACCGACTGGTGGGATCTGGAAATCCGCATCATGTTGGTCAGCTCCAGAACCGCCTGGACATTGGAGTCTTCAAGGCTGCCCTGGACGACGCGGGGTGTGGGAACCTCGATCGGGTCTTCCAGTGTTGTGAAAAGACTGTCGGCCGCGTGCCGCAATTCCTGCGGTTCATCGAAGCGGACGACCCGAAGCCGGCCAAGCTGACCGTCGCGCCCGGATATGACCCCGTCGCCCGAAATCGAGATGTCCGTTTCGCCTTGTGGGATCGTGATCGGTCCGGCCTGACCCAGGATCGGCTCTCCATTGCCGGTCGTCAGGGTGCCGTCGGCATCCAGTTGGAAACGGCCGTGGCGTGTGTATCGGTCGCCCAGGTCCGTCCCAACAACGAAATAGCCATCGCCGCTGATCGCAACGTCCAGCGGGTTCCCGGTCTGCCGGATCGGGCCTTCGTCCTGAACCCTGTACTGGCCCACGTCCTGAACATAGGAGAGGCCCGGTGCGCGGGGTTGTGTATCTACCAGGAATTCCCGGAATACCAGCCGCTCAGCCTTGTAGGAGGGCGTATTAACGTTCGCCAGATTGTTCGCAACGATGTCCAGTTCTCGTTGCAGCGCCGATTGGCGCGATAGGGCAATGAATATGGAATTAGACATGCTCTACCTCTCTCGTCACTCCCGGCTGAACTCGCACTTGCAAGGTCAACAGCCGATACGAAATCACGTACTCTCTCTCGACAAAGCCAGTCGCAAGGAGTGTGCCAGAAATAAAATCAAGGAATATCAATGGGCTGGCGAGGATCGCAGGAAATCGAAGCCGGCAAGGGCGGGGCCGGGAAACGCCCATGTGTACCGGCAGGAATTGCCGTGGGGAGGCGTCGGCGACAAGGGCGGTATCTTAGTAGAACAGGGCTGGTCTATATTATGCGATTACTTCTAACTATTTCGTATATTTGAGAATATCGCGCGCATCGCCTATATTCGGCTGAAGAGGTAAGGGGTGGCGGCGGGATGCCTGCCGACATCGATCAAACGGGGCAAAGGGCCTTATGAGCGAAGAAGTCGAAGATGAAGGCGACGGCGGCGGCAAAAAGAAAGTCGGCGGCAAAAAACTCGTCCTGTTCATTCTGCTGCCGATCGTGGTGCTCGCGGGCGCGGGGGTGGGCGTATACATGAGTGGCCTGCTGGACCCGCTTCTGGGCATCGAGGAAACGGCGGAAGAAGGCGGCGAAGAAGGTGTGGGCGAGGGTGAGGAGCCCGTTGTGGCGACACCGGGCCATTATCTCGACGTCCGGGAGATGATTGTTTCTCTGCGCTCTTCGGGACGTAAGCAGCAGATTTTGAAGCTGCGGATCAGTCTTGAACTGATGCAGCCGGAGGATCAGCCGACGATTGAGGCATTCATGCCGAAAATCATCGATAATTTTCAGGTCTTCCTGCGCGAGCTTCGCGTCGAGGAGCTGGAGGGCAGCGAAGGTTTATACCGGGTGAAGGAAGAAATGCTGGCGCGGGTCAACCAGGCGGCGCACCCGGTAAAGGTTCGGGACGTGTTGATTGGGGACATGCTGATACAATAAGCACGTAGTTCGGCGGATTGGCCCGTTTGTTGCGGGGGCGAATGCGGATCGATCTTTGATGAGACGCGGATATGAGTGACGAAGAAGACATTGCCCAGCAGATGGAAGCAATGGCCGGCGAGGGTGAAGAGGGCGGCGATGACGCCCTGGCCGAAGAATGGGCCGCGATGGCCGAGGATGACGACGACCTTGTCGGCGGTGGCGGCGGCGGTACGGCGCGCGTTCTAAATCAGGATGAGATTGACAGCCTTCTGGGGTTCCAGGAGGGCGAAGACGACGGTACGCAGTCGGGGATCGAAGCGATCATTGACAGCGGCATGGTGTCCTACGAACGCCTGCCCATGTTGGAAATCGTCTATGACCGGCTTGTGCGGATGATGTCGACCAGCTTGCGGAATTTCACCTCCGACAACGTCGAAGTCAGCTTGGATAACATTACCTCCATCCGTTTCGGGGATTACCTGAACTCAATTCCGCTCCCCGCAATGTTGACTGTGTTCAAGGCGGAGGAATGGGACAATTACGGTCTGATCACGGTCGACAGCTCTTTGATCTATTCCATTGTCGACGTGCTGCTCGGTGGACGCCGCGGCACGGCGGCGATGCGTATTGAGGGGCGTCCTTATACGACCATTGAACGAAATCTCGTTGAGCGGATGATCGCGGTTGTGCTGGCCGACCTGTCGGCTGCGTTCGATCCGCTATCCTCTGTAACCATGCGGTTCGACCGGCTGGAGACCAACCCGCGCTTTGCAACCATCGCCCGTCCGGCCAACGCCGCCATCCTGGCCCGTTTGCGGATCGATATGGAAGATCGCGGCGGCCGTCTGGAACTCATGCTGCCCTATGCCACGCTGGAGCCGGTCCGCGAACTGCTGCTTCAGATGTTCATGGGCGAGAAGTTCGGCCGTGACTCTATTTGGGAAAACCACTTGGCGACCGAATTGTGGTTTACCGAAGTGCCGATTGAAGTGGTGCTGGATGAAATGGCCAGCAGCCTTGGCGATGTGCTTGAATGGCAGCCCGGTACGTTCCTGCCGCTCTCGGCGACTCCGAATTCGGAAGTCATGCTAAGATGCGGCAGCATCCCGATGTTCAGCGCGCATATGGGCCAGAAATCGGGTAACATTGCGGTAAAGATCGAAGGAAAGGCGGAGGGCGAAGCTTGATTCAGCCCGAACTGGCGTTGGTTCTCGATGTTCTGATCGCGATCTTGCTGATCGCGGTCATTGTGTATGCTGTCCGCTTGAACCGCAGCCTGTCGGTCCTTCAGAGGAGCAAGGAAGAGCTCGAGACCTTGCTCGCCGGCTTTACGGAGGCAACGGACAAGGCGGAACGCGCCATTCAGAACGTCAAGGAAGCAACGAACAAGAATAAGGAAACGCTGGGCAAACTGCTCGGCGAGGCCGACGGGCTTCGCGAAGACCTCTCTTTTATGATCGAGCGTGGAAACAGCGTGGCCGACCGCATGGACGGGTCGATTGCGGAACACCGCGGTAAATCCACGGGCAAGGCGGGCGATACGGCCTCTGATATAGAGGACGCCATGCGCGCGGCCCGGATGGCGGCCGATGCGCCGCAGAAACGCAATGAGACTCCGCCGCGCTCGCTGAGGGCGGAGCCCGCGCAAGCAGATGCGCCGTCCACGGTGCCGTCGCTGCGTGGGTCCACGGAACCCACCGTTGCCAAGACAGGGGATGCCAGAGAGGGTGTTGAGGACGACAAATCCAAGAAAAAATCGGCCTTATTGCGCGCCTTGCAGGGAATGCGGTAAAAAACGGCCTGTTAACACTTTGCCGATATGGTAGTCGGTACATGTCTCCGCGTTGGAAAGATAGTCGATGAAACTGGGTTTCCGGATACTTCCTATCACGATTTTCGTCGCCGCCCTGATGCTGACGGTGAAGGTCGGGTCGATTTGGGAAGCTGTCACGGCGGGCCGGCCATTGGCGCAGGCGCCTGTCCAAACCCAGCAGGCCGCCGCTCAGTCGGCACCGGCCTTGGATGAGGCGGATGAAGGGTTCGAGACCTTTGAGGACGAACTGCCGGACGGCGCTGTCGAAGCGGAAACGACCGATCAGGAAGACCAGCTCTCGGAGCTGGCGTCATTGACGCCGGGTGAACTGCGGCTCCTCTACGATCTTTCCAGCCGCCGCGACGCCATCGAGGTGAAGGAACGCGAAGTGTCGGAGCGCGAAGCCCTGCTGCGGGCCGCGGAACAACAACTTGTCGTGAAGCAGCAGCAGTTGGAGCGCATCCGCGAGGATATCCGCAGTCTGGTCCAGGAGTACGATCAGGAGCAGGACGAAGATCAGGAGCGTCTGCGCAGCATCTACTCCGCCATGAAACCGAAATCGGCGGCCGCAATCTTCAACGAGTTGGAACTCGATACATTGGTTGGGGTTCTGCGCGGTATGAGCGCGCGAAAGGTTGCGCCGATCATTGCCGCCATGAGCCCGGACCGGGCCCGTATACTGACCCGTGAACTTGCGGAGCGGAACGAACTGCCGCAAATACCCGAGTGACCATGCCGGTCCGCCGTGATCGTGCCGCGGGTGGGGCCGCGGTTGCGGGAACAACGCGGCAAAACAGAGAAAATCCGCAATTGACCCACGTATATATGGGATTTAACTAATTATATGGGATTTAACCAATTGGTAACACCATGCGGTAGATAGTGGTGCTGCGGGCCGCTTCGGAACGCGCATTGAACCGAATGGGGCCATAACGGATCCCATACTGTTTGAAGGCCAGTCGAAAGTATGAGCCTGCGCCTGACTGAGGCTTGAGAGAATTAAAGGGACGGAGTTGTTGCATGGCTGTCGATTTGAACATGCAGGTCTTGATTGTCGACGATTACAAAACGATGCTCAGGATCATTCGCAACCTGCTTAAACAGCTTGGCTTCAACAACGTCGATGAGGCGATGGACGGAAGCGAAGCTCTGCAGAAATTGCGGGCGAAAGATTATGGTCTGGTGATTTCGGACTGGAACATGGAACCCATGACCGGGATCCAGTTGCTCCGGGAGGTGCGTGCGGACAAACGCATGCAGGATCTGCCGTTCATCATGATCACGGCGGAAAGCAAGACCGAAAACGTCATCGCCGCCAAACAGGCCGGTGTCAGCAATTATATTGTTAAACCCTTCAACGCGGCGACGTTGAAGCAGAAGCTGACCAGCGTTCTGGGGCCATTCTAGGCCGGACCATCACGCAAACGACAAGGCGGGCGGCCCTTTGGCCGCCTTCTTTGTATTTGGGCGCGGGGAAACTGCGCGGTCCGGGATGGTGGCGCGGTGAGCGGAATCAACACTATACTGCAGGCTTAGACGCGGTGCGCACGCGGCCGGTCGGTCGGATTCTTGCTAGGTTCGGCTGCGATACCCGTGCCTGAAAGATGAACTGCCATGCTGCAGCACGACGAGAAGCAGATCGATGCTCAAAAACCGGTTCCCGATACGGGACCCCTGATGTTTTTGAGCTTGTTCCTGCTGTTGTTGGCTTTCTTCATTTTGCTGACGGCGATCTCAACACTGGAAGAAACCAAATCCCGTGATGTTCTGAGTTCCCTCGCGGCGACATTCAAAAGTGACATTATCCCCGACAATACGGCGGAAATCCTGGTTTCCACCCTCGGCCCGGTCCCGGAGCCTGAGGATGTCATTGAGGATCTGGAGCGTTTGTGGCTGACCGCGGTGCCGATTACCCGGGTCGATGCGCTTACACGGGGGCGCACCTTGCAGCTTTCCCTGCCCCAGACCGAGGTTTTCGTCGGCGGCCAACCGGCGCTGCGTGGGGACCGCCAAGCGCTGCTGAAGGCGACGGCGTTCGCCCTTGCGGCGCGCTTGGAGGGGTTTTCCGTCCAGCTTCACTTCACCATTCCAACTGAAAATCTGGAAGACGTTGAAATCGCGACCGCCGCTTCTCCGTCCGTTGATGGGGCAGCCGATGGCGAGTCCGCCGGGTCGGCGGAGGGCGAGGACGCCCAGGCTGATGCGGTCGACGTGATCGACGCCCTTGCCCTGCTGGATCCCGATACCAGCGAACCATTGGTTGGCGAAGGTCCGTCCTATGCGCCGAACGACTTACCTTTCCTTCGCGCCGCCCGTTTTGCGGCGGCTGTGGTGGATGCCGGCGCGCCGCCGGACGGCCTCTCGGTCGGCATTTCCGAACGCCGAAACAATCGTCTGCGCTTGCGGTTTGAAATCCTGGATGCATCGCAGGCCCAATTGACGTTTTCCGAGAGTGTGTCGGGCGAAGCCGGTGCAGGGGAGGGCGGGCAATGACTCCCTTGGATCAGGAAGAAAAGCCGGATGCGACGGAAAAGCCGCCCGCCTGGTTGATCAGCATGGGCGACGTCACGGCGCTGATGCTGACTTTCTTCGTCATGCTTTTCTCGATGTCCTATGTGAAGTCGGAAAAATGGGATGAAGTAACCAGCCTGCTGAATCGTAAGCTTCAACCGACGGATCTGACCAAGCCCGCGCCCATAAGCGAATTGAATATACCGACCGTGCAGGTTCTGCCCGGCCTGTCGACCGACTATCTGCACCGAATCCTGTCCGAGAAACTTGCTGCCGATCCGGTGTTGTCCCGCGCGGTGTTAACGCCCTTAGAGGGGACGATGGTGATTTCGCTTCCAAGCGATGCGATGTTCGAGTCGGGAAAGGATGCCTTGAGCGAGGAGGCGGTCCGCGCTATCTCGGATTTGGCGGCTGTGCTGACGCTTGTCGGCAACCAGATAGAGGTTGTCGGGCACGCGGACCCGCTGCCGCCGGAGGGTGGCGTCTACGAGAGCAATTGGGAGTTGTCGCTGGCGCGCGCTTTGAGAGTGGCGAACATTTTGACTGAGGCGGGATATACGGGGCGGTTCGCGGCAGTCGGGCGCGGCGATTCCCGTTTTCGGCATCTCGATCCGCGCATACCGGAGGAACAGCGGTATGATATGTCCCGGCGTGTCGATGTGGTTTTGTATTCGGTTGCGGGCGGACAATAGATGGCCACAGGTAAGCCAGATGACATGAACGCCCTTTGCACGAACGGCGACAAAAGGCCGGCGGGGCGGTTCCGCGCGTTCTTGATGGTGACGGCCCTGACGGCCCCGGTGCTATTGTCGAGCGCCGCGCCAAGTAACGCGCAGGAGGCGATACAGACGCGCGGCGGTTTCCACCCCGATTACGGCAGGGTGGTTTTCGATTGGCCGCGGCAGGTCGACTTTCAAACGGAGCTGGCCGGCGGGGCCTTGCTGGTCCGGTTCCAGGAGCCGGTGACGACGGACTTTACCAACCTTCTCAACATCTTGGGCGCTTATGTCCGTTCTGCCCGCTTGGAAGATGGCGGCGCGACGGTCCGCCTTGAACTTGCGCAGCCGGTTACGGTCAACAGTTTCAGAAGCGGTAACTCTATCGCGGTCGACCTCAGGCCGGATAGCAGCGCGGATAGCGCCCAGACCGCGCAGACGGAGACGCCGGTGGTGCCCGTAAGGGTGGGGCGGCATCCGACCTACACCCGTATCGTCTTCGACTGGACAGAACCGACGGACTACACCGTCGATCTGGCGGGGGGCGTCCTCACTGCGCGCTTCAACCGGCCTGCACGGGTCGACGCCGCGCAGCTTGCCGGCCGTTTGCCGCGAGGATTCGGCCCGCCGCAATCCGCCGCGTCGTCCGACGAAATGGTCTTCGTGCTGCCGGTCGCGGGCGGGTCGACAATGCGAGATCTCGTTGCGGGCGACAAAGTGGTGTTCGACATCACCTTGGGCAGCGGTCCGGTGGCTGAAGCATCGGCGGGCGCGACCGAGATTTTGACCCCCGTGACCCCGCCGCCAGAGGAAACGGAGACCGCCGAGACGCCGACGCCGGAAACCGAGGCCGAGGTGCAGGAGCCGGAACCGGAAACGGCGGAGGCCAACACCGTCGAACTCACGCCGGAGACGGCGGAAGAACAGACCGCCGGGGTGGAAACGCAATCCGAGGCGGCACAGCAACCCGCCGAACAGCCGGGTACGGATCAGGAATCGCCGGCGGTGGCCGATTCCGGTGTCGCTGCTGCCGATGAAGGTCCGGTCAGTTTGGCCCCTCCGCTGGATGATGCGGAAGCCGAAGCAGAAGCGGAAGCCCGCCGCATTCTTGAGGAAGAGGACGCCGCGGCAGAGGAAGCAGCGGCCCTGGCACAGGCCGAAGCGGAAGCGTCCGCAACTACGGAAGGGATAGAGCCGGAGGAAACCCCCGAATCCGATCCTGCGACGACGGGCGACAGCCTGCAAACCCGCGTCAGAACAGCGGGTGACGACGTCCAGGGACCCCGGACCGCGGAGCAACTCGCGGTGCAGCGGGCGTTGGAGGAGGGAACCGTCCAGTTCAAGCGCGACGACAGCGGGCGGGCGGTTTCCGCGGATGGACCCGCGCCAGTCAGTTTCTCTTTCGATTGGCCAGAGGAGGTCGGTGCGGCGGTTTATCGGCGCGGCGAGTATGTTTGGGTTGTCTTCGACCGGCGCGCGCCCATCGACCTGAACCCGCTGCGCCAGCAGGGCGCACCCCTGATAGACCGTATCGAACAGTTGCCGTTGAACAATGCGACGGCCTTGCGCTTACGCACCAAGCCGGAGGTCCATCCCGTAGTCCGTTTGGAAGGGTTCAACTGGGTGGTCGATTTCCGGACCGAGCCCTACGCGCCGCAGAACCAGGTCGAAATCCGCGCGGAGGCAGACGCTGATGCCGGGCCGAAACTGATCTTTCCGACCGCCAATCCGGGCGGCCTGGTCACCATTCCCGATCCCGACGTTGGCGATACCCTTCTGGTGGCTACATATCGCGAGTCCGGGACTGGTGTTGCTGGTACCCGGGTCTATCCCGAGTTTCGCGTGCTGTCCTCGGCACAGGGCGTGGTCGTGGAATCGAATGGCGACGAGGTGCTGTTCGAACGCAGTTTCGACGGTTTTGCCGTTTCCGGCACAGACGGGCTGCATATCTCCGCGGTGTCGCCGGAGGCGCCCGCCAGCACGGCTCAGAACTATTCCGCCCGCCGGCTGTTCAATTTCCAAGAATGGGTGCGTGGCGGCGAGGGAGATTATCTTCCCAGCGAGTATAAACTGCTGCAGGCCGTGACCGAAGTTCCAGAAGATAGCCGGATGGACGCTCGCCTCGACATGGTGAGATTCTATGCCGCCCGGCATCGTGGTCCCGAAGCCAACGGCATCATGCAGGTGATAGAGCGCCTGGATGAGTCGATTTTCAAGAAGGCGGATCTGCGGGCGCTGCGTGGCGCCGTTCGGGTTCTTAACAACGACCTGGAAGCGGCGCGCCAGGACCTAAGCGATCCCCGTTTGGACGGTTTTGCGGAAGCGGCGCTTTGGCGCGGGGCGGTGCTGGCGGAACTCGGCGATATGAAGGGGGCTGCCGATCAGTTCCGCGTCGGCGATACGCTGTTGCGCGACTACCCCTATCCTCTGAAAGCCTATCTCGGCCTGCTGCGTGTTGAGGCGGCCATCGCCACACAGGACAGGCGATCCGCCAGCCGATGGCTCGATGAACTCGATTCGGATGTCGAACTGTTGACTCGGGGACAGTACAGCCGTCTGCGTTTCCATCAGGGTCAGATCGCCTTTACCCAGAACGATCTGGAACTGGCCTACGATTACTGGACCGAATTGGTCGAAGGAAGCGATCCGAAATATGCCGCACGCGCGGAATTTCTGCTTATTAACATGCAGCGGCGGCAAAACGAGATCGATGATGACGAGGTTGTAGAACGGCTGGAAAGGTTGCGCTTTCAATGGCGCGGCGACGGCTTTGAGTTTCGGGTCCTGCGCCGGCTTGGGCAAAGCTATATCGATAAGGGCGACTACCTGAATGGCCTGACGACATGGCGCCTCGCGGTGACATACTTCGCCGAGGAAGATTCCGCCCGCGAACTGGCCGAGGATATGACCGACTTGTTCCGGCGTCTCTATATCGATGGCGAGGCAGACCGGATGCCGCCGTTGCGTGCACTGGCCTTGTACGATGAATTCCGGGAACTGACCCCGGCCGGGGCGGACGGTGATTTGTTGATCGAACTGCTTGCCAACCGCCTGATCGATGTTGATCTGCTCGACCGCGCCTCGGCCCTGCTGGATCAACAGATTGAGTTCCGCTTGAAGGAGCAAGGCCGGGAGAAGGCGCGGATCGGAACGAAGCTGGCCTTTGTCCGTCTGCTGAACAGCGATCCTATCGGCGCGGTGGATGCGCTTCGGAAAACCAACTTTCCGCAGATCGACCGGGAACTCGACGACGACCGCCGCCGGCTTGAAGCCAAGGCGATGTTCGAACTCGACCGCGATGAGGAGGCCGTCAAGCTGCTGGCCGGCGATACCAGCATCGACGCAGACATTTTGCGGCAGGATATCTTCCGCAAAGGCGAAAATTGGACTGAAGCGGCAAAGGTGTTGCAGCGTCTCTCCGGGGATCCGCCGGAGGAGGATCAGGAAATCAACGAGGAGAACGCCCGCCATGTCGTGAACTGGGCGGTGGCCCTGAAATTGGACAAGGACGAGGCGGGCTTGGCCCAGGTGCGTGAACTGTATGGGCCGGCGATGAACCTGTCCGCCTTCCGGGATGTTTTCAATTATATCGTCGCGCCTAACGAGGAAGGCGGCGCGAACCTCCAGGCCAGCCTACAGCAATTGGCGGCGAATGACGGCTTCAATGCCTTTATGGAGAACTACCGCGACCGGCTGCTGACCCCGGTCTTAGGATCGGAAGACAGTGCGCCCGTGACCAGCGGCACGAACAGTTTGCAGGATTCCTAAAGAAACGGCGTTCGTCCCACTGGCCCAATGCCGATACGTGTCTGTACGGCGAACTGGTTCCTAAACGGGGTCGAAGCTTTGAACCAGGCTGCCGACCACCAGATACCAGCCGTCCACAAGGACGAAGAAAATCAGTTTGAACGGTAGGGCGATCATCACGGGCGGCAGCATCATCATACCCATCGACATCAGCACCGACGCAACAACCATATCGATGACCAGGAAGGGAACGAAGATCAGGAAGCCGATCTCGAAAGCCCGCCTCAATTCTGAAATCATGAAGGCGGGGATCAGGGCCCGCAGCGGCGTCTCCGAAGGGGTCACGACCGCCGGGATCTGGCCGATATCCATCATCAGCGCCAGATCCTTTTCGCGCACATGCCGCAGCATGAAAGCATGAAACGGGGCGATCGAACGATCGAACGCTTCCTCTTCCGTTATCCGCTCTTCGATCAAGGGTGCGATGCCCGTGTTATAGGCCTCTTCGAACGCCGGTTGCATGATGAAGAAGGTCAGAAACAGGGCGAGGCTGATCATGACCGTGTTGGGCGGACTCTGCTGCGTGCCCAGGGCGGTCCTCAGCAGAGACAGCACGATGACCATGCGGGTGAAAGAGGTAATCATCACCAACGCGGACGGGGCTAGGGAGATAACCGTCAGCAGAACGACCAGTTGCACAAGGCGGCCGGTCACCGACCCGCCCTCGCCGATGTCGATGCTCAGCGATTGTGCGAAAGCGGATCCGCCCCAAAGGGCGGCGGGGATTGCCACGAAACAAACCGGCAGCAGCCAATACGCCAGCTTGACCGAAGAGGAGAATGGCCGCTTTGTAGCTTCAACGAGCAATTTCACGATTGAACCGCCCGCAGCAATGTCTTCAAGGGACCTGATCGGCGTTCCGTGTCAGGCGTTCCGCCCGTGGTCTGAGTGAGACGTTCCACGGATGCCACATTCTTCTCAGTCTCGTCTTTGTCCGCCTTGCGCTCTGGGGCGTCGATATCGCGCTCGATGACAGTGTCGCCATCCGGGCCGACCAATATCAGATGTTCCTGTCCGTCCCGCCGCAGCAGCACCACGCGCCGGCGGGCGTCCAGGGGCAAAACCTCGCTGACTGACAGGCGTCGCCCGGCGCCCGCCCTGGCAAGCGCAACCCGGCCATGCAGGAAGCGCTTCGCCACATGCGCGGTGGTGAGGATCAAGGCAAGCACCGCCACCAGGGCGATAACGAACCGTAAATAGCCTGCAATGTCGAAAAATTCGCCCATGCGAGAGATGCCTTGCCGTGGTCGATTCGGTACGGCGTGGTGTGGACCTCTGCGCCAGCCTTCATGGAAAATGAGGCAAGCGCATTCGGACTGTTCCCGTCCGCCTGATTTACCAGACGCAAGCCTATCCGATTCGCCAGAGGTGAGCTTTCATCGGATGATCCCGGCGAACAATCCGCCGAAAGCTTTATCCAGGCTTGAGAAGCGTGTGCCGACCGTGTGTTAGGGGTGGGATGATGCGCTATTCGCCGCCGTCTGCAGCGCCGTCCGGGCCTCCGTCCGTATCCTCGGACGGGGTTTCGGCCTGTTTCATGGCCGAGTGCATCAGTTCTGAGAATTCCCGCAGATGGTTACGCAGATCCAGCATGATCGGTTGCAGGGTGACGACTTCTTCGTTTTCCAGGGCTAGGGCTGCCTTGCAGGCTGTGTCGATGCGCTGAGAAATGCCCTGCATCCCGAAATCCTCTCCAGCCAGCAGGCGTTCGCGCCCGGTGTTGACTTCCTCGATCAAGGTTCGCAGTTCGAGTTCGATTTCGTCGCGTTGCATGGCCGTTCCCTTCTCGATCAGAAGATGGGCGCCGAACCGTGCACCGCATCGTCGCGGGCGTCTTTCGAAGCCCTGTTACAGTCATAGACGTAGCGGAGCACTTCCACCAGCGCGACGAACGCTTCGACGGGAACCTCTTCGCCCACCTCAGTCTCGGCCAGGATTTGCACAAGATCCGCGTCGGTGCGAACGGGAACTCCGGATTTCAAGGCTTCCTCGACGATCCGATCGGCCAGAAAACCGGCGCCGGTGGCCACCACGGTCGGTCCAATGGCCGACCCATCCGAGTCCGACAGGGCCACGGCGCGGTTGCCGGGCGCGCCGGGGCTGTGCGGCAAAATCTTGCCATCTTTCTGCGAACCGGACATGGCGCGCTCTTCTCATGGTTCCTCAAGATGAAAACCTAGAGCAAAGCGCGGACCCGGTCGAGAACGCGATTTTATTTCCGCGGAAGCGCAGATTATTTTGTAATACTTGAAGTAATATTTGTGAACTTTTGAAAATCGCCTCATCTTCTTCCAAGAACCGCTAAGCGTCTTTGTTTCTGTGAATTGGCACACGGATTGCTGGGTGTTCTACGGGTTTGGAGAGACCCGTTAAAAAGGAGAGAGAGATGCCGTTGAAGGATACGGCCCTTATGCTGATGACGGGAGAGCGCATGCAGTGGCTCACCCAGCGCCAGCGGGTCCTGGCTCAAAACGTCGCGAACGCAAACACGCCCGGTTATAACGCGCAGGATCTGCGTGCTTTGGATTTCCGGGCGACATTGCGGGAAACTCAATCCAATCTTCGGCTTTCCTCGGCTGATGGGGAAAGTTTTGCCGCGGGCAACAATACCGATGCCTATCGCGTATCGCGCAACCGGTATCCGTATGAAGTCACCCCTGACGAAAACGGCGTGATCTTGGAAGAGCAGGTCATGAAGTTGAATCAGACTCAGGGCGACTATCAGCTTGCGACCCAGATCTTTCGCAAATACGGCCAGCTTTACGGTCTGGCGTTGGGCCAAAATCAAAACTCCTAAAGCAGCGGCATAGAAGAGGAAGCCACCATGATCGACAGTCTGAAAAGCGCCATCTTCGTCGCCGGTTCGGGGATGCGGGCCCAGGGAACGCGGATCCGGGTCATCGCGGAGAATATTGCGAACCAGAACTCCACGGCGAACGTGCCGGGCGGCGATCCGTACCGCCGCAAGGTTGTAACCTTTCAGAATGCCATGGACCGCGAATTGAATGTAGACGCGGTCAAGGTTCGCCGGGTCACAGAGGACCCGTCGGCCTTCGGTCTCCGCTTCGATCCAAGTCATCCGGCGGCGGACGAAAACGGCTATTACCGGACGCCGAATGTGAAAGGGCTGGTCGAGACCATGGACATGTTGGAGGCCCAGCGGACCTATCGCGCCAATGTCAGCGTAATCGACAATACCCGCCGTATGGTCCGCGCCACGGTCGACCTTTTGAGGTAGGGGCGCTATGCTGTTCGAAACCCATCCGTTAACGAACGGTTAAGGATTTTCCGGGTAGGGTTGGGAATAGATTGGATTTTAGATAAATGGCAATCAATCCGTCAGATGCAGCCGCGGCCTACCGCGCCCATGCGACCCCGGTTCCCGGGACGCTAAACGCACCGGCCGCCGGCGCCGAACCGCCGGGAAGCAGTTTCCTGGATATGGTCCGGGAGGGTGTTCAGGAAACCGTAAAGGCTAACAAAGCCGCAGAACAGCTTTCCATCGATGCGATTGCGGGACGCGCCGATTTGACCGATGTGGTGACGGCCATTTCGCACGCTGAAAACACGCTGCGCACCGTGGTCCGGGTGCGCGACCGCATGATTAACGCGTATCAGCAGGTTCTCCGAATGCCCATCTGATGCGGTGAACGGGCATGACGGCGTTGCGGCGATTTGGCGTGCCTGAGAATCGCAATAGGGTGTGGGACGACTGCTTGTAACGGCGGCGGCCATGAACGAATCCGAAGCACTCGACATCGCTTTCCAAGCCATCCGCGCGACATTGCTCGTGTCCGGGCCAATCATGGTTGTCGGCTTGATCGTCGGCCTTGTGATTGCGGTGTTCCAGGCGCTTACTCAAATTCAGGAGGCGACGTTGACATTCGTTCCGCGGATTCTTGTCGTGTTCGCCTCCCTGCTCGTGTTCCTGCCCTTCATGCTTGCTGTCCTGACCGATCTGATGCAGTTCGTGATGGACAAAGTAGTCTCGCTTGGATGACGGCTGGGAACGCACGGCGCGATGCTTGCTGAAGTCCTCGCCTTTAGCCTCTTTTCCCTGCTGCTTGTTTTTGTAAGGCTGGGCGCGGCTTTTCTGATTTTGCCGGTTTTTGGCGAAGCTTATATTTCGCCGCGCATCCGCCTGCTCTTCGCCATGGCATTCAGCGTTATTGTGACCCCTGTTGTGCAGGACGTTTTGCCGCCGTTGCCGAGCGCCGGAATCTTGGCAACCGGCCTACTGATCCTGGCGGAAATCCTGGTTGGCCTTTTTTTGGGTGTCATGGTGAGGATTATGGTTTCCGCCCTGGCGACGACGGGAACGATCATCGCCTTCATCACGGGTTTCGCCAACGCGGTGTTGTTCAACCCGGCTTTGGAAGATCAAGGGTCTTTGCAATCCGTCTTTCTGACGTTGCTGGGCGTGCTGTTCATACTCGCGACCGACCTGCATCACGTTATGCTCGCCGGCCTGGTCGAAAGCTATATGGTCTTCACACCAGGCGATGTCCCTGAAATGGGGGATTTTTCCTTCATGGTCGCGCGCGCCGTCGCCGACAGTTTTTCGCTCGCCATGAAACTAGCCTCGCCCTTCATTGTCGTTGGTGTGGTGTTCTATGCTCTGCTGGGGTTGTTGGCGCGCCTGATGCCGCAGCTACAGGTCTTCTTCCTGGCGATGCCCTTGCAGATTGTATTGGGTTTAATGGTGTTTTTGATCACCATACAGGCGATCATGATGGTATTTCTGGGCGACTTCTCCGAAGGTCTCGCCCGGTTTATCCGGTTTAACTGACGGATGCCGCCGCCACGCTGCTGCGGCGATCCGGATATAGGAAGGGCCAATGGCGTCTGACGACGATCCCGGCACAAAGACAGAGGAACCGACCGGCAAACGGCTGGCGGATGCGCGCAGCAAGGGGCAATTGCCGACCAGCCGTGAGGTGCCGACCTGGATCATGCTGTTCGGCACCGCCGTGATGCTGGCCTTGATGGCGCCCTCGGTCGTGTCGTCGCTGAAGCAGACGCTTTATGTCTTCGTCGCGCGACCGCACGATGTTCTTTATGGGCCGTCCGAACTGGGTGCAACATTTACCAGACTACTGCTAGACCTGCTCGGCATCATGGCCTGGCCGTTGATCCTGTTTGCGGTCTTGGCGGCGTCCGGGTATGTGATTCAGAACGGTTGGTTGATGACCGCCGAAACGGTCAAGCCGAAGCTTAGCAAAATCAACCCGCTGACCGGCGCCAAGAAATACATCCAGATGAAGACCTATGTGGAGTTCCTGAAGAACTTCCTGAAACTGGCCGTTGTCGCGGCAGTCGGGGTTCTGCTGGTCACACCGTATTTCCAGCGCCTCGATGTGCTGCCCAGCTTGTCCATCGGGGATCACCTGTACGAAATTCTGTTTCTGATCCTGCGGATTCTGGCCGGGGTGCTGGCCATCCTGTTCGCGATCATGGTGTTCGACATTTTTTTCCAACGGATGCAGCACCGCCAACAACTGCGCATGACCAAGCAGGAGGTTAAAGAAGAGTTCAAGAACCAGGAAGGGGATCCGCAGATTAAGGCGCGCCTGCGCCAGATCCGGATGGAGCGCGCTATGACGCGGATGATGCAAGCGGTCCCGCAAGCGGACGTCGTCATCACCAACCCGACGCATTTTGCCTGCGCGCTTTCCTACAAGCCGGATTCGATGGAAGCACCGATCCTAGTCGCGAAGGGGCAGGACCTTGTTGCCAAGCGTATCCGCGACCTTGCCGAGGAGCAGGAAATACCGATCGTCGAAAACCCGCCCCTGGCCCGGGCGCTGTTTGCGGGGTGTGAGCTCGAACAACAAATTCCCGAGGAAAACTACAAGGCGGTGGCGGAAGTGATCAGCTATGTCTGGCGTCTGAAGGGGCAGACCGTTGGCGGATAACGGGGGGCGCGCCGGACGCACCGGTATAGGCGGTCCGTTGCTGGCCGTATTGTGGGCCTTGGGTATGATGGCGGTCGGTGCGATGCTCTGGGGGGCGGACACGGACCCGTTAGCGGTCGCCGCGACACTTTCTGTGATTGCTGCGCTGGGGGTCGCTGCCTGGCTGTTCCGGCGGCCCCGGCGGGACGCAACGCCTGCAGTGGGCGCCAAGGCGGTTCGGGATGCGTTGGACCATTTGGAAGACGCGGTCGCGGTGGAAGCGGTTTCTAAAGACGGAACCGCGCAGCGCATACTGTATCTGAACGCCGTCTTTGCGCGATTGTGTGGTGTCGAGGATGTTCCCGTTGGCACGGTGGAGTCCCTGCTTGCCGCGGCGCTGGTGGGGACGGTCGAAGGGGGACGGGCGATAGAGTCCGAGCAGGCGCTTCGGGGCTTGTGCTCGGGCCCGCTGGGCGCCGACGTGCGCCATGCGGTGGTCGTGGGGCCAGGGGCACGCCACGATTCGCGCCGGTTCCATATCTGGACCGTACCTACCGAGGATGGCTCCCGGGTCTGGATAATCCGGGATGTCACCCAATTGAGCCGGGGGGAAGAAAAGGCCCGAGACCGGTTGGCGGTTCTGTCACGCGCCCTGGAGCAAGCGCCGTTCGGTCTGATTCTGCTGGGGGAAGATGGGACCGTCCGCGAGGCGAACGCGACTTTCCGCCAGATGGTCGGCCGCGATACGTTGAGCGGCCATGACTTCGCCGGCCTTTTCCGCGAACAGGACCGCCCCGCCATTGGGACAATGCTGGGCGCGCAGGGACCGGAGGGGCGCACTTCTCCGGTTGACGCCGCGCCCTTGTCCGAGCCGGAAACCACCTTGACGCTACATGCATCGCGCACGGCTGAAAACAGGGGAGGCCGAGGGGGCGCGCTGCTCTATGTGCTGGATGCCACCGAGCGTAAGCGACTGGAGATGCAGTTCGCACAGTCGCAGAAAATGCAGGCGCTGGGCCAACTGGCGGGCGGGGTCGCGCACGACTTTAACAACATGCTCACGGCGATCATCGGGTTCTGCGATCTGGTTTTGCAGCGCCATCATCAGGGCGAGCAGACATTCGCCGACGTCATGCAGATTACCCAGAATGCAAAACGCGCGGCCCGCCTCGTCAGGCAGTTATTGGCGTTTTCGCGCCAGCAGCCGCTGGAACCGAAGCTGACCAACGTCACCGACGTTCTGGCGGATATTTCCTCATTGTTGAAGCGTGTGCTTGGGGAGCGGGTCAGTTTCGATCTGACCCATGGCCGGGATCTGGGGTTGGTGAAGGCCGATCACAGCCAATTGGAACAGGTCATCATCAACCTTGCCGTGAATGCGCGGGACGCCATCGAAGGCGACGGCAAGCTGTCCATAGAGACCGGCATGGTCGAGTTCGAGGAACCTGAGGCGATCGGCGGGGTCACCGCACCGGCGGGCCGGTATCTGAAGATCGACGTGGCGGACAGCGGCACCGGTATTCCGGAAGAAATCATCGACCGGATTTTCGATCCTTTCTTCACCACCAAGGATATCGGCGCCGGTACCGGATTGGGTCTGTCGATGGTATATGGCAGCCTGCAACAGATGGAAGGATTCGTCGGCGTCGACAGTCGCACCGCCGGGGAAACCGGCACTACATTCAGCCTGTATATCCCCGAAGCTGCACCGCACGGTACAGAGATTCATGACGATACCGCCGCTGTCGGACCTGAAGGCGACAGCACCGGTGGTGGGGAAATCCTGCTGGTCGAAGATGAGGATCCGGTCCGTCTGTTCAGCGCCCGGGCGCTGCGCAGCAAGGGCTACATCGTTACCGAGGCCCGCACCGGCGCGGCCGCGCTGGAGATTTTGGCGGAAAACCAGTTCGACCTCCTCGTCACCGACATGATGATGCCGGAGGTCGATGGCGCGACTCTGATCAAAACGGCTCGCGGCGATATGCCGGACCTGCCTGTCGTCTGTATCTCGGGCTATACGCAGGAGGCGGTTGCGGAAGAAATTACGTCTTTGCCGCGTGTTTATTTCCTACCCAAGCCATTCAGCCTGAAACAGCTTGCCGCCAAGGTAAAGACCGCCCTTCAGCAGGACGCCTGACGTCTGCGAATCTCTTCTGCGGCTGAACGCGGACATTCGCTCCAAAGGCCCAATTCGGATTGCGGCACGCCAGACGAACATCGAGCGAACAAAGAACTGAATCCGCGATCAAATTTTCATAACGCATTGAATTAACGTTGTAAAAAATGAAACAAAAATAGAACTTGTTAATGAGAACAAAATGTGTACAGTTCTCGCATTGCACGCACTCAACGCCTATGACAGAAACGGGGACAGCGAGATGACACAGTCGGCACTGCGGTTGGTAGGCAAGGACGAAATGGACAAAAGCAAGGCGTTGGAAGCGGCCCTCGGGCAAATCGAGCGGGCTTATGGCAAGGGCTCGATCATGAAATTGGGCCAGCAGAAGGTACTGGATATCGAAGAGGTTTCGACCGGTTCTCTGGGGCTGGATATTGCGCTCGGGATCGGCGGACTGCCGAAGGGCCGGATTATCGAGGTTTATGGACCGGAAAGCTCCGGTAAGACGACGCTCGCCCTGCATGTGGTTGCGGAGGCGCAGAAGCGTGGCGGAACCTGTGCGTTCGTCGATGCGGAACATGCCCTGGATCCGGCCTATGCCAAGAAACTGGGCGTCGACGTGGACGAACTGCTGATCTCTCAGCCCGATGCCGGCGAGCAGGCGCTTGAAATCGCCGACACGCTGGTCCGGTCCGGTGCGGTCGATGTTCTGGTTATCGACTCCGTCGCCGCACTGGTGCCGCGTGCGGAACTGGAAGGCGAAATGGGCGACAGCCATGTCGGCTTGCAGGCTCGCCTGATGAGCCAAGCGTTGCGCAAACTGACCGGGTCGATCAACCGCACCAATTGCATGGTGATCTTTATCAACCAGATTCGGATGAAGATCGGCGTCATGTTCGGCAGCCCGGAAACAACGACCGGCGGGAACGCCCTGAAGTTCTACGCCAGTGTGCGCCTCGACATCCGCCGGATTGGGCAGATCAAGGACCGGGACGAGGTGGTCGGCAACCAGACCCGGGTGAAGGTTGTGAAGAACAAGGTGGCGCCGCCGTTCCGGCAGGTCGAATTCGACATCATGTATGGGGAAGGTATCTCCAAAACCGGCGAGTTGCTGGATCTCGGCGTAAACGCCAACATTGTCGAGAAATCGGGCGCGTGGTTCTCCTATAGCGGTCAGCGGATCGGTCAGGGCCGGGAGAACGCAAAACGGTTCCTTACCGAAAATCGGGACATCGCGAACGAGATCGAACTGAAGATCCGGGAAAATGCCGGGGTGTTGGACAGCAGCATGCTTGAAGGGCCTTCCGGCACGGAGGCCAAGGACGCGGATCTCGGGCCTGGAGACGACCCGGTCAAATAGAACCGGGCCGCCTTTTGGCGGAAGGTGAGTTCATCGCGGCGCGGCCTGTAGCAACAGCCGCGCCGAGGGTGTAGGCGCCCAACCGGATGTTCCAGGTCCGGACCGCTTTAGGCGGCTGGCTGTTTTCTCTTGGGCGGCCGGTTGCATGACGGCGAAACCCGTCAGCATGTTCGTCTTTTCCCGTGTGTTCGGCCAACCATGAGCGGCGTTGAATAGGTGCCGTATATCCACGGTTTCGTCGGCCATTGTGGGACCCTTCTTCCGTTCGGACGCTCCAACGGTATCCGGATGCTGAACCGCACGGTTGCGGCAACCGTGTTTGAACCTTGAACGGATGGGCCCTTGAAAAATAGTCCCGGCCCTTACATCGGCGTACAATTCCGGGCCGCATTTCGGCTGTGAGTTTCTGGACAGTGCCACGGGGCCGGGCTAGTAAGTGCGTCCCGCCGTGGATCGTGCCGCAGAAGGTGCGCCGCACGGCAGAAATGGGCCACTTTCAGGGTTGCATGAGTATGACCAGCGCGAACGATATCCGAACCGCCTTCTTGTCCTACTTCGAGGAGAACGGCCATCAACAGGTGGACTCCTCTCCCTTGGTGCCGCGGAACGATCCGACGCTGATGTTTACGAATGCCGGAATGGTGCAATTCAAGAACGTCTTCACCGGTCAGGAGGAGAGGCCCTATAAACGCGCGGCGACGTCCCAGAAATGCGTCCGCGCCGGCGGCAAGCATAACGACTTGGAAAATGTCGGCTATACCGCGCGCCACCACACGTTCTTCGAGATGTTGGGGAATTTCTCGTTCGGCGATTACTTCAAGGATCTCGCCATCGAACTGGCTTGGAACCTGATCACCCGCGATTTCGGACTGCCCAAGGACAAAATGCTGATCACTGTCTATTCGGAAGATGAGGACGCTGCCGACCTGTGGAAGAAGATCGCCGGCCTTGGCGATGACAAGATCATCCGGATACCAACCTCGGATAATTTCTGGCAGATGGGCGACACCGGCCCCTGCGGCCCATGCTCTGAAATCTTCTTCGACCATGGGCCCTCGATACCGGGCGGCCCTCCGGGTTCCCCCGATGAGGACGGGGACAGGTTCATTGAGATCTGGAACCTGGTCTTCATGCAGTTCGAACAGATCGAACCGGGCAACCGCCTGGCGCTGCCGCGTCCTTCCATCGATACGGGGATGGGGTTGGAGCGCATCACCGCCGTGTTGCAGGGTAAGCACGACAATTACGATGTCGACCTGCTGCGCACCATCATGGAGGCGTCGGCCAATCTGACAAACAGCGATCCCGACGGTCCGCAACGGGCCAGCCACAAGGTAATCGCCGATCATGTACGCGCCTGTTCCTTCCTGATTGCCGATGGCGTGCTGCCGTCGAACGAGGGACGCGGGTACGTGCTGCGCCGGATCATGCGCCGCGCCATGCGCCATGCGCACATGCTGGGCGCGTCCGACCCGGTCATTTACAAGATGATTCCGGCGCTGACCGGCACGATGGGACAGCACTATCCCGACCTTCTGCGCGCTGAACCCCTGATTACAGAAACCTTGAAACTTGAAGAGGAGCGTTTCAAGGCCACTCTCGGACGGGGGCTTCGCCTGCTGGAGGAGGAAACCGGTAAGCTGGGGGAAGGCGAGCCGCTCAATGGGCGTATGGCGTTTACGCTTTACGACACCTATGGATTCCCGCTTGACCTGACCCAGGACATCCTGCGGGGCCAGGGCCGTACCGTCGATACGGCCGGGTTTGAGACCGCCATGGAGGAGCAACGGGCCAAGGCGCGCGCCAACTGGGCCGGGTCCGGTGAAGCGGCGACGGAAACCGTGTGGTTCGACGTGAAGGAGAAGGTCGGGGCGACTGATTTCCTGGGCTATGAAACCGAGCGGGCGGAGGGCGTGGTCGCCGCTTTGGTGAAGGATGGACAGGAAGTCGAGCGGATCGACGCCGGCGACGAAGCGGTCATCGTGGTGAACCAGACGCCGTTCTATGGCGAATCTGGCGGGCAGGTCGGCGATACCGGGCGTATCGCTGGGGCGGATGGCCAGTCCTTCGGCGTATCCGACACTCAGAAGAAGGTGGATGATCTGTTCCTGCATATCGGCCGGCTGGAAGCTGGGAGCTTGGCGCTTGGCGATGCTCTCGACCTGCAGGTGGATGGAGAAAGGCGCGCGAAGCTGCGCGGCAACCATTCCGTTACCCATCTGATGCACGAAGCCTTGCGCCGAGTCCTGGGCGATCATGTCACTCAGAAAGGGTCGCTGGTTGCGCCTGAAAGCATGCGTTTCGACTTTGCCCATCCGAAACCGATGAGCGCCGAAGAGATTGCGGCGGTGGAGCGCATCGTTAACGCGCAGATCCGGGGCAATGCGGACGTCGCCACCCGGTTGATGACGCCGGACGCCGCTGTTGAAGCGGGCGCGCTGGCCTTGTTCGGCGAAAAATACGGCGAAGAAGTGCGGGTGGTTTCCATGGGCGCGCCGGAGACCGAAACGACCGTGTTCTCCACGGAACTGTGCGGAGGCACCCATGTCGACCGGACCGGGGATATCGGGGCGTTCCGCATCATCTCTGAGGCGGCGGTCGCTGCGGGCGTGCGCCGGGTGGAATGTCTGACCGGAGAAGCCGCGCTTGAGTATGCGCGCACCCGGGATCAGCAGTTGCAGGACATTGCGGGCAGCTTGAAAACGTCGCCCTCCGATGCGGCGGCGCGTGTTGTCAGTCTGCTGGAAGAGCGCAAGAAGCTGGAACGCGAGGTTTCCGACCTGCGGCGTCAGCTGGCCGCCGGCGGCGGTGGGGGGACAGCGCCGGCTTCCAAGGATATAGCCGGCATCAACTTCGCTTCACGC
>JANQIT010000048.1 GCA_028282025.1 Hwanghaeella sp. | reverse complement strand
GCCATAGGATACCGACGCGCCGATCCCCGTCGCCTCCTCTTCCAGCCGGGAGTGAGACTCCACCGTTGTCAGCACCGACTCTCCATCCACGACCTGGCGCCGTCTCCGCGCGACGGCCTGAATGGGGGCGCCATCCAAGTCGGACAAAACATCGATTGAATATTCCGGCAGATCGAGCAAGGGATGCAGCAGTTTCCGTTCATCTACCAGGATTTCTTTGGCCTCGCTCACGCTGCGGACCGGTCCCGCCCCCCGGCTGGCGCTGCCGACGCGGGGGCGTGTGAACATGGGCAATGCCCCCCCGTCCACATTCTTTAGGACAGGTATGGCCCGGTACCCGTGCTCTTCCAGGCGTTTGGAAAAACGCAGTTTGTCCTGGCACTCTTCAACCGTGTCCGCGTCCGGTAACAAAACCCGCGCGCCAATCTCCGAAAGCTGCTCGGCCAACGCCGCCAAGGCCGGCATATCGCCATCGCGCGTGGGAACCACCAGACCGACAGGATCAGCCTCGCAAATCGCCAGAACCGCATCCCTGTACGCCGGCGTATCGCTTCCGGGTGTCGTGTAAAAACGGTCGAACCGATCCCGCGTCGTGGCGGAAGAATCAAGGTCGCATCCGAACACCTTAACGCCCCTGGGTAAGGCCGCGTTCCGAAACGCATCGACCAATCCCGCTTTACCGCCAGGGCTTGTCAGCAAAACGCCCCGGCGGCCTTTAGGCCGGAAACTGGTTTCGACGCTTTGCACAGAGGCCAACCCCAAACTGTTGTACGTGCTGCTCTAACCCAGTGCAGGTTCTTAAGCGACATGTCCAATGAAGGTGCCTCAACGATGCGGTGATTCGATCAGGATTGACGGTCTTTCGGCGTAACTGCGTCTCGTGACGACTCACGGCCTTCGCACTTCACAACCGCCAAGTTTAGTTGGACAGAGCGTTGGTATCCACACGAGAGGCGCGCTTTCAACGGAGGAGTGCACACATTCGATTTGGATTCATATTATTTTATTATTATAAAATACTTTAGTAATCTTAGATTATCTGAATTTCCACATTCTGGCGTCAGTTGCGATCAATACAGACACATTGCCCCGGCGGCGGGTCGGTTTCAACCGTATCAGCTGCGTTGGATATCAACGCTGTCCTATCTTCTATCCGCACGCACGGACATGCCTTGATCCCCGATTTCTTCGATACCCGGTTGCTGCAGGATTTATCGAGCGAGTTCACGCAGATCCAAGAAAAGATGCGTTCACATTTCTGCGCCTATCCGCCCTTGGATCACCTCAGTATCCGCACATTGATTGGGCCCAGCACGATTCGAGATGCGATCTTCGACAACCGCCTCGGCGCATTGCATAGGCTGCTTTACGAAACCGGATTCGAGGAACTAATCGAAGGTTTTTATGGAGAGGATTATCTCTATCCTCATTCCGTGTTTTTTGCACAAAGCCAACCGGCAAAGGTCGCTGTGTCTCAATTGCCGTATCTCCAGCACTTCGACAAGTTGCAGAAGCTGAAACTGTTTGTGTTTCTAGATGACGTCGAGGTTTGTGACGGTCCAACCTGGATCGTACCGGGCAGCCACATCGAAAACAGGCGAAAGAGACGACATTGGCGGATGGAAAACGCGTCCGACGGAAATCGCGCATCGAGTGTTCAACCTGAAAAACACCACGAACTGATAGATAATCTTACATCGTTCCGCCAAAGCATCGAAGTTCCCCTGACCGTTCAAAAAGGGACACTTGTTGTTCTGGACACCGACACCAGTCATAGAGCAGGTCAACTATCGCCAGGTTGCCGACGCCGCGCAATCCGGATCGATTCGGCATCGCCAGCCTATGCCGGTGTTCCGTGCGAATCGATTTAGCAGTTTGCGTTCGCTCCGAATCAACTGAAATCGCTCCCGTCATCGCCTGCGACGCCCTCTGCATCGCGTTGCATCGCCTTTCTTGTGAGCGGAAAGTTTGGACACAACGTCTCAGCAGTTCAGAATAGGCACAATCCGTTTTAGGATTTCCGAAACACATCGCGCAGCTCATTAACGATCAATCGAAGATGACCGCAACGGCAATCGAAGCCCCCATTAAGGAAACGGAATGCCCAATACCTTTGACGAGTTTCTCGGCCAGCTTCGAAGCAAGTGGAGCGAACTGCCGGGCGGGAGCCAGTTACAGGAAAGAACAACGTCATCCGGCCTTCTGAACCTTTCGGAAGCGGCGCTTCTCGGGCACTGGTCCGACCAATACGCAGCGGGGGAGTTGTCGCGGGGATGGTATTGGCGTCTTTACGCCCCTATTCTTCGTGGAAAACGCGTTCTCGAAATCGGCTCGGGTATGGGGTTTGACGGCATCTTCTTTATGCAGAATGGTGTGGAGTGGTTTTTCAGCGATGTAATCGAAGATAATCTGGAATTGACCCGAAGAATAAGCGACGCGAAGAACCTGAGCCCCGAAGGCTATCATGCCATCCGCTCCTTGTCCGGATTGAAAGAGATACCGCACAACTTCGATGCGATCTGGGCTAACGGCTCGCTGCTGCATACCCCTTTCGATCTCGTTCGGGCGCAGTGCCGCGAGCTTCTAAGACACCTAAAGCCAGGCGGCCGATGGATAGAACTTGCATATCCCTTTGAGCGATGGGCTCGTGAAGGATGTGCGTCCTTCGACAAATGGGGCGCGATGACCGATGGAGACGGAACTCCATGGGCGCAATGGTATGATATGGAGCGACTGAAAGAACGTCTGTCGCCGTATCGAATAATTCCTGTTCTTGAGCATAAAATCGCATCGAACTCATTCATTTGGATGGATGCGGAAGTAACAGGGGAACGCGATCTGGAAGAAATGCTTCCTGTAACTCTCCCTCTTCCCAGCAAGATCGCAACTTCCGAAGGTTTGTGGCATTACGCCCACGTCGAAGACCTGGAGAGCATCCCGAAAGACAGGGTTGGCGCAGTCTCCGCCGAAATCCTGTGTACGGTTACACGAGGCTCCATCGGCTTTGGATTCGTTGCCGACGACGGCAGCAGATATACCGGCCTGGAAGCCATGCTAGATGCAAGCCAAAGCTTGCAAAGGACTGTCATCACCGCGCCGGCCGCAGAGACAGCGAAATTCGTCGTAAGAAACACGTCAGGGAACGGCCCGTCAGTTGTAGACATCCAATCCGTGACAATACGGGCGGCACTATGAGCCAGACGACGAGAGGTCGGCGTGCATCGCCGTCGGCGCCGATGGCCGTTGAACATTCAGTCCATGGAGCCGGGGATTTATCCCATCGGCGTGTAAAGAACGTGTCGGCCCGGATGATCAGTGCCTACAATGTGTTCGGAAACCGCAGGGCCTTTAAGGACGACGCCCTGGAGCGTTCCCATGCAGGACGGCAGGAACTTCACGAACTGTACAATACGCTTCATGCGCCTCTGATGGGTGTCGCGTTTAACGAATACTCTTCTGTCAAAGCACGCCTGGATCCCATTCTGGAACGCCTGGATTCCGGTCGGATGGCGGAACTGGATGACCGTTACCTCTGCGACGAACAGGACGACCTGCCTTTATCGATCGTCGTTATGAGCAGGAATGACACACATGTGGAAAGGATGGAGGATCGAACCCAGTCTTTCATCGACTGCATCCATTATCTTGCGGAGAAAAACGAGACAAACGTCGAACTGATCGTCGTGGAATGGAACCCACCTACGGACCGGCCGTCGATGGCCGATCAATTTTCCTTTCCCGAGACGCACAAATTCGTTGTCACGCGCATCCTCACGGTCACCCCGGAGATCCACCAACGATACAAGGCCGGCAAGGCTATGCCGGTCTTTCAGATGATAGCAAAGAATGCAGGCATCCGGCGAGCGAGAGGCCGATTCATAGCAGTAACCAATATTGATATTCTCTTCTCAGAACCTCTGTTCCGCGCGCTGACGTCACCGGATCTCAAAGAAGGACATCATTATCGGTCGAACCGCTGGGACGTAGACCGCCGCATCCTCGATCTTCCGACAATAGAGGAAATGCTCCACCAGGCAGATGGCATGACCTTTCAGATCAACTTGGCTGATGGCCTGATTCCCATCGACAAGGTGGGTGCGCATCTGGAAAACAAATCCGCTCGAACTTCGCGACGGCGTCCAAGCTTCTCGTTGGACGCCTTACATACGGAAGCCTGCGGCGATTTCCAGATGCTGCATCGCAGAGATTGGTTGAAGGTTCGGGGATACAGCGAGTTCGATCTCTACTCTTTTCACATAGACAGTTTGTTTTCCGTCAGTTGCAACCACGCGGGCCTTGAAGAAGTCGTGCTGCCCCACGAATGCGCCCATTATCATATCGATCACACTCTGGGTGTTAAAAAGGCGTCGGACAGCTACGAAATCAACGAAAAGAAGACCATAAAACATATCTCCTACAACGCATTGCAACTTCTTGACGCCTATCAGGATCTGCAAAAAGCCCCACTTATCTTTAACGATGCGAATTGGGGATTGGCGCTGGATAACCTATCGGAATGGTCGGTCACGACGCACCGAAGCGGCTCAATACCCGGTCGGGACCGCACGAGGCCCGGGGGAACGTCGCCAACTCTCCAGTCTAGCTTACTCTCGCCGCGGGACGTTGGGGAATTGAATGACATCGCCGCGCTCTTAACGGCCCAGTACGTGGACAACGCGTTTGAACGCCTGGCGGAGTATGTCCGGTCGAAAGCAAACGGCAGATCGATACATGTCTGGGGAACCGGTCATAGAGGTCAAGACGCCGCTGTTGCGTTGCGTGAATATGATCTCCCCCTAGCCGGCTTTATCGACGCAACACGCGACCAGACTGGTATTCATGATTGCGCTGGAGAGGAACTGCCGGTCGTCACACTCAGGGAATTCCGAAGAATGCTCCCCCAGACCGCATTCGTCGTCATATCGACTATGTTCGCGAATGATGTGATACCTCATTTCACAAGCGGAATCTGGAAAGAAGGTGAAGACTTCATCATAGGCCTTTGATATTTCGGTCAGGTTCCGCCAACCCGCTGAGGGATTAAAATCAAGTGACGATACTGAGACAGTTCTTTACCAACCGGCTGGGTGAAGACTTCCCCGACATACACCTTCTGGATATCGGTGCGAGTGGTGGTATCGACACCATTTTCCACAGTTTCGGCGAAAACCTGACTGCGGTTGGAGTTGACCCTTTGGTTGCGGAGGTCGACAGGCTCAACCGCATTACCGACAACCCGAAGATCAGATACCTTGACGCGCTGATCGCGTGGAAGGAATGGGAAAGCCATTACCCGCTGCAAGAACGGCGTGGATTTTCGACACACCCATTCAGGAGGCTTTCATCCGCCGCCGCAATCGCGAACAGCGGTCTGGATTACAAGAAGGAGCATCATAACGCAGACAAAGAGGTCGTCTATTCCGACAGAACGATGGAGTTGGACGACTTGGTCTCTCAATTCCCGGATCAACGGATTGATTTTTTGAAGACCGACACGGACGGTTTCGATTTTCCGGTCCTTAAGAGCGGTCAGCAGATGCTTGCCGGCCGAAATGTCCTCATGGCCAAGGTCGAGGCGAACCTGCACGGGAACACGCACGATTACGCCAACAACTTCGCCAATATCGACAGATATATGCGCGGAATGGGGCTATCCCTTCTGGACTTGCAAACCTACCGTTATTCCCGAAGCGCATTACCCGATCAGTTCTGCTATTCCATCCCCGCGCAAACGGTTTCCGGCCAGATTTTGTGGGGCGATGCCGTTTACTATCGGGATTTTTGCAATCCGGCCTTCGCCGAAACCTTTGACTGGACTCCGAATTCGAAGGAGGTCATCCGGCTGTTGTGTTTGCTGGAATTGTTCGGCTTTCACGACGTATCGGTGGAACTGCTGATCGACAAGCGGGATCTACTGGGCCTGAACGACGGCGAAATCCGCGAACCGCTGGATATGATCGTTCGAAAGGAACGTGGGCAATACGCCGACAGCTACGATGCTCTGACCGACCGGTTTAAGACGGATTATCGCACCTTCTATCCTGAATGAGCGCGGTTAGTTCCCCTATCAGGTGTTATTACGCCTGATGTTGTTAGCAATCATGACCGTTTCGATTCTGGCCGGGAACTCCGGCAAGGGTAACTGATCCTCCGACTCGAAACAGGCCATGATGGCAAATTTAAGAGCGTTCAGCTTCAACCCATACTCCCCGATCTGACGATGATCGTCCGACCCAGCAACGATCGCGGTCAGGAAGAGACCCCGATAATGCCAGATCCTCTTATAGACAACCATTTCGACATAGCGCCAAACAACAGGATCAAGTTTCAGATTCTCCAGCATGCCGACGGCAAGAATCGGGTCACGCCAAGCCGTCTCGAAGAACGACGCCAAACCGCTTTCGGGTTTCAAAGATGCATAGGCTTGCCGCCCGTCGTCCGCCCCCCCAAGATCCAACGTCAAACCGGCCATCTCGGCATGGAAGCGGCACAGAATGGCATCGAAAAACGAAAAGAACTCCTCGACATATTTCGCCGTCCAAATTTGCTGCGATGGTTTGTCCATACGCCTCAGACGGTGGTTGATATAGTGAAAAGCCCGCAAGATGATCGGATGGAACAATCGCCACACCGCTTGATGGTTTTTTGACTTCCCGGCGATTTCCTCGTCACTGAACCGGAGGCAGAACTGAGTGTAAAACCACTCATATTGCAGTCGGCTGTCATCGGTGCTTTCGACAAGCTTGAGCATCTTTCTGCCCAGTTCGGTAATCTCGGCGAGCGCCTCGCGAACGTCTGGGAGTACATGGCTTCTATCTTGCTTTCCCATCCGGTTGGTTTGGAACAGGTTGAAAAGTCTGTCCCCCGATTTGGCGGCGCTGCTCTTGTCGGGTAAAGATTTCGACTGAACCAGAACTTCGTCCAGGGAAAGATAGGGAATGTTTTCTATGGCGGCGCCATCGCTGACATTCCAAACTTGGCTGGAGGATCCATTCGCCCGGAAGTGCAGAACAGCCATCTCCATGCCATACCGCATATAGCTCCATGTGGTATTGGTTAGCACCGTCTCGCGACAGGTTCCTTTCACCGCAACATATTCCCGATTAGCGCCGGATCCCTGGCCGAACTTCAGGCTGTCCGTTTCATAGACGGTATTTTTGCAGTGCGTTTCTTTTTCCGGCCCGAGCGCGAAGTCAACTCCCATCAGGAAGATGTGCTGCGCGCCCAACCCCATGAAGATGGACAAAGCGGAAATCGTCGCCGTGCGTCCAGAAAATCCGACCTGGTCTTCATACAGTATGGAAGAGAAACTATTCCCTTCACGCGGGAAAAATATCGTGTTGTTGAAGTACTGAGCCAAGACCGGCACGACAGTGCAGGATGCCAGAAGGGTGATAGGCCGTAGGTCGAATTTCTTGGCCGTTCGACCGACAATGAACCCCACGCTGAGCGCATTCTCCATCTCGCAATGGAAATCCGGGGTAATGCCGGCCTCCATCAAAGCCTGAAGCGCCGACCCGCAACTAACCACGATGAAACGGTCTTGCCTCTCCTTCAGGCGGGGCAGATCCCTTTCGAGAGACGGACCACTTCCCACGATTAGAACCGGGTTTTCCAGCCGTAATTTTGTCGCGGCATTCAGTAACGAAGAGGTTCCGTTATACTTCCTGTTCGCCGCAATGTTGCGGGCGTGGGTTATCTCATCCTCCAGCCACCCATTGTACTGGATTACTTGCCGCAGAAGTTCCGGCAGCGACGCCACAACCTCGTCAACAGGTGAAAAATTGTGGTGCTGAAAAAGAAAACTGCCTTCTATGAGACCGATGTGGGACTTCTGAATGACAAGGTTTAATTCTCTAAGAACCGCTGTCGCGCTGGTGTTCAAGATGAAGTGGAGCCGCCCTCCCCTTGCCGTCACTTTATCGACAATCGTCACCCAGTCGACGACATGCATCGAGAGGAGGAGAAAATCCAAATACCCCTCGCAAACGATCAGGTCTTTGAAGTCAAACCGACTGACGACATGCTCAATGTGGCAACCGGCGCCGAGACCGAAGGAAATGAAAAAACCGGGTGTATAGTCGGCATTCACAGGCCCCGGCTTCGGATTTCCTTCCAACCGCGCCAGCAAACTCGAAGCAAACTGCCCTTCGGTATTCTGATCCCACAAATACTGGTCATGGACCTGCTGCTGTATGGCGTCCGAAAAATCGACGGCATTCGGCGATTCACTAAATGCCAGCACCTGTTTCAGCGCATGGGTATCGGCAGGTTCCGGATAGAAAACTCCCTCCCCTAGGCCGATATTCTCGAACTCATGAGTTTCCGCGTTGCGAATGACTTCAAGATCGAATGCGGAGGATTGATCGATCTCAGCCGCCAGCTGTTTGCTGAACCATGGTTTGAGCGCATTCAGATTCCTCTTGAACAAGGCCGGATTGGTGCTCACGCCGCCCGCTCTCCCTCAGATGCATCCCTGATTGGGACATCTGGCGCACGCCTGAAACAACGGCCCCTCACGAAGGCGGGTGCGCAACGCCACAAAGGCGTCACTGTTCCAATACTGATGGAACGGACGCTCCTTGCCGAGCACGACGCGCTCATGCCCCGGTACAGTGCGCATGTAACAGCAGGGAATGACTTCATAATCGGTCCTGGTCGAAATCATATTGTGGTAAATGAAACCGCAGGAAAACGGCGCCTCGCGCCCATAGATATTTTCGTTCAAATCGTCGACATAGGATTGAAAACGACCGTCGCCGGAAAGCACCGGCCTCTTCCTATACTCCTTGTTCCGAAGCACATCCCTTCTCTCGACAAATGCCGGTGGATTTTCGGTCACTTCCTTTCTGATTTTCTCCGGCAGATTGTCCTTGTCCCACGTTTCAGGCGCGGCTTCCACCGGCACCCGGGAAGCCTCTATAGCCTGCAGCGCCCGATCTTTGTGTTTCGCAAAATCAGGTAGAAAAATCGGGGATAGCAGATGGTAGTTCAGGTACTTCGGCGGCACGGATGCGGGTGCGAGCGTGCGCAGATAGACGGTCGTCGCCCCTAGATCGTTACCCAGTTTCACAAAATCCGCCGCCTGATGAAAGTTATCGGCGGTCAAGACCATGGAGATGGAAAAGTCCGTTTGCCCCTCCTTAGAGAGCGTTTTCAGCGTTTTTATGATCTTCTCGAATGCAGTCGGACCCAACCCCATAACCTTGTCATGAATCTCCGATGTGGTCGCGTTCAGGCTGACAGCGGCGTTGTTCAAGCCGGTCTCCTGAAACACATCCATGCATTTCTCAAGATACACTCCATTGGTGATGGTGTAGGTGACGCAACGCGGATCAAGCCGTTCGCCGAAATACCGGATCAGTTCAATGATCTTCGGGTTCGCAAGGGGCTCGCCATGACCCTGATATCCGAAAGTCCGCGCATAGGGTAGAAGCTCTTCATAGTGCCGGGCGTCATCCAGCGTAAAGAAGGCTTTCCCCTCCACCCACGAGGTGCAGAAGGTGCAACGGGCGTTGCACAGATCGGCAATAGGAAAGGCGATGTTCCACGGATAACTCTCAACCTCCGATACCTTGTTGTGGTACTCCCACAAATTCAGGACCAGATTTCGCGCCCAAGGATCGCCCGCGAAGTGCGCGTCGATTTCATCCCTTTGGACACCGTCGATAATACGAAGAATCCTGCGTAAACTCAAAGAGCCCGCATGATCGTATATATCTGCGAATTTGTCCGTTACGGATTCGTTTCCAAGGGGCATGATCAAAACTCGAAATACACTTTCTTCAAATTCAACCAGTGCATTGGCCCTGCGCAGCGCCGTCAGCCTTCAACGTGCAAAATTCAAGCCGCCACCGCGCCCGGCACCCCACCCGATCCAGATACCATCGCACCGTCAGGTTAGATTTCTTCGCGCATTGCGACCGTCACACATTCGACGTCTTGACGTAGTAGCATGGCGTTTTAGAGAAAGGATGCTTCTTGATTTCGACGGCTCCATCGAAATATTCGTCGACAGCGCGGGTTTCCCCTGGGAAGACGCCATAATTGTCCAGCATTACTATTCCTCCCTGTACGACCAATGGACAGAGATGCTCCAAAATCACCTTTGTCGGCGCATACAGATCCGCATCGACATTCAGTAGACTGATTCGAAGATTCGGGTTTTCCGCCACATAACGGGGCACTGTTTCGCAGATGTCTCCCGCGATGAGTTCCACCCCCTCGACCAAGCCTCTGCTTTGAAGATTCTCGCGAAGCGCCTCAACGGAGATGCTCCGGTCTCCGGCGCTCTGCACGAATTCCTGAAGCTTCTCACGATCCTCCTCGCCGCTTTGGGGAAACTGTCCGAAAATATCGAAACCGATAATCCGTTTCTGGGACGCAGGCCCAAACAACGATCGCAGCAGCGCCAAGCGAGAGAACGACGCCCCTTTGAACACCCCGCATTCGACAATCTCGCCGGCCACATCGTGCGTCCTCTTGAACAGCTCGTAATGTACCAACGCCTTGCCGAACCGCTGCGGCTTGCAAGACAGGAAGTAGCGGTTCTCGAACTCGAATGGATCGTTATGCGGGGACATCCCAGGTATCTTTCTCGAAATTTGCGAGACCGACGGTCCGCATCAGTTTCTAGCGGCGTTCATCAGGAACTCCGCCAATTGGAAGTCTTTTGCGTCATCTATGTCCACAGAAACACTTTTATCCATAATGTAGGGTAAGGCGTCGTCGTAAAATGTCGTCAGTGCGTCATCCTCAAGATCCACGATCTTTCGTACATACACCGCGCCATTGGGGCGATAGGCCTTTCGTTGATCCTGACTGCGCGTATTTCCGGTTACCATCGGTGACCGGTCCCCCAACACGGGATACCAGTCGCCTTCGTTATCCAGGTAGAAGCTGAAATTGACAGGAAAAGGGAGCTCCGTCGCCGAAAAAACGGCGCGGCCAGAACTACGGAAAAGGTCGATACACGCATCGACATGCTCTGCCGTTCTCAACGGCGCTGTTGGAAGGGCCAGAACAAAGGCGTCTTCCGGCCCAGCCTGGCCGGCATGCGAACTGTCATGCTGCAAGTGGGGCGTAAAAATCTTTGCCCATTTGTTTTTGACATAGTCGAAAATCTTAACCGCGTCACCCGCCTCCCCCATCGTTCGCAAATCTCTCAGGATGACTTCGCCTGGAAAGGCCTTCTCGGCGATCTCCAAATACTCTTCGGAATCGGTGGAAAGGACGACTTTGTCTACCTGTTTGGCCCGCAGGCAAGCTTCTAGTGTCCAAACCATCAGGGGCTTCCCATTCAAGACGCGAACGTTCTTGCCGGCCAGTCTCTTAGAACCGGATCTAGCGGGCACAAACGCGATAACAGACATGTCCGACCCTTCTCCAAAACCACGATTTTCTAGCAATATTTCAACTTGTTAACGCTTACGTATACTTGGTATCAAAGAAAAATTGTCAACATCCGCAAAGTCGTCTACCGGCCCTTCATTTGCGCGATACTTGGTCTCGCCCGGATAGCATTTGCGAAAGACGAGACGTTCTTGGCCCCAAGAATGAGGACGCCCCGATTTCCTTTACCGAACACCACCGGCTGATCCAGCAGATCGAAGCGACATTCGATACAGAAACTCTCAAGTTCAGGGACGTTCCAGTCTGGCCGATGCTCCGCCTGATGATTGTCACCCAACTGAACGGGGGCGTTCCTGCGATGTATCTGACGGACATGCTGTCAGACATCGAAGCACGCCTGCGCGAGGCGGGTTCACAAGGGGAGAAACGGAAGATACTGGAGACCCTTTGTCAGGAAGACAAAGAGCGCCATCGGGCGCAGATCGATCGCGTTTATCAGCAATTAGGGGCGGTTGACGTCCTCGCCTATCACCAAAACAAGCAACTGCAACAGCTTGTCGCGTCGAAACACTTTAACCGTTTGATTGATTCAACCTGCATCGCCGCCGGCGAAGTGGGGCTGACATCCGGGAAAATCACATTCGAAACACCGGATCCGGCAAGGGAGTGTTTCCTCCCTGCCGCTGCCGTCAGCACGGCGGAGATGATCCGTTCGTTCCTTCTACAAGACATCCTGGATGACCAAGTCGGCATCGACGGCGAAATCGAAGACTTCGAAAACCTCCAGACCTTCCATGATGTTGTCGAGCGGATATGCGGATTTTCCATCGGCGGCAGAAAACAAGTGCTGCTTACACTTCAAAGGAAATTCTACCTGGCGCGCGGCTTCGCCGAACTTCTAAAAGCTCTTCATGTGAAGTTGTTTGTGTTGAGCGCGTTTTATGGCGGCGATGAGATCTGCACGGTTTTTGGCGCTCACCTTGCCGGCGTCCGGTCCGCCGACATTCAGCACGGCAAGATCGGTTTGCAGCACGCCTTCTATAAAGATTGGCCCAGTACGCCTGCGTCCGGTTTCCCCATGGTTCCCGACTTCTTTCTGGTCTGGGACAAGTATTTCAGCACGCAGGTGAACAATGGCCACGGCCCGGTCTTCGGTAATCTGAGGCACCGGCCGATTGTGGCGGGCAATCCGTGGCTTTGGTTCTGGAAAAAACACCTGCGGTCCAGGACCCTCCCCCCCACGGAACCCAAAACCGGCCATGAGAGAGCGAGGATACTGTTCACACTACAATGGCCCTTCCCGGTAAAAGATCTGAAACCCCTGCCGGACAATCTCGTCGATGCGATACGATCCACCGTGAACCGGGAAGGTCCGCAGCAGGATTTCATCCGCGGCGCGTACTGGGTCTTCCGAACTCATCCCGCCATGCCGCAAGAGATCGTCGACGAGATTCGAAAACAGTTGTCGGCCCTTCCACTAGATAATGTTGAGCTCCAAACCCCCGTTCAGGCGCATTTGTTCGATCTATTGATGAATACGGACGTGCATGTCACGCAGTACTCAACCGTCGCTCATGAAGCATGCGCGGTCGGCGTCCCCACCCTGTTCACGCATCGGTACGCGCTGGATAACGATAGGGACCTTATCGACTCTGGGCGGGCACTCTATGTGCCCGACAGTGAAAAGATTGTCGAAGCCCTGGCGTCTTTATGGAAACGCGCTCCGGAAACCGGGTACCGGAACGATCTGCGGTGCAACGCGGACAAGTATCCTGAGACACTGAGAGAGATTTGCTGTAGCACACAGGAAGACGATTAGGCAGACGCCTTTCCCCATGGTTCGGACAGATGTCAGTCGAGACACGCAACTACAGAATTTAAACCGAAGATATGTTCATCGACCGCGCCATATCGGCTTTCATCGTCCATGAAGACGATACAATCCTATCGGCCTTAGCGCGTGCGGAAAAAAACTCGGCCCGAACAATGTTCTGCGTGTCACAGGGGAATGTACTGCGTGGCGTCGTAACCGGCGGCGACCTGCGGCGATGGATTGTCCGCAACAGCGAGCAAGGTTTCTCGGTCCCGATCAGCACGCTGGTGAACACCGACTATGTCTATGCCGATTTCGGTGACAGCCGAACAGCGATCATGTCGTTATTCACCGCCCGTATCCATGAAATCCCACTTGTTGACGAAAACCATCGTCTTATTGCTGTCGCTATCGACAAACCCCACGAGTTGAAATTCGGCAATCACGTCGTTTCAAAATCCTCTTCCGCCTTCGTCGTGGCCGAAATTGGGAACAATCATCAAGGCGACCTGGGGATTGCAAAACGACTGGTTGACGAGGCCGTCGCCGCGGGCGCGGACTGCGCAAAGTTTCAAATGCGGGACCTGGATGGCCTATTTGTTGACGGCCCGAACAAAAGCGATCTTAGCGAAGACCTGGGCGCGCAATATGTTCTGGATTTGCTACGGAAGTACAGCCTGTCCAAAGACGACATGTTCCGGGCCTTCGACTATTGCCGAGCGCAGGGTATCGAACCGCTGTGCACTCCGTGGGATCTGACCGCGTTGAATGCACTCGAAGGTTACGGTCTTAGCGGATACAAAATTGCTTCCGCCGATTTGACAAACCATCAGTTACTGCGGGGCGTGATAGCCACCTCGAAACCCTTCATCCTATCGACAGGGATGTCCAACGAGGAAGAAATACAGTCAACCATCAGCATCTTACAGCAAAGCCACGCTTGTTACGCACTGTTGCACTGTTGCTCCACCTATCCGACGCCGTACAAAGACGTGAACCTAAGGTACATGGACCACTTGCGCGACATGTCCGATACGGTCGTCGGCTACTCGGGCCATGAGAGAGGGTATGCAGTCCCGATAGCAGCGGTTGCCCGCGGCGCAAAGATTATCGAAAAGCACATTACCCTCGACAAGACGCAAGAGGGGAACGACCATCGCGTATCCCTGCTACCTTCTGAATTCAAGGACATGGTCGCGGGCATTCGCGCGGTAGAGGCTTCGATGGGCGCGGCTCAAGAGCGGGTCGTCACACAGGGCGAATTACTGAACCGGGAAGTTCTTGCCAAATCCATTGTTGCCAGCCGCCCTATCAGAGCAGGAGAATCCATCACCAAGGACATGATCCTCATAAAGTCGCCGGGAAAGGGGTTGCAACCATCCTACATGGAACAATTGCTGGGGCGGAAGGCCAAACGCGACCTTGATCGGGGTGAGTTCTTCTTCGAGTCGGACATCTCCGATAAAGGAGTCTCTTCTCCCCGCCCCTATCGGATCAAACGACGCTGGGGAATACCGGTCCGATTCCATGACTACAAACACCTGATCGCGGACACCAACCCATCGTTTCTAGAATTTCACCTGTCGTACAAGGATATAGAAGAGTCGGTAACGGATCACTTTGAGCAACCGCTTTCCCAAGGATTGCTGGTCCATGCTCCTGAGCTGTTTCAGGGCGACCATATTCTGGATCTCGCTGCGTTGGAGTACGACTATCGCTCTAAATCTATCGACCATCTGCAACAGGTCATCGACCTGACACGCCGTATGCAACCCTTTTTCCCAAGTACCGATAGACCTGCTATCGTTGTTAATGTCGGCGGCCACTCGGAAGACGGTGCTTTGACGCAAAGTCAGGTTCTTGAACGCTATGACATTTTGGCGGGGTCGCTTGCAACCCTCGACCGGGAGGGCGTCGAGCTGCTTCCCCAGACGATGCCGCCGTATCCATGGCATTTTGGCGGACAGCGATATCACAACCTCTTTGTCGATAGCAGCCAGATCCGGAAGATTTGCGAGGAGAACGATCTTCGCATCTGCCTCGATGTCTCCCATTCGAAACTCGCCTGCAATACATATAAGTGGTCTTTTGACGATTTTCTCGATGAATGCGGCGGCTACGCCGCACACATACACATTGCCGACGCTAGAGGCGTGGACGGAGAAGGACTTCAGCTCGGAGACGGCGACTTGGATATTGTTTATCTGCGGAAAAAGTTGGACCGGCTATGTTCGGACGCCAGCATGATCCCGGAAATCTGGCAGGGCCATAAAAACAACGGAGAAGGATTCTGGGAGGCCCTGGCCGTCCTGGAGGATGCAGAATGGTAACCGAGTAGGTTTACCGGATCGAAACCGCTTCAGTCCACATTCGCGTCAATCAGTTTCTCGACAGCGGGCTTCATCTTCAGATATGCCTGTTCCACATCGGCAAATTCTTCATCCGACAGGTGTTTTAAGGGCATGCGGTCGCGCCGATGCATAAGCCCCGCCGCCTGAAGCAGTGCCTTGTTAGTGCGGTGCCAGCCGTGCTTCTGCGCCGGAAAATCGAAGAACGGTTTCTCTATATCCTCGATGATAAAGGAGATTGTCTTATGATCGTCCTTTTCGAACGCTTTCCAGAATATCTCTCCAATTCTGGCGTCGAGCATAGAAATTCCGTTCAAATAGGACCTTGCGCCAAACTTCTTGAACTGAACAAACCGCTCCTTCCCACCACCGGAAATCACCACTCTAATCCGCGGCTCCAATTCCAGCGCCGCGCAGGTTACCTCAAAATCCTTGGCATCCTCCTTCAGGGCGACGATCTCCGGCACTGTCGGCAGGGCGTTCAGCAGACTTTCCGGCCAGTGAATCTGCGACCCGTCCGCGCCGCTCAGGAAGGGCATTTCATGGACAAGAATCGGACACCGGGAAAGACGCCCGACCTCGGCGAAATGATCGAGAACCTGATCGTCCGAGAAGTACTTCTCTCGAACCAGCAGTGAAATAAGATCCGCCCCCGCTTCTCTGGCGTGACGGGCGAATTCCACACTGATCGCGGTCGAACAATGGATGGGATCGCCTACAATGACCACATTCGCGGAATCGAACTTCTTTAGCGTCCTGATACAAAACTCGTTCAGGTCCATTATTTCCCGGTCGGTCAACTGGGAATACCTGGAATTATAGGCCATGGCGTAGAACTTCCGGGCACCCGTGCCGTAAAGGTGCGCCAGATACCGTTCCAGCACTTCGTAGTCGATATTCAAATCGGCGTCGAAAGGTGTGAAAATCGTGTAGACGCACCCTTCCAGGGACTTCTTCAACTCATCGAACATTTGCGAACATACTCAAAAATTTTTGCTGCGGCGCGATTGCCGACGGACCTAGTCTCATTTCATGAATAGAGACTCTAGGTTCAAGCTCAAACCCACATCTTCCTTCAGATGATCGATATTCAGGTCCGGCGACGTGACGGCGTCCTTCACAATCAACCCGACCAGTAAATCGAAGTCCTTCGCCTCAAAACTCTTTGAGGTGAACGACGCACCACTTTCCTGGTGTCTCTTCAGGACTGCAGCGATCTCGTCGGAAATGGTGATGGTATTGCCCCAACGGATGTTCAATAGGGTAAAGCCATCTTCCTGCCGGAAACGTAGCCTTTTGGGAGCGTAAAGCTGCGTGTCTTCGGTCAAAAGACTTGCGACCGTGTTGTCCGGGTCAAGCTCGTAGTCGCGCGTAAAGGCGTGCGGGCCGACATAGAGCGGGTCTTTGGAGGAAAGCTCCCCATACGCTCCGAGCGCGGACATCCTGCAGCCGGATTCGCAAACATCCGCATATCGGCATCCCGCACAACCGCTATACCGATAGCTGCCGTCATGCCAGGGCATCATATTGTCGTAAAGTTCCGGGATGTCCTGTTCGAAAACGTTCCCGTAGCTTCTTTCTTCGTGGACGCAGGCGTGCACGTCACCGGTTGAATTTATGCTGAAACGGCTTCCCCGTTGAGCAGGGCAACCGCGCCCGATGAAGTCTTTGTACTTTACCAAGTCGCCCAAGAAGCACAGGGGGTAGCTCACCAAGCTGCCGACGCCGATTCCGAAATCCGCCTTCGCTTGCAGAGCAGCATCCAAGGCGGACTTCAGTTTTTCCGGCTCCATCAGATAGCCGTCGGCCTCTGCGTTCTTGGAGTATGTGGGCGGTACGGCCCGCGTGATGAAGATTTTCTGTGCACCTTTACCGGCGACCAGTTTTGCCGCTTCGTACACACCGTCATAGTTGGTGTTGTTGATCACGTGGTTGACGCTGACGCGTATCCCGTTTCTGCGGCAAGCGTCGATCCCCTGCATTATAGATTCGAACGACCCCACGCTTTGCATGATCCGGTCGTTCAGAACCGGATCGCTGGACGGCAAACTCGTTAGGACGTGATCCAGCCCCAGGTCGTACAGTTCTTTGCATTTGTCGTCATTCGCAAGCATCAGATTCGTATTCACGCTTAGCGACATACCGGCTTCTCCCAGTCGCTTAAGGGCGTGCTTCAGAATCTTGAACTTAGCGAAAGGCTCCCCACCGGAGAGAATTACATGGAACACCTGCGTTTCGATAAGCTTGTCGATCACCTTATCCAGGGTCTCGATATTCAGGGAGTTGCCCCCCATACTGTCTTCCCGCCAAAAGTTATAGCAGTGCGTGCACTTGACGTTGCACGCTTCCGTAATCTCCAGGTTGGTCGAAGTTGGGGCCGAGAATATCCGCTTACCTAAGGACATACTTAATTTCCCGCTGAGCCGCATCGGATCGGGCCATGATCAAGTGTTTGATAAACAAACATGGTTCCAGAATATATGAACAGTCGCCGCGAAACGCCAATCAAGAAATGACCGCATTAAAGAAAGGGAGTTTCCAGCGATTTGCGTGCCTGCCTCCGGTTCCGCCGGATTCGGCGATCGGTTTGCTTGCGAATACCGCACCGAAGGACGGTAAGCTGACCGAAGAAACGCGGTGCAAGTCGGGGGGAGTCGCTGCAGACTTTACCGTAAGGGATAGAATTGTTCCGCCACATAGAAACCGGGGAATGCGCCGCCCTCCTCTGAATCTATGATGCCGATCAAGGTCGAGAGCGCGCATTCAAGACAAGCGGCCTCTCTGCAACAGTAGCTGGAGTGTTCTTCTGCAATGGCAATCCGACATCCGAAACGGCATCCGGTTCTCGCACCCCGCGTCGCCCGGCTTCCCATCTTAAAGAATGCCCCCGTTACTTTGATCGACGTCGGCGCGTCCGGCGGTATCGCGAATTTCTGGAAAGTGTTCGAGCCCGCGTTCAAATCTTGGGGGATCGACACCCTGGTAACTGAGGTAGATCGATTAAATGAGCGCAGTTCGGAAAACGTCACCTATCACGCCGCGCGGATCGGGGCCGGCAAGGACGGCGACAAGAACGGTTTTCCCGCCGGCGCGGAGCGGGAGGTAACCGCCTACGTGAACCCGTTTGCACGGTCGAGTGCGCAGCGACACTATGATCTGACCCAAATGCACTATCGGAAGGTTCGCCACAACCGCGGCCAAGAAATCGTGGACGCCGACAGGGATCTGACAATCGACGGATTCTGCAGGAGCGAAGCCGTTGACCGAGTGGATTTCATGAAGATCGATACTGACGGGCATGACATGGAAGTTCTGCAGGGCGCGAGCGAAACCGTGGAAGCAAGCGTCCTGGCGCTCTTCGTGGAATGCAACTTCCACGGACATGCAAACCGCCGCTTCAATCTGTTCTCCAACGTTGACGGCTTCTTGAGGCCACGCGGGTATTCCCTTTTCGATATCGACGTCTGGCGCTACTCGCGCGCGGATCTTCCCAGACGATATATCGATGCGGAATATCCGTCGGCCACCGAGCACGGCCAAGTCATCTGGTGCGACACTTTCTTCGTCCGTGATGTCGCCGCCCCCGGATACGAAGACCATATGGGTCACGAATACAGCGCAGCAGAACTGCTCAAATTGTGCGGACTGTTGGAAATATTCCATATGGAGGACTGCGCCGTCGAGATACTCAACAAATTTGCTGACCGAATCCGAGACCAGGCAGATGTTGAACCGAGAGACCTCGCTAAGGCATTGATACAGTCCGTTTATGGAGAGGACCTCTCTTACGAAGCCTATCTGGAACGTTTCGACAGACAGTTGCGGCGCAATTCGAATGACGGCCTTGTTTGATCTAAAGCACGCGGACCGAACCGAAATCCTGATCGTCGCGAGGAACGCGGAAACGACGGTAGCCGAAGCGCTCCGGTCCATTCAGGAAACGTCGCCCGTTTCCATTCTTCTCGTCGATAACGGCTCTACTGACAACACAGCCGAACGTGCATCCGAGGCCGCCGCCTCCGCAGGTTTACCGATTAAAATCGTGTCTCTGACGGATGCTGTCCCTGTCGGTCGTGCGAGAGGCATGGCGCTTCAGAATGCACGGGCGGAATACGGCATATGGCTCGACGCAGACGACCGCTTCCGACCTGGCCGGGTCGCCACTTTGATATCCGTCCTGTACGATACCAACACGGACTACGCTTTCGATGGGTGTCTGATTGCGCCGTCGGACAAGGCCGACGACGCGGAGTCTTTGGGTCAACGGCGTGCAATTCCCCGCTTCCTGATGTCGGCGGGATACGAGAGCCACCTCTATGAACGAAACTGGCTTCCCGCCTTGACCGGGGCCTTTCGGATATCCACCGCACGCGACGTCGGATATGATGCGGAACTAACCAGCGCAGAGGACTACGACCATCTGTTGCGCGGCATGTTGGCGGGTGCGCGCCTCTCGTTCGCCGACTACATCGGTTACATTTATTGCGATCATCCGGGCACCCTCTCCAGGGACTTGGAAAGAAGCCGCAAAAACTCTCGATCTGTGCTGCTCAAGCTGCCGGTACCGCGGGTCATGGAAGATATGCAACGACGTGGCTTATCGGCCGGAGATCGCGACTTGATCATCGCGGGAATTCACGCCCAGGCCGGGCGTTGGACGGACCTGCTTCGACTGTGCCGCACGACGGCCCGCAAACCGGGATGGTCGGATATCTGGCAATGGGACAACGAATTGCGTTGGCGGTTTCACGAGGCCAACGCGCTCCTGCGATTGGAGAACACGGCCGACGCCATGCAGTTGTACCGGTCGCTCGTTGTGGATTCCGACCGTGCCGACATCTTCAACAATCTCGGGGTATGTCATGCTCAATCCGGGAACCGCGAGGACGCACAGATCGCTTGGCGGCGCGCCCTGACACTAAAGCCGAACTACGCGGATGCACTGAACAACCTGAGGACCCCCGATGCACGCGAATTGACTGTCTTGCCGTTACGCCCCGCACCGATCAGGGATGACTACGCATGAAGTAAAGCGGGTGTATTGACCTATTCGCCAACCGACACCGGCCCCAACCCGCTCCCATGATAGGTTACGTGGTTCATCTCCGCGAGGTTGGGCATGATGCGCCAGATGTCAAAAACCAGCACGGATGCTTTTTTCCTGGAAACCAAACGCTCGCACTGCGCAGCCAAGTCGCTATCCGCCAAGGTGAGGAGAATAGCATCCGCCTTCTCGACAACGGCCGCCAGATCGCCATCGAACCGCAATTCCCCATATTCGGCGGGCAGGTCGCCGCCTGGACAGTCGCCGATCTGTTCATCGAACAGAATCGCATTCCGCCCGTACTCCTGCAGAGACTTCGCTACCGACAAGGCTTGGGAAGCCTCCATGACCCTGGTCCCGGGCTTGTACGACGCCCCCAGCACCGCGACGGTGTCGCCCTTCTTCGTTTGCTTCAATACAGCTTGCGTGTAGCGTTCCGGCTGACGTTCGTTGATCTCATCGACCCGCGACGCCAGCGTCGGCTTTCCGGTGATGGTTTTCGATATCCGCTCGAAAGCCCGATTGTCGCGTGGGAAACATGGTCCCCCATACCCTAATCCACTTTTGAGGTATTTCTTGCCGATACGGCTGTCCGCGCCGATTGCATTGCTGACCGCCTCCACATTGCCGTTCGGCAACCCTTCACACAGTTCGCCAAGAACATTCGCAAAGGAAATTTTCATCGTGACAAAGGCGTTCACCGCAACTTTAGTCAGCTCCGCATTCGCGAAGGACATGCGATGGATTTGCGGTGAATTCTCCCAGCAAGGCGAAAGAACATCCACCAGCATACTGCCTGCATCGCGATCCGATTCTCCAATCAGGACCATATCAGGGTTTCGCATGTCGTGGATAACCGAACCGAGCGCTATGAACTCCGGATTATAGCATACTTTCAGACGCCCGCCGATCTCAACGCCAGCGGCCTTCGACAAGGCCGGGGCTATCTGGCGGCCCATGGCTTCCGGCATCACCGTGCTGCAGATCACCACCAGATGCGGGCGGTCCGTGAACGCCAAAGCCGATCCGATCGCGCCGCACGCATCCAGAACGTAATCGCAGATAAACCCGCCATCCTCGCCACTTGGCGTCGGCACGACAATGAACGAAACCGCGCTGGAAGAAACCGCGTCGCCGACAGTATCCACGACAAACAATCGTTCCAAATTGCCGGAGATAAGTTCCTGCAACCCAGGTTCGTGGACAGGAGCTTCCCCCGACCGGAGCTTGCTGCGGACAGAAGCCGAGGCGTCGTAGCCGAACACCGTATGGCCGGACGCTGCAAGAACCGCCGCAAGTGGAGAACCGAGTTTGCCCAAACCAAAAACGCTGACGGCGGCCATGAAATAGAACTTTCGGACTTTTGAATGAGCGAGAAAACGCCCTTTGGCCGATTCCCGGAAGATCGAAATGTGGACGTGGAATCGTCTAGCGTTTATCTATCCTAGAAATAATATCGAGAGATAGTTCGATGGCAATTTTTTTATGAATGAGTGCCTTTTTTTCACCACACCCAAAGCATTTACCGGCCCGCCAGCCGAGTTGCAGCACAATGCGTTCCGCTCGTGGAAGCTACTAAATCTGCCAGTCCTCGTCCTGGGTGATGACATCGGGGTCGGTGAAGCCGCACGGACTTACGGGTTCCATCATCACCCCACGGTATCGAAGAGTTCTGACGGCGTCCCTCTGGTGAGGGATGTGTTCGCGAAAGCGGAGAATTTCCGCGACGCCCCCTGCTACGCCTATCTCAATGCGGACATCATTCTGACGCCGGCGCTAGTGAGGACGATCCGGCATGTCAGCAGCCTCATGACGGGCCAGCAAACACACAGACATTTTCTTCTGACAGCCCAGCGCGCCACAATCGACTCGTCGGACCTGGACACGATTCCGGATAGCGATTTTTTCGACACGGTGGAAGGACGGCAGACCGACGAGGCCGCGTGGGACGGCCTGGGAGCCATAGACCTGTTCGTCTATTCAAAGGGGCTGTTCGAGGAGATGCCCCCGATCGTCATTGGACGGACAGCGTGGGACAACTGGCTTCTCTGGAAGGCCAGGGAACGCGGCGCATCGGTCGTCGACCTAAGTTCAGCCGGCTTACTAGTCCATCAATTTCACGGATATCGCACCGCAGGCGGCTGGGAGGCGGTGTGGACAGGTAATGACGCCGCCCGAAACATTGCGCTGGCGGATGGCAAGATGTTGGGTTTAGGGGCGGCCCGGACCGACATTTGGGATGGAGAGCGGGTGGCACCCTGGACCGACTCGTCCGTCGAGTTGTATCGGAATGACAGTCGAAACATCGAACGACGAATTGCGTTGACTGCTGGCGTGGCCCGTCGCGCCTTGGCAGGATCTGGAAACGGCCCGCCCGAGGCGCTTGGCGCCTTCCAAATCTGTCTCCAGGCGACAGGGCGATACTATTCCCTTTGGCCTGCAATGGGGGACGGCATCCCCGTAGAATCCGTCCTGGAGACCGTTGAGCGGATCTCGCGGAAAGATCTATCCCAAACCGAACGCCTCACAATAGTGGAGGATCTGATGGCCACGCCGTTCATCGAAATGCTTCGGATTAAAGTCCTGTCGCAAGGCAGGCCGCTCATCCTATGGGGAGCGGGCGGTTTCGCGCACCGGCTTACGCGCGTCTTGGTCCGGCACGGTTTAACATCCTACCAGATCGTCACGTCGACGGACGATTCCGTCGGTAAGACAATACACGGAGGCGCTGTAATCTCCTCCCAGTCTATCGGGGACCCAGATGGCACCTTGTCCCGCGCCTTTATCGTAATCGCAACGACGGCCTGGCGCGATGTAAAAATGCTGCTGGAACAAAGGGGCCTTCAGGCAGGCGCGGATTTTGCAGGATGATTCCGGTTGGCTTGGCGCTGGGCCGGCGGACATACTAAACTGGTACTGGAAATGGACACGGGGCCCTCAGAGGAGGCATTTTTGGCGTACGGTTTTGAGAAGATTGCGTCCACCGGCGTAATCGTTGTTGCTGGTGGCGGTGGATTTATCGGCGGGCACTTAATTGCGCGGCTGCGCACGCTCGGCTTCAACAACCTTCGGGCGGTCGACGTCAAACCGGTACAGGAATGGCATCAAGTTTTTCCCGACGTTGACAATCAGGTTCTGGATCTAAGGGGCTTGGAAGCCTGCCGGCGCGCTCTGAAGGGATCGCGTACCGTTTTCAATTTTGCCGCCGACATGGGGGGCATGGGGTTCATCGAAAACAACAAGGCGCTGTGCATGCTGTCGGTGTTGATCAACACCCATCTACTACAATCCGCACAAGAGGTTGGCGTCCAGCGCTACTTCTTTGCATCTTCCGCCTGCGTCTATGCGGCGAGCAAGCAGCACGAAACCGCCAACCCGGGCCTGCGGGAGGAAGACGCCTATCCAGCGGAGCCCGAGGACGGTTACGGGTGGGAGAAGTTGTTTAGCGAACGCATGTGCCGTCATTTCGAAGAAGATTTCGGACTCCAGACAAGGATTGCCCGATTTCACAATGTTTATGGACCGCATGGCACCTATGAAGGCGGCCGGGAAAAGGCCCCGGCGGCGATCTGCCGGAAGGTCGCCACATCGCTTCGAACCGGCGATCCGGGTATAGAGATTTGGGGCGACGGAGAGCAGACTCGATCATTCCTCTATATCGACGACGCGATAGACGGCCTGCTAACGCTGATGGGCTCCGATGTCTCGGAACCGCTGAACATCGGAAGCGAGGAAATGGTCTCCATCAACGGCTTGGTGGATATTGTCGAGAATATCGCCGGCGCCACCCTGGTCCGGCATTACAATCTTAACGCCCCACGAGGCGTGCGCGGACGCAACAGCGATAACAATCTGGTCCGCGCCCGCTTGGGTTGGGAGCCGCGAATCCGACTCGCGGAAGGTTTGAGAGAAACATACCGATGGATTGCGGAAGCAATTGCCCGCCCTCACGACGGACCGGCTCAGACCGGCGGGACGCCGGATGTTCTCCAAGTTAAGTCCGCGTAATCGCTAGATAAACTCCGCGAGATCGCTACCTCACGTCGGCACAGTACGAGGCGTCTTTACCCCAGCCGTTTTTTGAGACACATGCCGGTTAATATCGGCCAGGGCTGGGTTCGCTTCAACAAAGCGTAGACAATCCAACCAGGAGAAGTCCATTTCGGCATTCCCCACCCCCTCTACGATTCCCCGGACAAGGGCGAGGTCCGCAGCCTCATCCACACACCAACGATAGGGTGCGGAGATCGGGCTGGTAAAAAGAGCGACTTTGTATCTTTCGGGATCGGAATAGAGATACGTGGTGACATGTTCACGCGCGAAAGGGTCCGTCGCGGAGGATGCCGCCGTTTTCAGATCCTCTGAACGGAAAACCTCCGTATCCAGGCCGCGCGGAAACCGGCTTAAGTCCAGATTGGCGAGATCCGGCTGCTCCGGTCCTGTCAAAAACCATTCGATGACTGTGTCGCTCAGAACGGGGTCGATCAAAGGACAGTCAGACGTTACGCGAACGATGACATCGCCACCGAACCGATCGTGGCACTCGCTGAAACGTCCGAGAACATCGTCACGCGAACCGCGGAAAGACGCGACGCCCAGAGTATCGCACAGTTCGACGATCCGGTCGTCTTCATTCTCCTGGGTTGTGGCGACGACAAGCGTATCGATCAAACGGCACTTCTGAAGGCGTTCCAGGTGAAATTGCAGCAAAGGCCGCCCGGCCAACGGTTCCATGACCTTCCCCGGCAGTCTCGTAGAGGACATCCGGGCTTGAGAAATGCATAGAATACGGGGCTCCGTCAGAATTTCGGCTCCATGAACGGCACTGCAGCAGTCGACCTTCGCACTGCATTTGAATTGTGTTTCGGAAGCAACGTCAATGGCGGTCTTCATTTCCGGCCACATCGCGGCGCACCGCCTTCTCAGCGGGCAGAACGGTGAGAGCGTTTCAGAGGTTAGGAGTTAACGCAAACCTGGTTAGATTTTCGACTGACCAGCGAAGCTGGAATGCGTCAACTGTCTCGTAGACATCAGGCGCGCTTATCCATTATCCAGAACAATTGATCGGAAAGCCGTCCCCCTGACAGAAGGACGCTTGACGGATGCGTCCGATCAGCGGCGAATCCAGGAAAGAGCCATGGCACTGCCGTCGGCCGCTAACCCCGCAACACCCAACCTCCGTGCTGCTGTGCACCGCAAGAAGCCGAGGACAGGGAGTGGTGAGAGACCGTGGATGATCCATCGACATCCGGGCGCACGGACGCATCGCGTTTGAAGGGCGTCGGACGTGCCGCCGGCGTTCAACGTGCGGTGAAGCGGGCGCTCGGTTGGATGGACGAGATTGTCGGCGGGATCGCCGCCCTCGCCCTCTTGGCGCTGATCGCGGTCGTCTTCGCCAACGTCATCGGGCGCTATGGATTTAACAGCTCGCTGACCTGGGCCTCGGAAGCGGCGCAGTGGCTGTTCATCTGTGTCATTTTTCTGGCCATTCCGCTGGCGCACCGCTCCCGGATGCATATGTCGATCTCTTTCCTGGTGGACCCGCTGCCAAGGCCCGTGAAGGAGGTTACGCACTTCGTCGCCGAACTCGTCGTGGCGCTGAGTACGGTGATGCTCCTTTTCGGCGGCACGTTCCTGATTCAGGCCGTGGGAGGCACCAACCACGTCCTGAACCTACCTGTCTGGGTCAAGTTCGCGACGATCCCGGTAAGTTGCATCCTGGGGCTGACATATCTCGCGGTCCGCGGTTTCGAGGAAGACCGCGCCCCCTGGCGCGCACCGCTGGCGGTACTGGCCGCCTTCGCACTCTATTGGGCCTTCAACGACGGGGCCTTGATCTCTTTGCGGGGCTTCGATCCCGGTTGGATCATGGCCTTGTGTTTCATCGCCGCCATGGCGATTGGAACGCCTGTCGCCTTTGCGATGGTCTTTTCCGCCTTCATGGCGAACGAGGCCGGGGGCGTCCTGCCGCCCGCGGCGGTCGTTCAGAACATGGTGAACGGGTCGAGCAAGTTTCTTCTTCTGGCTATTCCTCTTTTCATCGCCGCCGGCGCACTGATGAACGCCGGCGGTCTGACAAGCCGGCTTATGAACTTCGCCTTCGCGCTGGTGGGGCATTTCCGCGGCGGCTTCGCGCAAGTCAATGTGCTGTCCAGCGGTCTTTATGCCGGGATTTCCGGCTCAAGCTATTCGGAAGCAGCGCTTGGCGCGAAATTGCTGGTGACGCAGATGGTGAAGCGCGGTTACACGGCGGGTTTTTCCTGCGCGGTCACCGCGGCGTCCGCGACCTTGCCCAACGTGATCCCGCCGTCGGTCGCCCTGCTGATCCTGGCAGCAGTCTCCAACCAATCGGTCGGCAGCCTGTGGCTTGCGGGCGTCATGCCGGGGATTCTCATGGGACTCTGCCTGATGCTGTGCATCTATGCGGTTTCGCGGCGTCACGGGTACGGTGCGGCGGTCGCCCGCGCGACCGGCGCCGAACGATGGCGCGCCTTTGTCGGCGCCCTTCCGGTACTCCTGCTTGCCGTTCTGATCATCGGCGGCATCCGGTTCGGCGTGGTGACCCCGACGGAAGCCGGCGTGCTGGCGGTGGTCTATACCGGTTTCCTGGGGCTCGCCGTCTACCGCGCCTATGACGGCGTCACATTATGGCAGACGCTGAGGGCGGCGGCCGTCGACGCCGCCATGGTTGGCCTGCTGATCGGAGCCGCCGCCCCCTTTACCTTTATCCTGGCGACCGAGCAGGTCCCTCAAACGGTAATCGAGCTGGCCGCTCGGATTTCACAGGAACCATGGGTGGTTCTGCTGATCGCCAATATTCTGATGCTGTTCTTTGGAATGTTCATGGATATCGGCGCAGCGGTCCTGATCCTGACCCCGCTTTTGATGCCGGTGATGGTCGAACTGGGCGTAGATCCGGTTCATTTCGGGATCGTGATTGTCATGAACCTGATGCTGGGCGGATTGACGCCGCCTGTCGGGATGCTCGTCTTCATCACTGGCGCAGTATCAAGAACCCCGGCTCACGAAACCTTCAAGGCGATGACGCCACTGCTCTGTGCACTCATTGTCGCCCTTATGCTCACCACCTACATTCCAGACATCGCGCTCGGCCTCGGACAGCTTCTTGCAGGCTTCGATTGATGCCCGTCGGTAAAATAGGGACCTGACAGGCCCCCGAATCCGAACTAACGCCAGCTAGGGTGAGTGCAAAGAACAAGAAAATGGAGTGCGAAATGACACAGGTTCTGAAAAACACGATGCGCGCGGCATGTATCGGCATCGCGGTCATGGTGTTCAGCGGCCTTACCTCCATGGCGGCGCTTGCCGACGGAAAGCCATTCACAATCGCGGTGATCTATGGCCCGGAGAAGCCGCAGGCGCTGATCTGGAAACGTTTCGCGGAAATCGTGAACCGGGAACTGCCGGGCGAGTTCGACTTCAACATCGTTACCGACGGGGCGCTTGGCGGGGAGAAGGAAACCACGGAAGGCATCCGTCTGGGGTCGATCCACGGCGCTTTATCGACGGTCGCCAATCTGACGACATGGGTTCCCGAAGGCGCCCTGTTCGACATGCCTTTCATGTTCCGGGATCAAGCCCATATCGACGCGGTTATGACGGGCGAGATCGGAGACGGCTTCAAGGCGCTCTACGCTAATCAGGGTTTCAAGGTCTTCGGCTTCATCACCTATGGCGCGCGCCATGTGATCGCCAAGGAACCGATCCGGACGCCAGGCGACGCCGCAGGCAAGAAAATGCGCGTGCTGCAAAGCCCGCTGCACATCGATCTGTGGAAGTCCCTGGGCGCCAACCCCACTCCGGTGCCGATTACAGAGGCCTACAACGCCCTCCAGACCGGCGTTGTCGATTACATGGACATGACGATGTCCGGATACCAGGCCCTTAAGCTGTTCGAAGTCGTCCCTTATTTCAGCAAGACCGCCCATATCTATGCACTGGGGGCGATGTATATGAGCAAATCTTATTGGGACAGCCTGACAGACCGGCAGAAGCAGGTTTTCGAAGCCGCCGCCGCCGATTCTATTCCCTATTTCAACGGCCTGGCCGCCGCGGAGCAGGAAGCCTCACTTGCCAAGGCGGTCGAGAACGGCGCCACGGTGGTAGAGGTCGACGGGGCGGTCTGGCAAAAGGCCATGGAGCCGTTTTGGGAATCCTACGCCCCCAAGGTCGGCGGCATGGACAAGATCAGGGCGGTTTCCGCCGTCCAATAGGCTGCAACGCCCCGCCTCTTTCCCAGCGGGCCGATGAAGCGGCCCCAATTGATCCAGAATAAACGCAAACCACTTTATTCTGTCCTTGGCAGGGTAATGATAACCCGCGTGCCCTGACCGTCGGTACTTTCGATCTTGAGCTGCCCTCCATGCAACCGGACAAGCCGCTCACAGATCGCCAATCCCAAGCCAACGCCTTTCGAAGACCGGATAAAGGGGTCGTCCCCCCTGGTAAACGGACGGAGAACGCGATCAAGCGTCGCTTGGTTCATCCCGATGCCGGAATCCTCAACGAGGATTGAAAGCGATCCTGATCGCCTTGTATCGACCGAAACAGCGATACGGCCGCCTTCGTGGCTGTATTTGATCGCGTTATCCACAATATTGATAAGGACCTGGCGCAGCCGGTCACAGTCGGCAACCAGGTCGATATCGGAAGCTTCTTGCCAGGCGATGGTGATGGCCCGGCTTTGCGCAGCCGGATCGACAAGCGATTTGACCTCGGAAAACAGGGTTGAAACCGCAAACCGTGTCTCGTTGAGGGTAAAGGACTCTTCTTCAATGACCACAAGGTCGAGTGTCTCATCCACCAGCGATTTCAACTGCACAGATGCTGTATTCAGATTTTCCGTGTAACTTTGAAGTTTCTCATCGCGCTCTTTCGTTCTCAATCGCCACCGGATCAATTCAATGTACCCGACAATCGCATTCAGGGGAGTTCGGAATTCGTGGGAGATATTTGCAAGAAACTCGGATTTCGCCTTGCTGGCGACAGAGGCTGTGTTTTCAGCGGCGATCCTTTCCTGCATCTCGCGCCTCAACTCATGGTTGGTTTCCCGTAAATCTTCGGCCAAGAACACGGCGCGCTTTCGAAGAATCCAAATCCAAACGCCCGCAAGAAAGAACAGGACGGTCATGGCTGCGCTGATCATCAACAGGCGTTGATAATTCGGTGGCTCCTTGAATTCCGTGCTGAGCCAGCGCGCCAGGACTTCCGAGCGTTGCTGATCTGAAACCTGAGCAAGCGCGCGTCGGAGGATCTTCGTGAAAACCGGCCAGTCGTTGCGTACCGCCATCGACACATTTATCCCGTAGGGCGTCTGCCCGGATACAACGATATTGGTAAGCCCGGACTCTCGGATTACATACCCTGTGACAAGTATGCTGCCGATATAGGCGTCGACCTGTTTTGAAGACAAAAGTCTTAAACCTTGCGTAACGTCATCCACCTTGACGATCTCAAGGTCCAGTTGCGAATTTTTCAAGAACTCCGTAACCGCATATCCACGCACCGCGGCAACGCGTTTTTTGGACAGTTCTTCGATTGTCGGACCGACCGGATCGGAGCGGCGGGAAAAAATGACCGTGGGCAGCGACGCATATGGAGCGGTGAAATCGACAAACTCCTGCCTGGAAGGTGTAATGGCTACGGCGGAGAACATGTCCAACTCGCGGACCTTCACTTTCTCCACGGCTTCATCCCAAGACGCCGTGTAGTCGAACTCGAAACGGACATCGAGCATCTTCTCCAAAACGTCGAGCATATCTATGGCGACGCCTTCGAAGACGCCTTGCGTTCCCACGAATTCAATCGGTTGCCACGCTCTATCCGCGGCGACACGGATCACAGGATGTTCCGCCAGCCATTCCTTTTCAGTCGGCGTCAGGACGAACGGCGTTCCATCGAATGTATCCGGTGCGACCCACTCCCTGAAAATAAGTCGACGCTCACGAAGCGTCAGGCTGTTCAGCGCTTTTTCAAGAATGGCGACCAATGGCCCGCTGCCTTTCGCAGACGCAAAGGCGTTGGTCGACTTCGTTTCGTCGAAATTGCTGTGCGCCACAAGCCCCGTAATGAGTTCTTCCTGCATTGTGTGGATTGCAACAGCTCTGTTCCCGACATAGGCGTCGGCTTCCCCACGAATTAAAGTATCGAGTGCGGCGCGTGTGTTTTCCAATTCCAGGACCTCGATCCCCAGTCCCTTGGTTCTAAGCGCATCGGCAATGAAGAAACCACGCTCTATCGCAATCCTTTTATCTTTCAGCTGGGTAACGTCCGCGATGTACGGCGCATCTTCATGGGCAAAGATCGTATGCGGAATGACGACATAGGGGGATGTAAAATCGAAAAGCTGCGCCCTCTCCTCAGTCGGGGTTATGCCGGCAATCGCATTTAACCGGCCTTCGCGGGCGTCCTCATAGATTTCAGTCCATTGTCCGGGGATTATCTTCAGCTTACCGCCCAACCGGCGGTTCAGGGCGCGAATAAAGTCGGCGCCTATGCCGCGCGGGTTTCCGTCATTATCGACGAAATCCATGGGCGGCCAGTCGTTCATGGTTCCAATGGAAATCTCTTCTTGCTCCGCAAGCCACTCTTTCTCGAGGGCCGTCAGCTCGAACGGAATGACCTGTTGCTCCAAAAAGGGATCGCGGAAAACAGGAACCCATTTCTCAAATACATTTGACAGAAAAACAGGGTCGAGGGCGTTCAAGGCGCTTTGGAGAATGCGGCCGAGTTCCGGCATGTCCGTGCGGGACGCTATTCTCTGTCCGGCTCCGGGGTCGGGATATCGTGCGGAGACGCGCAAGTTCGCCAACCCCAATTGCCGCGCAAGATGCGTACTGACACCCAGAACCCCGACATAGGCGTCGGCTTCGGAAGATGCGACGGCCTTTAGACCTTCACTGGGCGATGAAACAAACTTCGGAATAATCGCGCTGTTTTCCGCCAGGACCTTTTCCATGGAGGAATACTGTTCGACAAGAGCGACGACACGCCCATTAAGATCGTTCTGGCTCAGTATCCGATTGTCGCCCTTACGGCCCATCACCGCGAGGGGCGTCGCTATATAGATATCGGTAAAGTTCATATACTGGAGACGATCGTCCGTTTGGACCATCGTCGCCACCACATCGATGGAGCGTTGCTGCGCTGCCGTTACAATCTCCGGCCAGGTCAGCCCCGGTACCATTTCGAACTTCAACCCGGTAATCCGGGAAATCTCGTTGAAAATGTCGATGGAAAGACCGCGGAACGCTCCGGACCGGTCAATATAGCTGTAGGGCGCATAATTCGGGTCTATGCCGACCCGGACAGGCGGTGCCGTAGCCGACCAGGCCCGATCCGCCTCTGAAATCAAGAACGGTTCAGCAAGAACAGACTTGGAACAACACAGGATGGCCAGGATCGAACATAAAACCACCCCCGTAAGTTGAGCCAGCGCATTCGTTACAGACACATTCCCAAACGATACTATCCGTGCAATTCCTGCTGGATAGAGCAACAATGCCTCCTCGCGATCCTAAAAACGCCCCCAACACCAACGATTTCCACATATGTACCCAAACAAGACGTCGCCTTTGGAAACGACAACCCCAAAGAATCCAAGCCGACAGCAAGCCTGGGTAAAATTCTCCAAAAGCCGTTTATTGTAATCCTAGGTGTTTCTTAAGAAAAAGTAAAAGTACTAGGAGTATTATCCTAATAGATGCGACTAATACGCGCTACCTTGGTGCTAAACCATAAGACTCATCTGTGACCCGCCTTGCCAACCCTGCCCCCCTATCGCCAAACCAAGAACGCCCCGTGGGAGGGGCGTTTGTTTGGTTTCGGGAGCCGGATTTCGGGTGCTCGCTTTGCTGCGTTCCCAGGTTTCCAAGCCGTTGTTTCACAACGTCTTTCCGACTGAACGGCAGGTCCGTTCACCGTCTCCACCTACCAATAAAAAAGGGCCCCATTGGGACCCTTGCCCAACCCGAGA
>JANQIT010000035.1 GCA_028282025.1 Hwanghaeella sp. | reverse complement strand
CGCGTTCGCGATAGGCGACGTAGAGGGCGCTGCCGATGATCAGCGCCGAGCCCGCCCAGGTGATCCACGCCACGGTTTCCGAGAAAAACAGCCACCCGACCAACGCCACGAACGGCAGGCGCGTATAGTCGAACGGCATGACCAGCGAAGCGTCCGCCGCCTTGAAGGCATAGGTCAGGCACATATGCGCGGTGACCCCGAAGAAACCCAGCGCAACGCCGAGCCCCCAGAAATCCATATCCATCGGCATTCAGTATTTGCAGTGAGAAACATGAAAATCGATTGTCTACAAGAAAAGAAATTCAATGAAAAATAACTACCATCTGGTTTTCGTAATGAATTGAATCGCTTACGGGAAAGTGTCGTTTTCAGTTAAGCCCTTGAGTTTTGGTGGTTTTTTGCGCTATAGTTAGGTGCAATCAGAGGGGTGACGATATGCCGGATAAACTTGCTGATCTGGTTGAAAAGATCAGAGATTACAAAATGACTCCGGAGGAGTTCGCCGAACAGCGGGTTAGCTTTGCCTATGGCAATGCTCCGCAGAAGGACAACAGCACGAAGGAACAGGTGCGTGAAGCTGTCAATTCGGCAACCAGACCCGCTTCCTAGACCTTAAGTAGTTAGGCTGATATTTTCCCCTAAACATGCGTTTGGGGGACTTCTTTTTGCTGAAACACCTTGACGATGGCCACCCGTTGGCGAATTGGCTCGTTCATAGAAATTTGGCGCGCCAGTACGACTTTATGAACACTTCGTTTCAGCTATGGCAAGCGCAGGGGAAACCGAAGGTCTCTCTTACATTTCTAGGTGAGTTGAACTTATATGCGGTTCACCATCTCTCCCCACGCCCCGGTGTCTTCCGATACAAGTTCGAGTACAATGTTGCGATCAATGGGTCGGCCCACCAGCCTCCACCATACCAAGAGGTTGAGGCGTGGATGGCGGACTTTCTCATCAATCTTCATAAGCTCTACGAGACTGGAACTGCCATACGAGCGGCGGCGTATGCGCTTTGGCGGATGAACTGGATACATCCTTTTGCCCAAGGAAACGGACGGACCTCGCGAGCACTTTGTTATTTTTTGCTTTGCCAACGCTACAACGTATGGTTCCCCGGAACACCGTTACATGAGCTGATACGACAAAATCGTGATGAGTATTGTGAGCTTCTTCGGGACGCAGATAAGACAGTAGACCTACACCACATGGCGGACCTGTCAAAAATCGATGACTTTCTTGAACGCTTGATGAGCAAGCAGATAAATTCGGTATTAGATCAGCGCTCGTAAAAGGTGCGGAACATCATCGTATCTGGTGAAGTAGTTTCGTAGCGCCCCAAACTAGTGCGGTGGTTCGGCTTTCGTGGTCGGCTGGGCCAGCGCGCGTTCGCGATAGGCGACGTAGAGGGCGCTGCCGATGATCAGCGCCGAGCCCGCCCAGGTGATCCACGCCACGGTTTCCGCGAAGAAAAGCCACCCGACCAGCGCCACGAATGGCAGGCGCGTATAGTCGAACGGCATGACCAGCGAGGCGTCCGCCGCCTTGAAGGCATAGGTCAGGCACATATGCGCGGTGACCCCGAAGAAACCCAGCGCGACGCCGAGCCCCCAGAAATCCATATCCATCGGCGTCCAGACACTGAAGGCGAAGGGGAAGGTGGCGACGGTCAGGATCAGCGAGGTGTAGAACACCACCCGCTGGGCCGGTTCGGTATTGGTCAGCGCCTTGATGCAGAGCGCCGCGGTCGCCATGGCGCAGGCCGCCGCCAACGCCGCCAGCGCGCCGGGCTCCAGCGTCTGGAAACCCGGACGCAGGATGATCATCACGCCTGCGAATCCGAACAGAATGGCGCTCCAGCGCCGCGCCCGGACGGTTTCCTTCAGGATCAGCGCCGATCCGACGGTGGCGAACAAGGGGGCCGTGAAGCTGATCGCGGTCGCCTCGGCCAGCGGCATCGTCGCGATGGCCGTCATCCAGAACAGCATCGCGGTCGACGCCGCGCCGCCGCGCAGCAGATAGAGTTTCCAGCGCTTGGTCTTCAAGGCCGCGACGCCGCCCCGCATGCAGAAAGGCAGCATGAAGGCCAGCGCGAAGACAGAGCGTAGAAAGGCGATCTGGAACGGATGCATGTCCAGATCCGCCGCCACGCGGACAACCCCGTTCATCGCGGCGAACAGGATCGCAGATCCCATCATCCAGGCCGCCCCGGTCACCGGCGCGGAGGCGCTTGTTTTCAGACTGTTCGTGCTGCTGACCAAAATGGCTCCGGGGGCGTTCCGCGCGCCAAGACGGCTTGGACAGGCCCTATCAGCGTGCTATCCCAACGCCCCGAATTCGACAAGCAGTCCAGCCGGAACAAGTCCTTGTCCGTGCTTCATTCAGGGGGAACCGAGCGATCATGACCCAACCCTTGTGGCAGCCCAGCGCCGACCGCGTCGCCCAGGCTAACATCACCGCCTTCACCGGCATATTGGAAGCCCGCTATGGCGTGTCGCTTCCCGGCTATGCCGCGCTGCATGCGTTTTCGGTCACCGAGGCCGAGAAGTTCTGGGACGCCTTTTGGGACTATGCCGGGATCGTCGCCGAGACCAAGGGCGGGCGCATCCTGGCCGACGGGAGCAAGATGCCCGGCGCCGCGTTTTTTCCCGACGCCCGGCTGAACTTCGCTGAAAACCTGCTGCGCCGGCGCGACGACGGCGACGCCATGGTGTTCTGGTCGGAAGACAGGGTGAAGCGCCGGATGAGCTGGCGGGAGCTTTACGATCTGGTTTCCCGTCTGGCGCAGGCCCTGAAGGCCGCCGGCGTCGGGCCTGGCGACCGGGTGGCCGGCTTCGTCCCGAATATGCCGGAAACGGTCGCCGCAATGCTGGCGGCAACCTCGCTTGGGGCGATCTGGACCTCCTGCTCGCCGGATTTCGGGGTGCGCGGCGTGCTTGACCGGTTCGGCCAAACGGAGCCGAAGGTTCTATTTACCGCAGATGGGTATTTCTACAACGGCAAAACCATAGACTCCCTGCCGCGGGTAAAGGAATTCATGCCGGGCCTGCCCAGCGTGGAGCGGGTGGTGGTGATGCCGCTGATCGCGGAGACGCCGGACGTCTCCTCGGTTCCCGGGGCCGTGACCCTGGCGGACTTCACCGCACCCTACCGGGCGGACGAGATCGCGTTTGCGCAGATGCCGTTCAACCATCCGCTTTACATCATGTATTCCTCCGGCACGACCGGGGTTCCGAAATGCATTGTGCACGGGGCGGGCGGCACGCTGATCAATCAGGTGAAGGAACATCTGCTGCATTCCGACACCAAGGCGGACGACCGGGTCTTCTATTTCACCACCTGCGGCTGGATGATGTGGAACTGGCTGGTCGCGGCCCTGGCTTGCGAGGCGACGCTGCTGCTGTTCGACGGATCGCCCTTCGCGCCGGACGGCAACATTCTGTTCGACTTCGCGGATGCGGAGAAGATGACCCTGTTCGGCACATCGGCGAAATGGATCGACGCCATCAACAAGGCCGGGTTGGAACCGAAGAAGACGCATGATCTCTCCAGCGTGAAGGCGATGACCTCCACCGGCTCGCCGCTGGTCCCGGAGAGTTTCGATTTCGTGTACGGGAAAATCAAATCCGACATGCAGCTCGCCTCGATCTCCGGCGGAACGGACATCGTCGGCTGTTTCATGCTGGGCAATCCGGCGGGCCCCGTCTGGCGCGGTGAGATTCAGGCCCTGGGGCTGGGCATGGATGTGCAGGTTTTCGACGATGACGGCAAACCGGTGCGCGGTGAGAAAGGCGAGTTAGTCTGCTGCAAGCCGTTCCCCTGCATGCCGGTGATGTTCTGGAACGACGAGGACGGCGCGCGCTACAAGGGCGCGTATTTCGAAAAGTACGACAACATCTGGTGCCACGGCGATTTCGTGGAACAGACGGCGCAGGACGGCATCATCGTCTACGGGCGTTCCGACGCCACGCTCAACCCGGGCGGTGTGCGGATCGGCACGGCGGAAATCTACCGCCAGGTGGAAACCTTTCCGGAAATCCTGGAAGGCATTGTCATCGGCCAGGACTGGGACAACGACACCCGCGTGGTGCTGTTCGTCCGGATGGCCGGCGGGGCCGACCTGACGGAGGATCTGGAAAAACAGATCAAGACGCGCGTCCGAACCAACTGCACGCCGCGGCACGTGCCGGCCAAGATCGTGGCGGTGGCGGATATACCGCGCACCAAATCTGGCAAGATCACGGAACTGGCGGTGCGGGACGTGGTGCACGGGCGGACGGTCAAGAACCAGGAAGCGCTGGCCAATCCCGAAGCCCTGGATCTTTACAAGGATATCCCAGCGCTGCAGGAATAGATTCCGGTCGTGGCGGAAGGCGGCGTCACAGCCTGCCGTCGCTGCGTAATTTAGCGAGTGCGCGGGCAAGCGCCTTGGCGTCGTCCAATCCGTTATGCGCCTTTTCCTGCGGTTCCAAGCCCGCGAATATGGGCAGTTTGCTTGTCGTCGTGTCCGCTTTGTTCATCTGGAGTATTTCCGCAATGGGGAGGCGGAGGTTCAGGAAGGGGCGCGTGAACGGAGCGGTGTCTAGCCCGTTCAAGCCGATGGTTTCGTACAGCACTTTGTCGTCCCAGCCGTTCGACGCGATCATCCGCGCGGGTTCGCAGAAAGTATGAAAATCCGCCAGCAGGTCGGCAAGGGGAACGGCTTTCGCCTCAAGATCCTGCTGCGTGATTCCGGTTACCGCCGTGAAATAGTCCGACAGGTTGGGATTAACATACGGCACGGTCATCCGGTGAAACTCGGCGACGATGGTAAAAGTAGCCGCCTGCACGCGCACCGCCCCGATGTCCACAAGTTCCCGGTGCTCCCACGGTTCCGACCAGCTTCGTTGCGCACTGCCCTCCCAGGCCGTGAACTCGGTATCGAACAGGACGATTTCTCCGTCCATGGGAAAGATCGCGGTCAAATTCCCAGGGCCTGCGCCAGCTTTTGAACGGACTTCGGAATCTCCTTTTCGGAAACGGCGGCGTAGCCGAGCATCAGACCCTGTTGCGCCGGATATTCGTGGAAGAAGGACGACAGGGGGGAGACGGAAATGCCCGCCTCCTCCGCCCGCCGGGTCGCCGTGATATCGTCCATGCGCACCGTCAGCGCGGGCGTCTGCCGGGCAAGCAGGTGCATGCCGGCCTGCGCCGGGGCGATGGTCAGCGCGCCGCCGAAATGCGCGTCCGCCTCGCCCACCAGCAGGGCCTGCCGGTCGGCATAAAGCTTTCGCATGCGCCGCAGGTGCGCCGCGAAATAGCCGTCCTCGATAAAGGCGGTAAGCGCGGGCTGCGCCACGGTGGAGGGGTGATCGTCCAGCGCCGCGCGGGCGAAGCGGAAGGAATCCGTCAGGTCCGGCGGCACGATCAGATAACCCAGCCGCAGGGATGGGAACATGGTTTTGGAAAAGCTGCCGACATAGACGACCCGGTCGTCCCGGTCCAATCCCTGCAAGGCGGCTATCGGTTTTCCGGAATACCGGTATTCGCTGTCGTAATCGTCTTCGATGATCCAGCCGTCGACACGCTGGGCCCATTCCAGCAAGGCCAGCCTGCGGCTGAGCGGCATGGTCACGCCCAACGGATACTGGTGCGACGGCGCGACACAGACGAAACGCGCGTCCGGGGCCTTTTCCTCACCGATTGAGATGCTCAGACCCTCCGAATCGACCGGGGCCTGGACCGCCTGAACGCCCGCCGCCATCAAGGCCCCGCGGATGCCGGGATAGCCCGGATCCTCGACAATGGCCCGGTCGCCCTCGTCCAGCAGGACATGCGCGGCAAGCCCAATCGCCTGCTGCGCGCCGGAGACGATGATCACCTGTTCGATCTCGCAGCGCACGCCGCGGGCGGTGCGGACATAGTCGGCGATGGCCCGGCGCAGCGGCATATAGCCCGCGGGTTCGGTGTTCGCCATCAGGTCCATCGGCGGTCGCCGCCAGGCCCGCGCCATCAGCCGCGTCCAGATTTCGAACGGAAAACTGTTGAGGTCCGGCACGCCGGGGGCGAAGGCCAGGCTCTGGCGGTTGCGCCGCCGCCGCAATCCGGCGAGTTGCGCGCCCCGGCGCGAAAGGCCGCGCTGGCGCGGCGCGGATTGAACGACGGGCGCTTCGCCGCTCGCCGGGTTGCGTCCCATGCCGCGGACCGACAGGGCTTCTTCGGGCAATTCGCTGGAGACGAAGGTCCCCGCGCCGACGCGGCCTTCGATATAACCTTCGGCCAACAACTGATCGAACGCGGCGGTGACGGTGTTACGCGATATCCGGTGATCCCGCGCCAGGGTGCGGGTGGCGGGCAGGCGCGCGCCCGCCTGCAGGCGGCCGGTTAGGATCGTTTCGCGCAACTGTTCGTACAGTTGCCGGTGCAACGGTTCCTCCGATGCCCGCTCCAGGGCGATGGGCAGCAGCGCTGACTTTGCGGTTCGGCGTATTTCCTGGTCCAACATACGGCCTTTCTAGAATGGCCCTATCAGTATGGCAAGAATGGTTCTTTGGACCATGCCAATCACATCTTAAGCAAAAGGACCAATTGTTGGAGTGTGCAAAGGCTATGAGTGAAGTTGAGATTCGGTTTTTAGAGTCCGCCGACGAGGCGGTCTGGCGGCGGTTATGGACCGGCTATCTGGAATTCTACGAGACCACGGTGCCGGAGGAAGTGTATCGCACGACCTTCGCCAGGATTCTGGGGGGTAACGCGGGCGATCCGCATGAGTTTAAAGGATTGCTCGCCTTGCGGGACGGCGTCGCCGTCGGTCTGGTTCATTATGTGTTCCATCGGCACTGCTGGCGGGTGGAGAACATCTGCTATCTGCAGGACCTGTTCGTTGATCCCTCCTGCCGCGGCGGCGGGGTCGGGCGCGCGTTGATCGAGGCGGTTTACGCCAAGTCGGACGAGGCGGGCGTGCCCGCCGTCTACTGGATGACTCAGGATTTCAACGAAACCGCCCGCCTGCTCTACGACCGGATCGGCGTGAAAACGCCGTTCATCAAATACGCGCGGCCTTGAAGGGAGACCGGCCATGGACATGCCGTCCTACACCGTAACGGAACGCAACAAGGTCCGCCGGGTGTATCTGCGCGGCAGCTATGACAAGGAAGCGGTCTTCGCGGTGATCGATGCGACGCCGATCAGCCACGTGGGCTATGTGATCGACGGGCAGCCCTATGTCACGCCGACCCTGGTCTGGCGCCAGGGCGAGCGGCTTTTTTGGCACGGTTCGTCGGCCAGCCGAATGCTGCGCACCGTCAAGACGGGCATTCCGGTCTGTGTCACCGCGACGCTTTTCGATGGTTGGGTCATGGCGCGCTCGGGCTTTCACCACAGCGCGAACTACCGTTCGGCCATGGCCTATGGCACGGCCCACGCCGTGCAATCCGCGGCGGAAAAGGACGCGGCGCTGAAGGTGATGATGGACGGTCTGTTCCCCGGCCGTTGGGAGGAAATCCGTCCTTCCACCGCGCAGGAACTCAAGGCGACCACGGTGGTGACCATGGAGATCGAGCAGGCTTCCGCCAAGGTGCGGACCGGACCGCCGGTCGATGATGACGAGGATTATGCGCTCCCCGTCTGGGCCGGGGTGATCCCCGCGGCAACCGCTTATGGCGCGCCGGTCGATGACCCGAAACTGACGCCGGGGATCGGATTCCCCGGCAAATTGTCATCATTGCCGAAATAGGTCCGGCCAGCACTGCCGGCCATGGCGGATCTTGAATGTGAACGGTGTTCATATTAATTAATGTGAACGGTGTTCATTGAATTGAGGGGCTGACGGCGATGCCGACACGGCGGGTTGTGGAGCGGGCGGCATGACGCCGCGCTCGCGCGCCATTGCGGCCGCGGCGGCTGTCCTGTGCGCGGGTGCGGGGGCGGCCTACGCCCTGGACGCCAGGGGGACTCTCGCGGATTGGCGGGATGCACCGCCGAATCTTGAAGTGCGCACCCTGGGCGGCTTTCAGTTCTGGCAGGACAGACAGGTCTTTGCGGGATGGAAGATCCAAACAAACGTCATCACCGGCCATTCACGCCTGTTGGATCCGGATGACCGGCGGCACGCCTGGGGAAGCTTCGATCAGTGCCGCAACCAGTTTCAGGCGATTGTCGAGGAGAAAGGACTCCAGCCGCGTTCCGATCACCTGGTGCTTCTCATCCACGGTATTGCAAGCTCCCGCAAACCGTTCGACGAGATCGAAAAGCGCTTGAACGACGTGGGATACGACGCTGTCGCCATCCGTTATCCCAGTACGCGCCGTTCCATCGATGAGCATGCGGTCGCCTTGTCCGCTCTGCTCGATTCGGTGGAAGGGGCGAAGACGGTTTCCTTCGTCACGCACAGTATGGGCGGCCTGGTTCTTCGCATGGCCCTGGCCAGGCCGGGCCCCTGGGCGAACAGGATCGATGTCGGGCGGGTTCTGATGATCGCGCCGCCCAGCACCGGGTCCGCGATAGCCGGCAGGCTGAAGGATAACAGCTCTTTCAAAGCGGTCTTCGGCGAGGCGGGTCAGCAGCTTGCGCCGGAAAACGCCCAGGACATTCCGGCCCTGGACCATCCGTTCGGCATCATTGCCGGCGACTGGTCTTGGACTCGCGACCATCACCCCTTTCATGGCGGCCCGAACGACGGAGCAGTCGCCGTTTCCGAGACGGCGCTTTCCGGTGCGGCCGGTACGCTGACGGTCGACGCGCCGCACAACGGGATTCTGCAGGCGTCCGAAACCATCGCGGCGACCGTTCGCTTCCTTCGAACCGGGCGGTTCTAAAGCCCCGCGTGGCTGGGGAAGGACCGGAACTGTAGCGGGACGCGCCCCTTGATCCGATCCTGGCGCGGCACCAGGCCGAACCGCCTCTTATAGGCGCGGGTGAATTGGGCCGCGCCGCCGAAGCCGCAGGCGGCCGCCACCTCGACAATCGGAAGATCCGTCTGGGTCACCAGGCCGCGCGCCCGGTCCAGGCGCACATCCACATAGTAACGCAGCGGTGTCACGCCCGTATGGGTCTTGAACAACCGTTCCAACTGCCGCTGCGACAGGCCGACCTCCGCGACGATGTCCCCGATGCTCAACGGATGTTCCAGGGTGCGCTCCATCAGTACGATGGCCTCGCGCAGCAGTTTCGGTGCGGCGTAGCCGACAGGTTCGCGGGTGGTCGGCAGCTGGCCTTCCTCGCCGGACCGCAATCTTTCGTGAAACATGAACCGCGCCGCGGCGTTGGCCAGATCGATCCCGTGTTGCAGGCGGATGATTTCCAAGGCTAGATCCGCCGCCGCCAAACCCCCGCAGCAGGTCATCCGGTCCCGGTCTATGACGAAAAGCGACTCGTCCATCGGGCTGTCGGGAAACAGTTCGCGGTAGGCGGCGATATGCTCGTAATGCACCGCCGCGCGGTGGCCCGCCATCAGGCCGGCATAGGCCAACACAAACGCGCCGGTGTCCAGCCCGCCCAGAACGACGCCGGCCCGGGCGGCCCGGCGCAGGCCGTTTTGCAGCGCCGGGGTCCGGGATCGTTCCGGCGCCCAACTGGCGTTCACGATCAGAAAATCGACGGCGGGCGGTGCGGATGCGATGCCGTGTTCGGTGCCGATCTCCATGCCGTTGCTGGCCGAAACGGGCCCCCCGTTCACCGAGAGCATCGGCCAACTGTACAGGATCGATCCGTGCAGATAGTTCGCGGCGCGAAACGGGTCGATGAAAGCGGTCGCGGCCAGGGCGTTGAATTCCGGCAGCAACAGCATGCCCAATGCGCAGGTCGTCCCGGCCATGCGGCGATCCCTCCCTCTGTTCCTTTGAGATGTCGATTATTGCAGATTAAATGACGATTAACATCAATCCAGAGGAATGCTGCTCGCTTAGAGTTCACCCAGCAGGGGGGAGCGAAGAATGACGCGAAAATCGCCTAACATACTTTTCATCATGGCCGATCAGCTGGCGCCGCATTTCACCGGGGCCTATGGCCATCCGGTGGTGCAGACGCCCAATCTGGACCGTCTGGCCGCACGGGGCGCGCGCTTCGACGCGGCCTATTGCAACTCCCCCCTCTGCGCGCCGGCGCGCTTCAGCCTGATGTCCGGGCAATTGGTGACGCGGATCGGCGCATACGACAATGCCAGCGAGTTTCCCGCGAGCATCCCGACCCTGGCGCATTATTTGCGCCTGATGGGCTATCGCACCTGCCTGTCCGGCAAGATGCATTTCATCGGGCCCGACCAGTTGCATGGGTTCGACGAGCGCGTCACGACCGACGTTTATCCGTCCGACTTCGCCTGGACCCCGGATTGGGAGAATGCCGGCGCACGGATCGGCAAATGGTATCACAACATGGAATCGGTGCGCGAAGCGGGCACCGCCGCCGCGACCTTTCAGATCGACTATGACGAAGAGGTGGCGTTCGCGGCCAAGCGGCGCATCTTCGATTATGCGCGCGACGGCGATACGCCGTTCTGCCTGGCGGTCAGCTTCATCCATCCGCACGATCCCTATGTGGCGCGGCCTGAATGGTGGGACCGGTACGACCCGTCTTCCATCGATCTGCCGACAACCGGGCCGGATGACGTGGTAGAAGACCCCCTGTCCGCCCGAATCGCGGCGGGGATAGAGGCCGATACACAACCGCCGAGCGACGCGGAAATCAGGAACGCGCGGCAGGCCTATTACGCCAATACGACCTTCGTCGACAGTAAGGTGGGAGAACTTGTCGCCGCGCTGGAGGAAGCCGGTTTCGCGGAGAACACGGTGGTGGTCTTCACCTCCGACCATGGCGACATGCTGGGCGAACGCGGCCTGTGGTACAAAATGTCCTTCTTCGAACAGTCTGTCCGCGTTCCGCTGATCGTCGCGGGACCGGGCGTTGCGCACCGCGCCGTGCCCAACGCCTGCGCCCATGTGGATCTGCTGCCGACATTTCTGGAAATCGCGGGGCTGGACGGGCGCGCGACGCCGGAGGCGGCCGACCCGCTGGACGGCCGCTCGCTCTGGCCTTTGGCGACCGGGGCGGAGGACGCGTCGGATACGGCGATAGGCGAGTATTGCGCGGAAATGACCTCTCACCCGGTTTTCATGATCCGGCGCGGCGGCTTGAAATACGTCCATTGCGCGACCGATCCGCCGCAGCTTTACGATCTGTCCTGCGATCCGATGGAGCGGGAGAACCTTGCGGAACATCCCGATTACGCGGCGCAGGCGCGCGCCTTCGCGGAAGAAGTTGCCGAACGCTGGGACGAGGCGGCGCTCCGCAAGGCGGTTGTCGCGGATCAGCGGCGACGCCAGACCGTCCATGCCGCGATGGAGACCGGAACCCGTGTCCATTGGGATTATGCGCCGCCCCGTGACGCCAACAACGAATATGTCCGCAATCACATGGATTGGACGGTCGCCGCGGCGCGGAACCGTTTTCCGCCATTGGAGGAATAGACGTGCAGAGCCAAGCTTTCAGCGCCGGGACCGCTCGTGGAATAGCCCAGGGTTACGATGTGGACCCGGCTCGTTCTCTGTCATTGCATGCAGATGCATATACAAAGACGCAATGGTTCGAGTTGGAGCGCGACGCCATTTTCAAACGGTCCTGGCAGTGGGTCTGCCACCGGGAGAAGCTCGCCGCCCCCGGCGCCTATGTCGCGGTGGACGTCGCCGGTCACCCGGTCTGCGCGGTGCGTGGTGCGGATGGGGTGCTGCGCGCCTTCTACAATGTCTGCAAGCACCGGGCGCACCGGATCCTGTCCGGCGAAGGGGCGGTGAAGCGGCTGATGTGTCCCTACCATGCCTGGACCTACGATCTGACCGGGCGGTTGAAAGGTGCGCCCAATACCGAACACCTGAAGGATTTCGACACCGGCGAGATCTGCCTGGAGTCGGTTCAGGTGGAGGAGTTCTGCGGCTTCATCTATGTGAACCTGGATCCGAAGGCCGCGCCGCTCGCGGCGCAGAGCGGCGATCTGGCGCGGGAGATTACCCGGTTTGCGCCGGATATCGGGGATCTGACCTTCGCGCACCGGCTGACCTACGACATCCGTTCCAACTGGAAGAACGTCGTCGATAATTTCCTGGAATGTTATCACTGTCCGGTCGCGCACAAGGACTTCGTGACCCTGGTGGATATGGATACTTACCGGGTGACCACGCACGGCATCTATTCCAGCCATATGGCCGAGGCGGGCAAAAACGCCAACACGGCCTATTCGGTTGATGGAGTCACGGTGACGGACCACGCCGTCTGGTGGCTGTGGCCCAACACCTGCCTGATGCGCTATCCCGGCAGGGGGAACATGATCGTCATGCATATCATCCCCGTCGGGCCGGACCGCACGCTGGAGACCTACGACTTCTTCTTCGAAAGCGCCGAGACGACAGCGGCGGAGGAAGAGGCGATCCGCTATATCGACGATGTATTGCAGGCCGAAGACATCGCCCTGGTCGAAAGCGTTCAGCACGGCATGGAAAGCCCCGCCTTCAGCCAGGGGCGGATCGTGCACGATCCGTCCGGTTCGGGAAAATCGGAACATGCGGTACACCATTTTCACGGGCTCGTGCTGGACGCCTATAACCAGGCGGCGGGGGCTTGATGGGCGCGCTGGACGGAAAGACGGCCTTCGTCACCGGCGGCGCCGGCGGGATCGGGCGCGCCATCTGCACAAGATTTGCAAAAGAGGGCGCCAAGGTCGTGGCCGCCGATCTGGCTCTTTGGGAAGATCCGCCCGAAGGCGTGCGCGGGGTCTCCTACGATGTGACCTCGGAAGAGGCGGCGGTCGATGCGATGGCGCGCATCGATGCGGAGTGGGGAAAGCTCGACATTCTGGTGAATGCCGCCGGGATCGAGATTGAGGAAACCATCGAGAACACGACGCTGGAGGCGTGGAACCGGATCTTCGCCATCAATGTTACCGGCGCCTTCCTGACCGCGAAACACGCGCTTCCCCTGCTGCGGAAGTCCGGTGCGGCCAGTGTCATCAATTTCGGTTCCTACGACGGCTTCATCGCCGATCCCGGCCTTGCCGCCTATTGCGCGACGAAGGGGGCGGTGCACGCGCTCACCCGGGCGATGGCCTGCGACCATGGGCCGGAGGGGATCCGGGTCAACGCCATCTGCCCCGGTTATGTCGACACGCCGATGCTGCAGAGCTTTTTCGAAGGCGAGGGGTCGGGCGGGGGCGGCGGCACCATCGAAACATTGAAACAGGCGGTGCGCGACGTGCACCCGACGCGGACCTACGGCACGCCCGACGACATTGCCAACCTGGTGAACTGGCTGGCCTCGGACGAGGCGCGCTACGCCTCCGGCCAGCTTTGGGTGATCGACGGCGGATTGTCGGCGCAGGTTCAGCAGATGAAGTTATAGGCGGACCCGCCCGGCAGGGCGCGGGACTGGGCGGAAAGGCAAGTCTATGCATATCGAGATCCCGACGGATGGCGAACTGGCTGAGGGCGGGCGCGCGCTACCCGTGCCGCCGGTCCACGCCGTGGACGCCTATACCTCGATCCGGCATGTGATGGTCGCGCACGGATGACGCGCCTTTTGGGAAAATGCGCGGTGGTCACCGGCGGCCGGCAGGGAATCGGAAGGGCGGTTGTCGACCGTTTTCTGGCGGACGGGGCGCAGGTGCTGGCCTGCGGGCGCGGCGGCCGTGGCGATCTGCCGGAAGCGGTTCATTGGGTCCGGACGGATGTCTCTTCCGCGCCGGAGGTGCAGGCCCTGCTGGCGGAGGCCCAGGAGAAACTCGGCTCCGTCACGACGCTCGTCAATAATGCCGGCATTCAGATCGAAAAGCCCGTCACCGAAACGACCGATGAAGATTGGGACAGCCTGATGGGCGTCAACGCAAAGGGCGTTTTCCAGATGTGCCGCGCTTTCATTCCGGTGCTGGCGGACGGGGCGTCGATTATCAATATCGGGTCGATCTCCGGCAATGCGGCGGACCCGGGCATGGCGCTCTACAATGCCTCCAAAGCCTTCGTGCACGGACTTACCCGGTCTATTGCGGTGGATCACGGTCCGGCGGTGCGCTGCAACGCGATCTGTCCGGGCTGGATCATGACGGACATGGCCGACGCGGCCTTCGCGGTGGCGGACGACCCCGCCGTGGCGGAACGGGACGCTCTGCGCCGTCATCCGGCCGGACGCATGGGCCGTCCCGCCGACATTGCAGCGCTTGCGGTTTGGCTGGCGTCTGACGATGCCGCCTTTGCGACCGGGCAGTGCTACACCGTGGATGGCGGCTTGACCGCGGCATCGCCGCTGAATCCGGCGCTTTTCTGACGCCCGCTGCCTGTCGCGAATTGTTCAATTGCCGAAACCGGTGGCATCCCTGTAGCGTCGGAGCATGAGCGAGCCACGGGACGAAACGACTGAAGAAGGTTCGGAACGATCCGCTGGGCGTTCCTATTTCGATCCGCCGCGCCCGTCCCGTTTTGGGCTGGGCCGCCGGCTGGCGGGTCTGCGCCTTCCCGATCTTTCTGGTAAGAAGACGGCCATCTCCCTCTTGATCCTCTGCCAGGTTCTCGCCCTGTCTCTGTGGTTTTCCTCGACCGCGGTGATCCCGGAATTGAAAGCCGCCTACGGATTGACCGACGACCGGGCGTCGCTGATCAGCAGCATGGTGTCCTTCGGCTTTGTGGCTGGGACCCTTCTCAGCGCCCTGTTCGGACTGGCGGACCGCTGGCGGCCGACCCGCCTCTTCGCTGCTTCCGCCTTCGCGGCGGCGGGCGCGAACCTGATCATCGTTTTTGTCGACCCGAATTCTCCGGCGGTGCCCATGCTGCGTTTTATCGTCGGCATGGCGATGGCGGGGATATATCCGGTGGGGATGAAAATGGCGGCGACCTGGGTGCGCGGCGATATGGGGCTGCTGGTGGGCTCTCTCGTCGGTGCGCTGACATTGGGCTCCGCCGCGCCGCATCTGATCAATCTCTCCGGCGGGTTGGACTGGCGGCTGACGATGCTGATTGCGTCCGGGGCGGCCCTGGCCAGCGCCGGCCTCATTTTCCTGGTCGCCTTGGGGCCGGGGCAAAAACCGCCGGTTCCCTTTCAACCGCACTTCGCCCTACAGGCTTGGACGCGACCGGCGCTGCGGCTCGCCAATTTCGGCTATTTCGGCCATATGTGGGAGCTCTACGCCCTATGGTCCTGGGCCGGTGTCTTTTTGCTGGAGAGTTTTCGTCGCGCACCGGGCATCGCCAATGCCGAAGCCTGGGCCTTGGGCCTGACATTCGCGACCGTGGCGTCGGGCGCGCTGGGATCGGTCGTGGGCGGCCTGTTCGCCGACCGGATGGGCCGGACGACCCTGACCATGCTGGCGATGGGGATCAGCGGCAGTTGCGCCCTGCTCAGCGGTTTCGTCTTCGGGATGGGACCCTGGATCGCCGCGCCGCTGTTCATCGTCTGGGGCATTTCGGTTGTCGCGGACAGCGCGCAATTCTCCGCCAGCGTCATGGAACTCGCCGATCCCTATCTGATCGGCACCATGGTGACGGTCCAGACCTGCGTCGGTTTTCTGCTGACGGTGCTGACGATCCATCTGGTGCCGGTCTTCGCCGACTGGATCGGTTGGCAATGGTCCTTCGCCTTCCTGGCGGCGGGCCCCTATCTGGGCGTCATCGCCATGTACCGCCTGCGCCGGCACAAGGATTCGGTGCGACTGGCGGGCGGCAGGCGCTAACGGGTCCTGCCGGTTACCCTGCGGTTTCGGCGCTTAAAAGTCGTAGCAGCGGCCGGCTTTTTCCCAGTCGCCGTAACGGGTTGGCTCCAGGCCCTTGGGGCCGCCGATTTCCTTCTCCACCTCGCCTTTGGCTTCCGCTTCAGCGCGCCATTTCTGGCCGGCGGCCTCCGCCTTCAGTTCGGCGAGACGGCGTGAGTCCAGCCCTTTCACATCCGCGTCGACCAAGGGGTCGAGGTCCGCTTCCACCGGGGTCGGCTTTTTCTCGCCACCGAGAACTTTTTTCAGAATGCTCATGGCGTGAATATGGCGAAAGAAGGGCGGTTTTTCCAGCCTTGAAGGCTGTTTTCCCCACCATATCTAAAGCGCACCGCTTTGAGCGGCGGTAAGGTCCAACAATGACGGAACCGCATCGGTGAATTCGATTCGAACGGGCATTCTTCTGGCCGGCATGACCGGTTTGTTTCTGGGCGCCGGCTGGCTGATGGGCGGCGAGGGTGGTCTTTTGATCGCCTTTGTCTTCGCGGCGGGCATGAATTTTTTCGCCTATTGGAACGCGGACAAGATCGTCCTGCGCATGTACCGCGCCAAGGAGGTGAACAGGTCCAGTGCGCCGGGCTTCTACGGTATCGTCGAGCAGTTGGCGCGGCGGGCCGGGATGCCGATGCCCAAGGTCTATATTATCGAAAACGACCAGCCGAACGCCTTTGCGACCGGAAGAAACCCGGATAACGCGGCGGTGGCGGCGACGACCGGCCTGTTGCGCATCCTCAACAGCGAGGAGATCGCCGGCGTCATGGCGCACGAACTGGCGCATGTGAAAAACCGCGATACGCTGACCATGACGGTGACCGCGACCATTGCGGGCGCAATCGGCATGCTGGCCAATCTGGCGATGTTCGCGGGCATGTTCGGCGGTAACCGGAATTCGCCCTTGGGTGGGATCGGGGCCTTGCTGGTGGCGCTGCTCGCCCCGATGGCGGCGATGCTGGTGCAGATGGCGATCAGCCGGACCCGCGAATACGAAGCCGACAGGATCGGCGCGGAGATTTGCGGCAATCCGCTGTGGCTGGCCAGCGCGCTTTCCAAACTGGAACAGGGTGCGCAGCGCATCGACAACCATCAGGCGGAGAACAATCCGGCCACCGCGCATATGTTCATCGTCAACCCGCTGCACGCGCGCAGTGTCGATAATCTGTTTTCAACCCACCCCAAGACGGCGAACCGGATTCAAAAACTGGAAGGTCTGGCGGGCCGCCCTATGGCGGCGCAAAGCCGCGGGCCTTGGTCGGCGTAGCGTTCTAGTGTTTTCGTTCAGCGGTCCGACTGTCAACCGCGGTCGCGAGAATGCGGGCTTGCGCCGCGCTGCGCGATCCGGCAGGCAGGACGGATGAAGCAAAGCCGGGAAAATCAGGAAAAACAGCCGGGCGCGGAGGCCAGCGGCGTCGCCTCGCGTCTGATGGCGTTCGATGCTTTGGAAGCGGTGCTGGCCAAGGGCGAACCGCTGGATGAGGCGTTCGACCGTCAGAAAGCGCCGAAGAGCGGCCCCATGGCCGGACGCGACCGGGCGCACGCCCGGCTGCTGGTGCTGACCACCCTGCGGCGGTTGGGCCAGATCGACGCCGTTCTCAACCGCTATCTGACCCGCAAGCCTTCCGGCAAGGGCCGCGCGGCGCTTACCCTGATGCGGCTTGGCGCGGCGCAGATGATGTTTCTGGAAACTCCGCCGCACGCCGCCGTCTCAACCCTGCTTTCGGTCGCGGAAAAGCGCCGGTTGCAAGGGTTCAAGGGATTGGTCAATGCGGTGCTGCGCAAGCTGGCCGGGGCTTTGCCGAACGTCTTGCGAACACAGGATGCGGCCCGGCTGAACTGCCCGGACTGGCTGTGGACCGCGTGCGAGAAAGCCTACGGCTCGGCCCGCGCCCGCCGCATTGCCGAAGCGCATCTCGAAGAAGCGCCGCTCGACTTGACGGTCAAGGAGACGGACGGGGCCAAATGGGCCGAGCGGCTGAAGGCGGACCGATTGCCGACCGGTTCCTTGCGCCTCTGGAACAGCGGCGCCGTGCGGGAGTTGCCGGGATTTCAGGCCGGGTCCTGGTGGGTCCAGGATGCCGCCGCCGCACTGCCGGCCCGGCTTCTGCTGAACAGGCTGGATTCTGAGCCGGGCGCGCGGACGCTGGCCGATCTGTGCGCCGCGCCGGGCGGGAAGACCGCGCAATTGGCCGCCGCCGGGCACGGGGTTATCGCAGTCGAACGGTCGGGTGCGCGGCTGAAGCGCCTGAGAGAAAATCTCTCCCGCCTCAAGCTTGAGGTGGAGGCCGTGGAGGCGGACGTGATGGATTGGCACCCGCCCGCCCCGCTGGACGGGGTGCTGCTGGATGCGCCGTGCAGCGCCACGGGAACCATCCGGCGTCACCCGGATCTGCCCTGGCGCAAGGACGGCTGGGACCGGGAAGCGTTACCCGCCTTGCAGACCGGCATGGTGCGCAAGGCCGCGGAAATGCTGAAGCCGGGTGCGCCGTTGGTCTACGCAACCTGTTCCCTGTTGCCGGAAGAGGGCGAACAGGTCGTCGCGGCGGCGCTTGCCGGCGGCGCGCCGCTGCAGCCCGACCCCATTGAACCGGGTGAAGTTCCGGGCCTGGAAGATGCGGTTACGGCGGAAGGATATCTCAGGACAGCGCCGGATTTGTGGCGGCAACGGTCCGGGCCGCGCCGGGGTGGGTTGGACGGTTTCTTCGTGGCGCGGCTGAAGCGCCTTTAGAGTATGTCACCTTTACTTGGAACCACTGAGACAGTCTTTGCGGCCTTTCGGCTAGGAAGGCGTCGCGCGGCGATGCTGGATGCATCGCAAGCGGCGGCTGACGCGGTCCGAAAGGCTGCAAAGGCCGCCTTCGGTCGCTTTTCCGTTCAGCCGGAGGGCGTCGCCGGCCCTTGCCGATGCGCTGCATCGCCTGCAAACCGGCTCCTACCCGGCTGAACGGCAAAGCGATCTCAGTTGATTCCAAGTAAAGGTGGCATGCTCTAGCGGCCTTCGGCGACGTCGCTGGCCGCCGCTTGCGGGGTTTTCGCGGCCTCCATCGATTCCCAGGTCATGCGCTTTCGGTAGATCGTCGACGGTGCGATCCCCAGATAGCCCGCCGCCTGGGGAATGTTCCCGCCGCATACGGCGATGGCGTTTTCGATGGTTTCGCGCTCCACTTCCCAGAGTTCCCGGATCTCGGCCTTGTTGCGCGGAACGGCCTGACCCGGCGCGGCCGCCGGGTCGGCGGGGCTTCGCTGCGGGTCCGCCAGCGCGACCGAGGGGCGCACCGTGTTCAGCGGCGGCGGCAGCATATCGGCCGAGACGGACTCGCCGTCGTTCAACACCACGATGTTCCGGATGACGTTCTGCAACTGCCGAACATTGCCCGGCCAATCGTAGCTTCTCAGCAGCACTTCGACTTCCCGGTCGAAGCTTGCGAACAGCTTGCCTTCCTCCTTGGCGTATTCGCTGAGGATCTGGCGGCCGATTTCCAGCACGTCGTCGCCGCGCTCGCGCAGGGGCGGCATGGAAATCGGTATCACATGGAGCCGGTAGTAAAGGTCCTCGCGGAAGTTTCCGGCCTGAACCTCCTGCAGGGCGTCCTTGTTGGTGGCGCAGACGAACCGCACGTCGACCTTGCGGGTCGCGGTATCGCCCACGCGCTGATAGGCGCCGGTCTGGATGAATCGCAGCAGCTTGGTCTGCAGGTCCAGGTCCATTTCGCAGATTTCATCCAGAAACAGGGTTCCGCCATGCGCGACCTGCGCCGCCCCTTCGCGGTCCTCGTGCGCGCCGGTGAACGATCCTTTCCGGTGGCCGAAGATTTCCGATTCCATCAGCTCGCGCGGAATGGCGCCGCAATTGAGGGCGATGAACGGACCTTTGGTGCGGGTCGACTGGTTGTGGATGGCTTCCGCGCAAATCTCCTTGCCGGTGCCGGATTCCCCGGTGATGAAGACCGTCGCCTTGGACGCGGACGCGGCCTCGATCGTCTTGTACACCGCCTGCATCGCGGGCGACACGCCGATGAACCCCTCATAGGTGCCAAGGGCGCTTTCCTTGTAGCGGTCGATCAGTTCGGTGAGGTGCCGGCGTTCCAGGCCGTTCTTAACGGTCACCCGCAGCCGTTCGGCGCTGAACGGCTTGACCAGGAAATCGTAAGCGCCTTCGCGCATCGCCTCTACGGCGACGTTGATCGACCCGTTGGCCGTGATCACCACGACGGTCGCGTCGATTGCCTTTTCGTTGATGTGGCGCAAGATATCCAGGCCGTTCACGTCGGGCAGCGCGATGTCCAGCAGCACAAGGTCCGGCGGGTCGGTATTGATGATCGCCAACCCGTCCCGCCCTGTCTCCACGGATGTCACTTCGACATCCATGCTGGCGAGGTACTGTTCGTAGAGACGCGCCAGCGAGAGCGTGTCCTCAATCAGCAATACGGTCGGTTTTTCAGCCATGCGTTCAGACAAACCGCTTCAGATGCATGAGTATGTTAGTCGATCCTCTTCAGCAGCCTAAAGGGTGTCGGGGTCCCTGACCACTTGCAAAAACGTCCGAGATTGCGGCTTGGCGCAGCGGTGCGCGGGGCCCTAGTATCCCCTCGCATAAAACCAAGACATCGGCCGCCACAGGATGCCGGCGGCGCATCGGGTGAGGAGTAGAACCATGAGGCTTCAGGGGAAAACGGCGGTTATTACGGGCGCGGCCAGCGGATTCGGGGCGGAAATGGCCCGCGTCTTCGCCCGCGAGGGCGCCAATGTCGTCGTTGCGGACATAAACGAGGAATGGGGCCGGTCGGTCGTCGAAGAGATCGAGGGTATCAACAGCGGCTCCGCCATTTTCTCCTTCGCGGACGTTTCCAAGAAAACCGATGTCGACGGCATGATCCAGGCCGCCGCGGACCATTTCGGACGGGTCGACATTCTGGTTAACAATGCCGGTTACACCCACCGTAACATGCCGGTCGATCAGGTGTCGGAAGAGGAGTACGACCGCATCTTCGACGTGAATGTAAAGTCGGTCTATTACGGAATGAACGCCGTCCTGCCGCATTTCCGCGCCCAGGATCAGGCCGGTCCGAACCGGGGTGTGGTGCTGAACATCGCTTCCACAGCGGGGGTGCGGCCGCGCCCGGGACTGGTCTGGTACAATGCCAGCAAGTCCGCGATGATCGGGGCGACGCGCTCGCTGGGGATCGAATTGGGGGCCGAGAATGTCCGCGTCGTGGCGATCAACCCGGTCGCCGGCGAAACGCCCCTCCTTGAGAAATTCATGGGTGAGGACACGCCGGAAAAGCGCGCCGCCTTCAAGGCGACCGTGCCGCTAGGCCGGTTCAGCCAGCCGTCGGATATCGCCAGCGCCGCGGTCTTCCTGGTTTCCGACGAGGCGGAGTTTCTAACCGGTGTGTGCCTGGAGGTCGATGGCGGCCGCTGCATCTAAAGCGAGATAAGGCAGGCCCGGGCGGTTCGGACACCGTCCGGCGTGCGCCGGACGGCCGAGCATGCCGATGCCCTGATGTGGGATAGCTTATGTGGGAGGCGCGGCGAAGAAACGAGCCAGCGTTGCGGCGAGGCAGAGGATCGCGCCCAGGGTCAGGATCTTGCGCAGGTCCAGATACCAGGATGGAAACAGGCCCGCCAGAATCGCGCGCCGGTCGATGAAGAAGGCCAGTGCAAAAGCCGCGATGAAAATGGCGAGCGCCAGAAAGGGGTGCAGCCACAGGGCGGCCCAGGCGATCAGAGACGGCGTCACCGACCAGCCGAGCGTTCCCCAGTCGTCTTTCGCCAGGCCGTCTCCCGCCAAGGCGCGGCCCCAATGAACCCCGCCCAGAAAGGTCAGAATAACCGCGGCATAGCCGATTTGCAGACGCAGGCCCTCAAGCCGGATCAACGGATCGGACGCCCAGACCGCGGCTGCGCAGGCGGCGAACGGAATCAGCCCGGTCAGCCCCAGCACCCGGGCCGGCAGGGGAACGGTGTTCAAATTAACCAAGGTCCTTGTCCGTCATTCTCTCAAGCGTTTCCTGCGCCTTTTGCACATGGTCCGGGCGGATCTGGTCCTGCACCAGACGCCAGGCGGCCAGGAACACCGCCGCATCGTCGGTGAAGCCCAGCGCGGCGATGAAGTCCGGCACCGCATCCGTCGGGGCGATAAAATAGGCAAGCGCGGCAAACAGCAAAAGCTTTGCGCGTTTCGGCGTTACGGGGTCCATGGCGGCGAAGTAGGCGGCCACCGCCTGTTCCGCGAAGGGGATCCTGGCGAAGGTCGCGCGCAGCTTGCGCCAAAAACCGTCGCGAACGGCGCGTTGGTTGCGGCCGCTGTTTTCAGGGGCGGCCAGCATCGGCAGGTCGGGTTTCCAGATCGTCGGCATGGGTCAGATATGGGCTAATTCGGTCCGCTCTGCTATAGGCCACCGCCAATCATGGATAGTCAGCGCGAATGGGAGGGTTTCATGCAGATCGACGGTGTCGGCGCGGTGGTGACCGGAGGAGCTTCGGGTCTTGGTGCGGGGACGGCCCGCGCGCTTGCGGGAAAAGGCGCAAAAGTCGCGGTGCTGGATTTGAACATGGATGCGGCCAAAAGGCTGGCCGATGAAATCGGCGGGATCGCCGTGGAATGCAACGTCGCCGACGCCGCCAGCGCCGAAGCAGCCCTTGAAGCCGCTCAAGCCGCCCACGGTCCGGCGGCTGTCGCCGTGAACTGCGCCGGTATCGCGCCCGCCAAGCGCATCGTCGGACGGGACGGGGCGATGCCGCTCGACGAATTCCGCAAGGTGATCGAGGTGAACCTGATCGGGTCCTTCAACATCATGCGTCTTGCCGCCGCGCAAATGGTCGGGCGCGAGCCGAACGCGGACGGAGAGCGCGGGGTGATCATCTCCACCGCGTCGGTCGCCGCTTTCGAAGGTCAGATCGGTCAGACCGCCTATGCCGCGTCGAAAGGCGGCGTGCATGCGCTGACCCTGCCCGCCGCGCGGGATCTGGCGCGGCATGGGGTGCGGGTGCTGGCCATTGCGCCCGGCCTGTTCGGCACGCCGATGCTGCTGGGCATGCCGCAGAACGTTCAGGACAGTCTGGCGGCGACGCTGCCCTATCCCCAGCGTTTCGGAACGCCGCAGGAATATGCGGACCTGGTCCTCTTCATGGTCGGCAACCCGATCATGAATGGGGAGACGGTTCGGATCGACAGCGCCGTGCGGCTGGCCCCGCAATAGGTCTTCCCCTCCCGGCGCAATTGCGGCTTACTGCCCTCTCTTCATCGGGGACGGGAGGTCTGTGCCGTGAGTTTGGAAACATGGATCGCTTTCGCGGTCGCGACGGAAATTCTGCTGTTCATTCCGGGGCCGACGGTGCTGCTGGTGGTCGGCTATGCGCTGACCCGTGGCAGGGCGGCTGCGATGTGGACGGTTGCGGGGTCGTGCCTCGGCGTCGCTTTCGCCTTTCTCGTCACCTTCGCCGGCCTGGGCGCGGTTCTGTCGGCCAGCGCCACGGCCTTCACCGTCATGAAATGGGTGGGGGCGGCCTATCTTGTCTATCTGGGCATTCAGATGTGGCGGGCGAAGGCGGACGCCTTGTTGACGGTGGATGAAGAGGGGGCTGGCCTGCGCCAGAAGCGCTCCACCTTCTGGCACGGTTTCATCACGACGGTGCTTAATCCCAAGATCGTGGTTTTCTTGGTCGCCTTTGTGCCGCAATTCATGAACCCGGCGGCGCCGACGTTGCCGCAGGCGGCGATCATGACGGTAACCTTCATCACTCTGGCTTTCCTGAATGATGGCGCTTATGCGCTGTTCGCCGACAAGGCACGCCGCAGCTTTCTGGGCGAACGCGGCATGAAATGGGTGCAGCGCGCCGGTGGTTCGCTGTTGATCGGCGCGGGCCTGCTGACCGCGGCGACCAAGCGGGCGGGATAGGGCGCGCCTCTTCCTCCTGGCCCGTGTCAGCGCTCGTTCGCCGCGGCGGTCTCCAGGAACAGGGCGTGCAGCCGCATCAGATCCGGGCATAGCGGCGCCTTTCGCTCGATCCGGGTAATCTCGCGCTGGGCCGCCGCGGCGATGTCGGCCCCGTCCGGCAGCCACAGGCTCCAGGCAAGAAAAACGGTTTCCGGTGACGGAAGCTCCGCGGCCGCGCCGCCGGCCGGTGGTTTTTGGGAAGCGCCGCGATCCCTGCGGACCCGGCGTTTGCGCTCGAAGCCGTATATGGGTTCCATCGTTACACCTCGATTTCGATCGCGCCGATCGGGCGGGAGCAGCAGGCAAGGACATAGCCTTGCCCGATTTCCCGGTCGGAGATTCCGCCGTTATGGACCATGTGCACGTCGCCGCCCGTCTTGCGGACCTTGCAGGTCCCGCAGACGCCGAACTGGCACGCGGACGGGATATTCAGTCCGTTGGCGCGGGCGACTTCTAGCACTGTATCCGTCTCTCTGCATTCCGCATCGAGGCCGGATTTAGAGAAGCGGATGGTGGCGCGGGTTTCTTCATCCGGCACCACATCGTCATGTTCGGGGATCTGCTCTTCTTCCCGAATCGGCGCTTGGAAACTTTCTTCGTGATAGTGCGTCATATCGAAGGCGGCGGCGTTCAGAATGTCGCGCACGGTTTTCATGAAGGGGGCGGGGCCGCAGCAGAAGATCTCTCGCTCCATATAGTCCGGGGCCATCAGTTCGAGCATGAGTTGATTCAGCCGTCCCCTGTATCCGGCCCAGGCGGCGTAGGGGTCGTCTTCCCCGACGACGAATGACAGTTTGATGTCCGGCACCCTTTGGGCCATCCGGCGCAGTTCGTTCGCAAACAGCAGTTCGGACGGGCGGCGCGCGCAGTTGATGATGGCGATATCCGTGTGTTCGCCATTATCGAAAAGCCAACGGGCCATCGACATCATAGGCGTCATGCCCGATCCCGCCGCTATGAACAGGAACCGGTCCGCCGGATAGTGCATGAAGCTGAAGATTCCACCCGGGCCATAGGCTTTCAGGGTGTCCCCAACCTTCAGGTTATCCAGCATCCAGCGCGTCCCGGTGCTGTCCTTCTGCGCCTTGACGGTTACCGAAATCGATAAGGGACGTGACGGCGAAGACGACAGAGTATAGGTCCGCAGAAGCTTCTCGCCGTTGACGGGCAGTTCCAGGTTGATGAACTGACCCGGCATGTAGCGGAACCAACTGTCATCGGCGGTCTTGAAGCAGAAGGATTTCACGTCGGGGGCTTCGGGGACCACCATGACGCATTCTAGTTCCTGGGCGTCCGTCCAATGTCGGCGTTCGTCCAGCGCTTGGAATTTTGTCAACCGCATCCTCTTGTCACCCGGCTTCCGCGAGAAGGTCGCCGGTACCGAGGCGGGCTTCCATTGCGGTGCAATACCAATCGACGAACTGGCTGACGCCGTTCTCGTGGATTGGGGAGTAGGGGCCGGGTTCGTAGGCGGGAGAGTTCACGCCAAGCTGGTTTTGCTCGACCAGCGTACGGTCCTGATCGTTCGTCGCGGTCCACACTTCGGTCAAGGTCGAGAGGTCGTAGTCGATCCCTTCGACCGCATCCTTGTGCACCAGCCATTTCGTGGTGACCTGCGTTTCCTGCGGTCCGATGGGCATGACTTGGAAGGAAAGCGCGTGATCGACCAACAAGTGGTTCCAAGTTGTTGGGTAATGGAACAATAACATTGAACCGATTTGCGGTTCGCGAATGCCCCCCAACGGCTTGGCCGAAGCCGAGCGGCCTGACATGGTAAAGCTCTCGGTATCGCGCAGTAGCGGTGTCCGCATGACGCGGTATTGGCCGGTTGGGTCCAGATAGAAGGCGCTGGGAAGCCCCGCCGCCTCGCACCGCTTCCAGTGCGTCTGCAGGAGCGAGTCACTTTCGCCGTTTTCAACACCGGTCACGGTGGGCGAATCGGTGAAGGTGCGGCAAAGCTCAGGATGCGAACCGGAACAGTGATAGCACTCTCTGTTATTTTCCCAAACGAGTTTCCAGTTGCCGTTCTCGATGATGCTGGACTGCCACGCGACCTTTGCATCTTCCAGGCGGTGCGGCCGCATATAAGGTTCGATCCGGCTGCGCACCGTCGAGAAGTCCCGCGGCTGCTCCCCATAGCAGACGAAGATGTAGCCGCCCGCGCTCTCGCAGCCGATTGATTTCAGGGAATAGTGGGACGGGTCGAAATCCGGCCCCATGTCGCGCGCGAACAGAAGCCGTCCGTCCAGATTGTAGGTCCATTGATGATAGGGACAGACAAGACGATTCGCCGTGCCGTGCTCGGCCTTGCAGATGCGCGATCCACGATGGCGGCACGCGTTGTGAAAGGCCCTCACCGCGCCGTCTTCGCCGCGAATAACAATGGATTCGAGGTTTCCGATCCGGTGCACCATGAAATCGCCCGGCTCGGGAATTTCGCAGTCGTGACCGGCGAAAAGCCATTCGCCGCCGAACAGAATCTCCATTTCGAGATCGAAGATGCTCTGATCTTTGTAGAAAGCCTGGGGAAGGGAGTGCCCTTCGCGGCGAGAGGTAAGCAGTTTCTGAGCAAGGAACGTCGCGTTCATACCCGGTCTCCATGGTCCGTTCGGATGCAGGATGCACCGAACCGCTGCGGCATGATTGCGGGTAAGGAGGGAGGGCGGCGGACGCCGGGCGGTCTTTGCCGCCCTATAGCATCTCGCGTTGCCTCATGATCGCCGCCCGCAATCCATAAGCGTACTTCGCCTGGGCTGGTTTCCGGGCTTGAAGGGTGGCTTATGCCGGTCGCGACGCCTTCTCGGGACGATGCCCAATGGCCTTTTGCCGCGGCTTTACCCTTCTTACCGTTGCGGGGGCAGCGCCGGCATCTCACCGGCTTCCCAATTATCCGATCCGCCGGGCAGGCGGGTCGGCACCACAAGCCTGTAAATCTGACCAGTTTCCACGCGCGACGGAAAGAGAAATACCGACGTGTATTTTTCCCTCTGCGTCTCTGCAGGATTCAATGAATGGAGATGCTGTCTACCGTCGGGTGCCGGCGTTTCCGGCGATACGCCGCAAGCTTATGGCACCCTATCAATCCCCTCGGGCGCCGTCGCACATCGGAAGTGCGAACAAATATCGATTGTCTTTACAGTTCGTTAATCGACTATGAAGTGATATATAATATACTAATGTAATTGTTAGACGCCGATCGGGAAAAGCGATCGCAACGGCGGAACAACAAAAAGGCTTTGCGGTCGTTTCATCGGCGCCGGCATCGGTAGCGAGGGAGGAACGACATGCCCGACACCCCATCAAGCGAAAACAAGGCGCGAGATTCCTTTTTTATCGATGAGCGCACATTCGCCAATGCGCAGAGCGGTTATAAGGCGATAGAGCACGATATTCCGGTTATTCTGGCGGAGTTTTACGAGGTTCTGCTACGGCATCCGGTGGGAAAAGAGCTGCTCGAGCAAAGCTCCGGCATCGATCATCTAAAGGATGCGCAGACGAAACACTGGGAAGCGGTCTTCAAGACCTACGATCCGCAGGATCACGAGAAACGGGCGCGGCGGATTGGAGAGGCGCATTCCCGGGTCGGGTTGAGGCCCGACCTCTATCTCGGCGGATACGCGCTGGTTCTTGGCAAGATCGCCAAAGCGATCCTGATACGGGAAAAAAGCCGCGAGCGCGCCGCAGAACTTCTGGACGGCATCATTAAGGTGATCTGCATGGACGTCGATGCGGCCCTGTCCATCTATACATCCGAAGAGGAAGTCGGGCGGGCGGCGCGCCAGACCATGGGCCTCAGCGATGCGGTGGACCGGGAGGTGGAATCGACATCGACCATCCTGCTGTCGCAGGCGTCGCAATTGGGCGAGTACGCCGTCAGCATGAGCGATGCGGCCTCCTCCCTCGCCAGTTCGGCGAAGGAAGTTAAACGGAACTCGCAGATTTCCATGGAGTCGGTAAGCACGGTCGCCTCCGCGACCGAAGAGTTGGAATCCTCCAGCCAGGAAATCGCTTCGCAGATATCCCGCACGGCGGGACTGACGTCGGAAGCAAGCGCCGCTGCGACCGAAACGGCTGCGTCTGTGGACGGGCTGAAGGATGCGACAACGCAAATCTCCAGCGTCGTGAATCTGGTGAATGATATCGCGGCGCAAACCAAGCTGCTGGCGCTGAACGCCACCATCGAGGCGGCCAGGGCGGGCGAAGCGGGCCGGGGGTTCGCCGTCGTTGCGAACGAGGTTAAGTCGCTGGCCGCACAAACGGAAACCGCCATATCGCAAATCAGCAAGAGCGCCGCCGGCATCGGAGAGGCGACCGACCGCACGGTGTCCGACATAAACGCCATCGCCAATCGCATTCGGGAGATCGATGAGATTGCCAGCGGCGTCGCCTCGGCGGTCGAAGAACAACTGGCGGCGACACAGGAAATAGCGCGCAGCGTTCAGGAGGCTTCCGGCCGGACGTCCGCGACGGTGGAGGAAATCGGCGGGATCGTCACGCGGTCCGAGGAGTCGAACCGGGTCTCCAACCGTTTGTCCGACATGGCGTCGGTGATGTCCTCCAACGTGGCGGGGATGCAAGATCGCATGCGTGTCCTCATCCGGTCCTCGGCGGAATTCAACCGGCGTCGCAAAGAAAGAATTCCCATTATTCAGGAAACCGTCCTGGATGTTGGCGGCAAGACGTATGATGTGACGGCGTCCGATATTTCCTGCAGCGGGATCCTGGTGCGGCCGAAGGAGGGCATGCCCAATCCCAATGACAGCGGCTTCGTAACGGTAAGAGAAATCGGCAAACTGCCTGTTTCTGTCATCGGCGGTACGGAAACGGGAATCCATCTTCGCTTCAAGAAAATGTCGGACGAGATGGTGGAGGCCATCGACCGTTTCATCGACACCACCCGGGAAGAAGATGAATTTTACATCGATCTTTGCAAAAAGACGGCTGCACGTGCGTCAGAGGTTATGGCCCAGGCGCTTCAAGCGGAACGCCTCAGTTTCGAGGATCTTTTCGACTTCAATTATGTGCCGGTTTCGGGAACCGATCCGCAGCAGTACACAACTCAATTCCTGGAGTTTACGGATGACGTTCTGGCCCCGATGCAGGACGCGGCGCGGGCCGCGGACAAGAGAATCCGTTTCTGTGTGGCGATTGACCGGAACGGCTATATCGGCACGCACAACTCGGAATACAGCAAACCGCAGAAGCCGGACGATCCCGTTTGGAATGTCGCGCATAGCCGGAACCGCCGGATCTTCGACGACAAGGCGGGCATGCTGGCCGCCCGGAACGCCCAACCCCATTTCATTCAGACCTACGCCCGGGACATGGGCGGCGGCACCCTGGACCTGATGAAGGAAGTCGACGTGCCGATCCAGGTAAAGGACCGGGCTTGGGGAAACATGCGGCTCGCCTGGGTGCCTGAATAGCGCCCCCGGCATCACGCCACCCCATCCACAATGTGCTGAGACGGCAACAGTTTTCGTTGCATCCGATTCGGATTCGACGGTAGAGAGTTGAGTGTGGCTTTTGGTTCCCCTGACCGGCGAGAGGCTGGGGGGATTAAAAGGGAACGCCGGTAGCATTCTACCCATCAGGGGGATGCGATCCGGGGC
>JANQIT010000031.1 GCA_028282025.1 Hwanghaeella sp. | reverse complement strand
GTTCTGCACGATTTCGGAAAACGAAAATCCGGCCCCTTTGTCGCCGTCAATATGGCCGCTATTCCGCGTGAACTGATCGAAAGCGAACTGTTCGGCCATGAGAAGGGGGCTTTCACCGGGGCCACGGCGCGCACGGCCGGCCGCTTTGAACAAGCGGAAGGCGGCACGCTGTTTCTGGATGAGATCGGCGACATGCCGCTGGAAGCGCAAACCCGGCTGCTTCGTGTCTTGCAGGAAGGCGAGTATTCGAGCATCGGCGGGCGGGTGACGCGAAAGACCGATGTCCGGATCATCGCCGCAACCCATCAGGATCTGGCCCGCTTGACCCGCACCGGCCAGTTTCGCGAAGACCTCTATTACAGATTGAACGTGGTTCCCCTCCGGTTGCCGGCGCTGCGCGAACGCCTGGAAGACGTGCCTGAACTGGTCAAGACCTTCTTAAGCAAGGCCGCGGGAGAGGGGCTTCCGTGGAAAGTCATCGAGGGCAAGGCCATGGACCGCCTGATGGCCTATCATTGGCCCGGCAACGTGCGCGAACTTGAGAATTTGATCCACCGATTGGCGGCTTTGTATTCCGAGGAGACGATTTCCGCTGAAATCATATCGCGCGAGCTTTCGGACCTGCCGTCTGAAACGGAAGCGACCGGCAATCGCGGCCTGGCCGAAGTGGTCGAGGAGCGACTTGAGGCCTATTTTGCCGCGCACGGCGGCAGCCTTCCGGCGGCCGGCCTATATGACCGCGTGCTGCGCGAGGTCGAACGTCCCCTGATCACCTTGACGCTCAGGGCGACCCGGGGGAACCAGGTCAAGGCGGCAGATATTCTTGGATTAAACCGGAACACCCTGCGCAAGAAGATACGAATCCTCGACATTCCGGTTACGCGAGGCCGGGGATGACGGGCAAAGCGGGCTTGGATCGGCCTGCGGAGACCGGTTCGATCTCGGAGCCGGCGGCAAACCCCGCGCGTTCAGACCTACCCACCAGTATCCGCAAGGCGTTTACGATGAAGGGCGCTTCGGGACAGCGTAAGTTGGCCTATGCCTTGGCCGGCGCGGCGGTCGTGTCCTGCTTTGCGACGGCATTCCTCCTGGTTTTCCAACCGCCGGACGCACTGGATATCGACACCATCGTCGCCATGGTCTACCTAGACGGCGCCTTGCTTTTGTTGCTGGGTGTGGTCGTCGGGCAACGCTTGTTCAGCGTCTGGCTCAACCGGCAGCGGGGGCAAGTCGGATCGGGTCTGCACATCCGCATGGTGACGCTTTTCAGTCTTGTGGCCACGGCGCCGGCCATCCTGGTTGCCGTGATGTCGGCGACGTTTCTCCACTACGGCGTGCAGGCCTGGTTCAACGAGCGGGTTTCAACCGCGCTCGACCGCTCGCTCGGCGTTGCCCGCGCCTATCTCAAGGAACACCGCGAAAACCTTGGAACAGACATTCTGGCGGTCGCGGACGAACTGAATTTCCGGGCCACGGTGTTGATTCGCGAGCCTTGGCGTCTGGAAGGCGTGTTGAGTTTTCATGCCCGTTCGCGCGGCTTCACGGAAGCGATCTTAGTCGATGGCAGCGGCAAGGTTCTGGCCCAATCGGAATTCAGCCATAGCCGGGAAACGGAGATCATTCCGCAAGAAGTCTATGAGCAGGCCAGTTCGGGCAAGATCGCGCTCATTCCGATCGAGGATTTGGACCGAACGCGGGCAATGTACAAGCTTAACCGTTTCGTTGACGTCTATTTGCTGGTCGAGCGTTTCGTCAATCCTGATGTGCTCAATCACATTGACCTTATCCGGAACGCGGTATCTGAATACCAAAAACTGGAAAAAGAGAGGGGGGGGCTACAGGTCAGCTTTATTTTGATCTTCACCGTGGTCTCGGTATTGCTGCTATTGGCCGCCATGTGGACGGGCCTTACCGTCGCCACGCAGTTGACGGAACCTGTCGTCCATCTGATTTCCGCGGCGGAACGCATACGGGACGGGGACCTGAACACCACGGTTGACGTCCCGCGTGCCGACGATGAACTGGCAATGCTGTCGCGCGCCTTTAACCGCATGACGGCGCAGATTCGCGGGCAACAAGAAGGTCTCATGTCGGCCAACAGGGAATTGGACGAACGCCGGCGTTTCACGGAAACGGTCCTCGCTGGCGTCTCGGCCGGGGTGATCGGGATTGATCGGGACGGCAAGATCACTCTGCCAAACAGGTCGGCCTCACTCCTGCTGGGCGAAGACATGGAAAACCGGAAGGGAGAGATGCTGGCCCAGGTCGTCCCGGAGTTCGCCGATCTGATGGCCGGGGCGCTACGCCGCCCGGACCGACAGCATCGGGCCGAGATCAAGTTGATCCGTGACGGCGCCCAGCGCACGTTGTTGGTACAGATCGCGTCGGAGAGGTTGGCCGGAGAACTGATCGGCTTTGTCGTGACATTCGACAACGTCACGGAATTGTTGTCCGCCCAACGCGCCGCGGCTTGGGCGGACGTCGCCCGCCGGATCGCCCACGAGATCAAGAACCCGTTGACGCCTATTCAATTGTCCGCCGAACGGTTGCGGCGTAAGTACGTCAATGAGGTGAAGACCGACCCTGATACCTTCGTGACCTGCACCGAAACGATCGTTCGCCAGGTGGAGGACATCGGCCGCATGGTTGATGAATTCTCATCCTTTGCCCGCATGCCTCAACCTTCGATTGAAGCCGAAAATTTTTCCAAACTGGTCAAGGATGCGGTCTTTCTTGAGGGGTCACGGAGTTCCGACGTGGTTGTCAACCTAGACCTTCCGGATGAAGACATCATGTTGCGGTGCGACCGGCGCCAGATTGCCCGGGCACTAACGAACATCCTCAAAAACGCGCAGGAATCGGTTGAGTCACGGCTGGCCCATGACCCGGACGCGGGGCCGGGACAGGTCTCCGTGACCGTCAGCGCGGCTGGCCATGGGCCGGGCGACGAGACCGCCGTTGAGGTCGTAGTGGATGACAACGGCCGCGGTCTGCCCAAAGAAGATCGGGATCGGTTGACCGAACCCTACGTGACCACGCGGGCCAAGGGGACCGGGCTTGGATTGGCCATCGTCCGAAAGATCATGGAAGATCATTCGGGTGAATTGCGGCTCGAAGACCGAGAGGGTGGCGGCGCGCGGATTCGCTTGATCTTCCGCGACAGCGAAGAACCGTCCGAAATAGAGCAAGACCCCATGAAGGTCGCGACCGGCCTTAATCTTGGATAGGGACAATTGGCGAAAGAACCATGGCGCAAGAAATCCTGATCGTCGACGACGAGTCCGATATCCGCAGCCTGACGGCGGGCATCCTCGAGGACGAAGGGTATGAGACCCGAGAAGCCGCCGACAGCACCGCCGCGCTCGATGCGGTGGCAGCCCGGCGGCCCTCCCTGGTCTTGCTCGATATCTGGCTGCAGGGCAGCGACCTGGACGGCATGCAGATCCTTGAACGCATAAAGCAAGTCCATCCGCAGATTCCGGTCCTGATGATGAGCGGGCACGGCACGGTCGAGACTGCGGTCAAGGCGATCAAGGACGGCGCCTACGATTTCATCGAAAAGCCGTTCAAGGCCGACAGGTTGTTGCTAAACGTTCGGCGCGCGATCGAGGCCGCCCGATTGCAGCAGGAAAACGAGGAGCTTCGATCGCGCGTGGGCAAGTCGAGCGAGTTTCTTGGCGAATCCCCGGCGATCAAGGGAATCCAACAGATCGTCGACCGGGCGGCGCCATCCAACAGTCGTATCTTGATCACCG
>JANQIT010000013.1 GCA_028282025.1 Hwanghaeella sp. | reverse complement strand
TGTCGGAGACAGTCGATCCGGCCCTGGAAACCGCCAAGGAGATCCACCTGAAAGCAGTTTCGCTGAATTCGTTCATTGCGCGTTCCACGCAATCGAAATCCATGGATGATGTAAAATCTATATCTTCCGAGTTTTCCAGAACGATCAGCGAAATTGAAGGGGAATTCAGAACACTGAAAGATCTGTCCGGCGACAGAACCGATCTTGGGGCGGTCGAAACGGCGGTTGCCGTCGTCTCGGATTCTGTCTCGGAGTTTATCGCCCTGACCGAAAACAGGGTCGAGGTAGAAGGCCGGTACGCCAGCCTGGAGGGTGAACTGAAAGATCTTATCGATCAGATCCGTATTATTTCCGATGCTTTGGTTGCCAACTCCCGGGGAACCGTAAGTAATTCCGTTTCCAGTATGTACGACCTTATCGATGCGAATGACAGCGATGGCTTGTACGACGGTCTGGACGACCTTTTGGATGTGAATTTGTTCAATGCAAATGCGATGTCCAATTTCCAGGTGAATATTCTGCAGTTGTTCGAGGAGGTATCCACCCTGCCGAATCTGGACACGCAAAAGGAACTGGACCACCGATCCGCGCGCCTTGAAGAGCTGTTGATGGCAATTAAGAGAGGCATCGATTCCATCGACGACCCGGTCCGCCGGGATGAGATACAAGCGCTGTACGATAGCACGGTCGAGTTGGTCGCCGGTAAATCCACCAACATCGTGGAACTGCGGCGGTCGATCAGGGCGTTGGCGCTGAGCGAGGTCGACGTTCGGGAAGCTCTGGAGGTTCAGTTTTCCGAGTTGAGCGTGAGTGTTACTCAGCTGCTGAACTTCTACAACATGTGGTCATCGACAAGCGATGCCGAACTGAAGGCGTCCGGCGAGCAAGCGATTGTAATCATGCTCGCAATCGGCGGTGTGGCGGGCGCCTTTTCTATCGGCGTGTTCCTGCTCTATGTGCGTCGCCGGATCATACAGCCGCTGTCGAAACTGCAGGAAACAACTTCGGTGCTTGCATCCGGAGAGACGGATATCGAGCTTCCGAAGGTAACCAAGGACGAGTTGGGGGAACTGGCGAAGTCTGTCATCGTTTTCCGCGACAATCTGATTGAGCAGAAGGAACTGCAGGAACAGAAAAAGAAGGACGACCTGTTGGCCGAACAGGAAAAGCGCACCGTTGTGCTGCAGATGGCCGATCAGTTGGAGCAGAACATTTCCAGCGTCGTTCAATCGCTGTCCACGGTTGCGACCTCGATGAAATCGGCATCCGACAATGTGTTGGATTCCTCTTCAACCAGCAGCGAGAAGGCGATCTTCGTGGCGTCTTCGTGCAATCAAACCTCGTCGAATGCCCAGTTGGTTGCATCCGCATCCCAGGAACTTACCTCCTCGTTCCAGGAACTCGGCCGCCATGTTCGGGGAACTTCCGATACGGTCAACAAAGTGACCGACCAGGCGGAGATGACGAATTCCACTCTTGGGAAGTTGAATGACGGCGCCAAGAAGATCGGCGACATCATCAGCATGATCGATGATATCGCCGAGCAGACCAACCTGCTGGCGCTCAACGCAACGATTGAGGCCGCCCGGGCAGGCGAGTCCGGTAAAGGTTTCGCCGTTGTGGCCTCGGAAGTGAAGTCATTGGCAAATCAGACGGTGAGCGCCACAAACGACATCTCCGAACAGGTCAGCGAAATGCAGAAAATGACTCAAGAGACTGTATCGGCGATGGAAAGCTTGTTCTTGTCCTTGAACGAGGTAAAGGAACTGACCGGAGAAATGGCGAGTTTGATTGGGGAGCAGAACTCCGCGACCGATGAAATCTCCAAAAATGTTCAGGAGACCGCTTCCGGTATCCAGGACATTGCGCAGAACATCGAAACCGTGAGTGAGGCCGCGGGCAACTCAAAGCAAACCGCCGGCGATCTGTCTACAATCGTCAGCGATCTCGATCAGCAGACAACGACTTTGGACAGCACGCTTAAGGGCTTCCTGGAAAAAATGCGCGCCGCCTGATGGGGGCGTCCGGGACGGAACCCGGTTTGAGTCACGGCGGAAACCGCATCCAACCTGCAGGTCAGCGTGCGGGGCGGATGCGGTAACACCGATACCACCGGGTTCCTGGGGGGCTTTGACGCCGGAACCGGCCTTTCGTTTTCTCCGACGCAAGCATCAAATGCCGCGGCTCTATTGAACTTCCTTGCGGGGGACTATCGTTCCAACGTTAGAATTCGGTCTCAAGACGGCGTTGGGCCTGCGGCTTGGCGCTTCGCCACGGACGCGTCACCATGGGCGTTTACGGCATTTCTCCGGAAATCTCTTTATCGCGGTCATGCCCGCAATCCGGCCCGCTAAGATCTGCTTCGCCTTCCTGCTCTCCTTCAACGCTTCGAATACCCACCCTTCCTTAGATCTTATGCGCTTGAAAGGCGTCGGCGTTGGACGCCGGCTTGCCGCCTCCCGCTTACTTTGTCACGGATCCACCGATCGATAACTTCGAGCGCGGTAGGCGTTCTGCCCTGTGTTTGCTTCGGTAATTCCTCTGCCTTTTGGATCGGGTATAGAGAAGAAATGGCGCGGGCAGGGGGAATTGAGCCGCCGTATACAGCTTGGAAAGCTACGGCTCTATCGTTGAGCCGCACCCGCGTGCCCCGGATAGGGGGCCACCCGCACTGGAAAACCGTTAAACCGGGAAACCTGCTCCGATGTGCCGGGACCCGGTTGACAGGGCCGCGACGTTCCAAGGGAACGGCTTTCCGGTTATGTCGGCTTGGCCGTGTGGAAGGGCATCTCGGATATTGGAAAAACACACTATACGCGTTACGGACATTCCGGTGTGGGAATGATGACCGCGATGTAAACCTGGACCGGTTCCCGCCGCTCATCCCGAGCCATGCGCTTCTATTGCTGTAATTCCCTGGCATTCGTCCTTAGATTGGCGGTTCCACCGAAAGATTGCCGAACTAGATCGTAAGTGGGATGACGTGCGCCGGATGAGACTCTATGTCCACATGAGAAAAATCTAGTTATCTAATAAAAGGTGTGACCTTAATGCTTCATTAACGACAAATGGAATACTTCGCGTAACTAAGAACTAGGCGTGTATTCTGGGGGAACGGATGAAACAAGATGCGTCGTTGACGGGTCGCGCACTGAAAATGGCCGCCGATGAGATCATCGTGACGAAGACGGACCTTGATGGCCGCATCAAGTACGGCAATCGAACTTTTTATAAATTCGCGGGATATAGCGAAGCCGATTGTATTGGAACGCAGCACAATATCATCCGCCACCCGGATATGCCGCGCAGCGTGTTTAAACTGTTCTGGGACACACTGAAATCGGGCGAGGAGATCTTCGCCTATGTGAACAACCGGTCCAAGAACGGCGACCACTATTGGGTCCTGGCGCATGTGTCGCCCAGCAGGAACACATCCGGCGAGGTGGTCGGCTATCACAGCAACAGGCGGGCGCCGAACGAAAGGGTCCTAAGCGACGTGATAGAGCCGTTGTACGACAAGCTGCTTCAGGCCGAACGGTCGGTCGCCAGCCCCAAGGAGGGGCTGGCCGCCGGCGCAAAGGCTATCGACGATCTGCTTTCGGAAAACAAAGCGACCTTTAACCAGTTCATCTTCTCCCTGGGGGTCTAGCCGATGCTTGGATTGTCGAACAAATCGGAGATTGCCCGCGCTCTGCCTGTCATGCGCGAGATTGCAGCCGGGGATTTCGAGAAGCGGCTTCTGAATATCAAGGCCGATGGCGAGGTGGGCGAATTATTGAATCTGGTCAACGATCTCGTCGACCGATGCGACGCCTATGTCCGGGAGTCCGCTGCCTGCATGCATTATGTCAGCGAGAACCAGTACTACCGAAAGATCATCGAAACCAGCATGCAAGGCGACTTCCTGAGCGCCAGCAAGACGGTAAACGCCGCCCTGGGCGCGATGCAAAGCCGGGTCGACGAATTCACCACCGTGACGGGGGAATTCGAATCCGCGGTGGCCGGCGTGGTCGATACGGTCGCCAGTGCGTCTACCGAACTTTCCGCCTCATCCGAATCCATGAGCGCAATCGCCACTGAAACCAGTTCCCGGGCGACGTCGGTGGCGGCCGCGGCGGAGGAGGCTTCCGTCAACGTTCAGACTGTGTCGGCGGCGTCGGAGGAACTGTCATCCTCCATTTCCGAAATCAGCAGCCAGGTCGGCAACGCCTCAACCGTTGCGATGCAGGCGGCCCGGTCGTCGGAAGAAATCGCACAACGCGTCCACAGCCTGCAAACGGCCAGCGATCAAATCGCCAACGCCCTGCAGATCATCAGCGATATTGCCGACAAGACCAATCTGCTGGCGCTGAACGCGACGATTGAGGCCGCGCGGGCCGGCGAGGCCGGTAAAGGCTTCGCCGTTGTCGCGAACGAAGTCAAAAGCCTCGCCAGTCAGACGAGTAAGGCGACCGAAGAGATCAGCGGGTATGTGGATAACATCCGTCACGCGACGGAATCGACCGTTGCAGGGATTGAGGAGATTTCAAAGCAGGTCAAAGGTATCAACGAGGCCAACTCCTCCGTCTCCGCCGCCGTAGAGCAACAGTCGGTCGCGACGCAGGAAATTGCCCGGAACATTTCGCAGGCTTCGGAAGGTACTGCGGAAGTGACGACGAACATCGCCGACGTGACCAAGGCGGCCCAGGAAACGGGTTCGTCCGCGTCCGATGTGCGGGAGGCGGCGGACGAGATGTCGCAGCAGTCCGAACAACTCCGCGCCGTCGTGGACATGTTCCTGGAAAAGGCGAAAGCCGTCGTTTGAGCAGGATCGGTTAGAAACTCGGAAGAAGGCCGATGAGGTTACTGGACCCAAATCCCGAATACGCGCCCACATTTGCGGTCACGCTTGGCCTGAACGGAGAAATCAAGGCCTTGAGTCCAAGCGCTGCGGCGCTGCTGGGCGTGTCGAAGGAGGAAGTGCTCGGCGCGAACTGGTTCGATACGTTCGTTCCGGAAGAGCAAAAGGAAGGTGTCGCAAAAGCTTTCATGCGCCTGATCGCCTCCAACGGTGCGGAACAGGGCGCAATAACCAACGATGTGGTCACCAAAAGCGGGCGGAAGATCCGGCTGGAATGGCAGAGTGCGCTGGTCGAGGCAAATTCGGAAACCCACGCGATTTCGATTGGCCGCCCGGCGACGGACTACATGGAAGATCAGCGGATCTTCTCGGCGATCTTCTCAAGCGCTGTCGAGTGTCTGGTTTTTTCGGACTGCGATGGCGTCATCCGTCTCGTCAATCCGGCCGCCGAAAAGATGTTCGGCTGGTCGCGGGATGAGTTGATCGGCCGGAATGTCATCATCCTGATGCCGGACAGGGATGCAGCGGAACACAGCTCGCACCTGCAGCGTTTCGTCGATGACGGAACGATCCGCGTCATCGGCAAGGGACGGGAATTGATGGGCAAGCACCGCTCCGGCGCGATCTTCCCGATATTCCTGTCGGTGGCGTTCGTCGATTGCGGCGGGCAAAGCGGCTTCGTCGCGTCCATACACAACATCACCGAACAGAAACAGGCGGAACTGCGCGAACATCAACTGGCTTATTATTGCCCGCTGACCAATCTGGCCAATCGCGAGTCCATGGCTCGGTATCTGGAGGCCATCACCCAACGCCGGGGT
>JANQIT010000238.1 GCA_028282025.1 Hwanghaeella sp. | reverse complement strand
GAACTACGATGGAAAATCCTGGCCCTGGTAGCGCGGGCGCGGCGGAGGCCAGAGAACGATCATGAGCACGTGGCATATCGCACAGATCAATGTGGCCCGGGCAGTCGATGGCATGGAGTCGGACGCGCTAAAGGATTTTGTCGATAATCTGGACCGGATTAACGCCCTGGCCGAAGCGCATCCGGAATTCGTCTGGCGTTTGAAAGCGGATGTCCGCAACCCCGCCGACGCGGCGGTCGGCGGCGACCCGCGTTTTATCGTGAATATGTCGGTCTGGTCGTCGGTCGAAGGACTGTTCGATTACGTCTACAAGAGTGGCCACCGGGAGATTATGGCGCGCCGCCGCGAATGGTTCGAGAAACCGTCCCATGCCTTCCAGGCGTTGTGGTGGACGCCTGCCGGGCGTGTTCCGGCGGTTGAGGAGGGGTTGGCGAAACTTGCCCTTCTCGACCGGCTTGGCCCGACGTCTTGCGCTTTCAGTTTCAAAACCCGGTTTCCGGCGCCGGACGCGCCTGGCGCGCCGCCTGCCGATATGCACCCCGAACCTCATTGTGTGGGCTGGGCTTGACCCGACCCTGACTTCCCTGAAGAGGATCTTTCCGGAGATTAAGACGATGTTGCTCACGGAAGAACAGCAGATGATCGCGGACATGGCGCGCGACTTCGCGGCCAACGAGTTGCAGCCGAAATCCGCGGAATGGGACCGTACCGGCGGTTTTCCGAAGGACGCCGTTGCGAAGATGGGAGAACTGGGTCTGATGGGGATGCTGGCGCCGCCGGACTATGACGGAGCCGGTTCCGACAGCATCGCCTATGCGAGCGCGCTGGAGCAGATTGCCTGGGGCGATGGGTCCTGTTCGACGATCATGAGCGTGCATAACTCCGTCGGTTACATGCCAATCTTGAAATTTGGAACAGAGGAACAGAAACGCCGCTTCGTGCCGCTCTTGGCGCGGGGAGAGTTGCTGGGGGCTTTCTGCCTGACCGAGCCGCATGCGGGGTCGGACGCCTCCGCGATCCGCACCCGGGCGAAGAAAAGCGGCAATAAATGGGTGCTCAACGGAACCAAACAATACATTACGTCGGGAAAGAATGCCGATATCGCCATCGTCTTTGCGGTAACGGACCCGGATGCCGGCAAGAAGGGCATTTCCGCCTTTATCGCGCCGACCGATACGCCCGGTTACACGGTCGCCAGCGTTGAAAAGAAGCTTGGCCAGAAAGCATCCGACACCTGCCAGATCGTCTTTGAGGATATGGAACTGACACCTGACTTGCTGTTGGGAGAAGAGGGGCAGGGCTATAAGATCGCGCTCTCGAACCTGGAAGGCGGGCGTATCGGGATCGGTGCGCAGGCGGTCGGCATGGCCCAGGCGGCCCTGGACCACGCAGTAGCCTATGCCAGGGACAGGGTCAGTATGGGAAAGCCGATCATCGACCATCAGGCGGTCGGATTCCGTCTGGCGGAGGCGGCGACGAAACTTGCCGCCGCGCGACAGTTGGTGCTGCACGCCGCGGCCTTGCGGGATGCGGGCAAACCGTGCCTGACAGAGGCGTCCATGGCAAAGCTGATGGCGTCCGACACGGCCGAGCAGGTTGTTTCCGACGCTTTGCAGACATTTGGCGGCGCCGGTTATCTAAACGACTATCCGGTGGAGCAGATCTATCGCGATGTGCGCGTCACCAGGATCTATGAGGGCACGAGCGATATCCAGAAATTGGTGATCGCGCGCTCGCTGGCGGCTTAGGGAAGCAGACGGGGATGGATGGTCCCGGCCTGTTGTCCGGCGGTCCGGCCCGGACGGCGGCGATCCGACGATGGCCGGGTCTGCGGCCTGGGGCTTTGTGAAACTTGTGCTGGAGAACGATGTGAGCAAACAGCGGGTTGAGATCTATTTCGACTTCACAAGTCCATATGGTTATCTCGGCTCCGAACTGGTCGAGGGGCTGGCCGAACGGTGCGGTCTGGATGTGGAGTGGCGTCCGTTTCTACTGGGAGCGGCCTTCAAGGTCGCCGGGACCGGACCCTTCATGAACGTACCTCTGAAGGGCGACTACGCCAAACGCGATCTGGAACGCACCGCGCGTGAACATGGCATTCCCTTTACGCTATGCGATGTGTTCGCCCTGAAGCAGGTGGCGGCGTCACGTGCTGTTACCTGGACGAGACGCGATGCACCGGAAAAGACGGCGGATCTGGTTCATGCGATCTACCGTTTCGCCTTTGTAGAAGGCGGTAATTTCAGCGAGGCTGAGACAGTGGCCGATTTGGCGGCGGGCGTGGGATTGGATCGGGATTCCGCGCTGAGCGCCATGAATGACCCGGCGATCAAGGACCGGCTGCGCGAGGATGTCGAGGCGGCGGTCGACCGGGGTGTGTTCGGTTCCCCGGTATTCTTCTTCGGCGAAGAGCCGTTCTGGGGTGTCGATCATATGGAACAGCTTGAACGTTGGATTGCGCGGGGAGGCTGGTAGGCATGGCGAAGGCGCAGCTTGAGTTCTTCTTCGAGTTTTCCTCCCCCTTCGGTTATCT
>JANQIT010000220.1 GCA_028282025.1 Hwanghaeella sp. | reverse complement strand
GCCTGTAGTCGGCTGTCTGTGGTCGCCTGCGGAACCTCTCTGTATGCCGGCATGGCGGCCCGCCCCTGGTTGGAGAAGTATGCGGGTATCGCCGTGGATCTGGATGTGGCGTCGGAATTCCGGTACCGGAATCGTCCGGCCGATCGCTGCGCGGGCAGCCTTTACATTTCGCAGTCCGGCGAGACGGCGGATTCTCTCGCCTGTATGCGGGCCGCCAAGGAGAAGGGCGAAAAGACCGCGGCCATCGTCAATGTCCCGACCAGCGCCATGGCCGGTGAAGCCGACGTCGCCATCCCGACACTTGCCGGGCCGGAGATCGGTGTGGCGTCGACGAAAGCCTTTACGGCGCAACTGGCCGCGCTGATGCGGCTGGCTCATACGGTCGGCAAGACGCGGTCAATCCTTGTTCCACAGGACGAGACTCGGTTCGAAGCCGCGTTTCGGATGGTGCCCGCCTTGATCGAAGACGTGCTGGACCGGGAAGGCAGTTGCGAGGCGGTGGCCAAGGTCATCAAGAACAGCAAGAGCGCGATCTTCCTGGGTCGCGGCGCGAACCATGCGCTGGCTCTGGAAGGGGCGCTCAAGCTCAAGGAAATTTCCTATATCCACGCAGAGGGGTTCGCGGCGGGAGAGTTGAAGCACGGTCCCATCGCCCTGATAGACGAAGACATGCCGGTCATCGTTGTCGCGCCGCGGGACGGGAGTTTCACAAAGACCGCCTCTAACGTCGAAGAGGTCGCGGCGCGGGGAGGAAAGATCGTTCTTCTCAGCGACCAAGGTGGGTGCGACGCTTTGGCGAAGCACTGCCGGCATCAGGTGGTCCTGCCCGAAACCGACGACCTAACCGCCCCCTTCGTCTATGCCGTGGCTCTGCAATTCATCGCCTACCACACGGCCCTCGCCTTGGGCACGGATGTAGACCGGCCGCGCAATCTCGCGAAGTCGGTGACGGTTGAATAATCATTTATTTGAGGAATTGAATCATGAATCGTCCATCTGTCTTTATTGCTTGCGCCTTTTTGATGGCTTTCGCTGTCCAGAAGGCCGAGGCGCAGTCTGCGAGAGCCTATGAACGGGCAAACTGCAACGCCTCTTTTCTGAATGATTGCGAGGGCGAGTCCAGCCCTTCGATCTCGACTGGACCGGCGCCGGCATTGGGCGGCTTCGCGGCCGGCGTGCTGGTCGGCGGTCTGGCATGGCGGACCTGGCGGAACCGCAAAGCCGACGGGCCTTTGCGGAAGGATGGCCCGAAATGATCGCGCATGTAGAGAGTTGGGTGCGCCAGCGGCGCAACCCGGTGTCGGACTTCCTGTATGTGACCTACAAGAAGCTCCGTACCTTCGATCTCCCGGTGACCGGCCTGCACAAGGGGCTCTACACCGCCCATAAAGCCGTTTCCGGTGGTTTGTCCTGGGCCTTCAGGGTCTTCTATTGGACACCGGTCTTTCGGGCGCGCCTTGCGGGAAGCGGGAAACGGCTCCACTTGGCGGGACCGGGCATGCCGCTGGTGACGGGCCCATTGACGATTTCTATCGGCGACGATTGCAGGCTTTCCACCGCCATGACGTTGTCCGGGCGTCCCTCCAGCCGGCCGGCGCCACATCTGGCCATAGGCGATAATGTCGGTATCGGCTGGCAAACGACCATTGCGGTCGGAACCAGGGTCGTTCTGGAGGACAATGTCAGGATCGCCGGGCGGGCGTTCCTGGCGGGATATCCCGGCCATCCGGTCGATCCGGTCGCACGCGCCTTGGGTCACCCGGATTCCGACATTCAAGCCCGGGACATCGTCCTACGCCGCGATGTGTGGCTCGGCACGGGCTGCATTGTGAATGGTGGGGTCGAGATCGGGCAGGGAACGATTGTGGCGGCCGGATCGGTGGTGACCAAATCGCTTCCGCCCAACGTACTCGCGGGCGGAAATCCGGCCCGGGTCATTCGCCCGTTGGGCAACTGATATGACGGACAGCAAGAAGGCGCCCCTGATCGTTTTCGGGGAAGATTGGGGGGCGCATCCGTCCAGCACGCAACATCTGATCGCCCGCATCGCGGCAGACCGGCCCGTCGTCTGGGTCAACTCCATCGGCATGCGCCGCCCACGGTTCTCGCTGCGGGATTTAAGACGGGTCTGGAACAAGCTTTCAGCCATGCTGGAAGGGGGCGCCTCGCGCGCGCATAGCCCTGAAACGCCTCCCGATCCCATAAAGGTTATCCAGCCACGCGCCGTCAGTTGGCCCGGAAATCCCCTGGCTCACTGGGTAAACCGGACCCTGGTCGGCAATCAGGTCCGCGCGCAGTTGCGGTCTCTCGGCCCGACGGACCGGCCGATCCTTTGGCTCTCCTTGCCGACGGCGGTGTGCTTCGCCGGCACTTTCGACGAAGCAGCGGTCGTCTATTACGCTGGCGACGATTTCTCCGCCCTGGAAGGGGTCGATCACCAGCCCGTTGCCCGGTTGGAGGCTGATCTTGCGGAAAAGGCGGACGCCATCATCGCCGCCAGCGATGGGATTGCCGCCAAGTTCCCGCGGGACAAGACTTTCATCATCGCGCACGGCTGCGATTTCGAACGCTTCGCGGCGCCTGCCGCCGAGCCGGAAGACCTTCGCATGCGGGAATGTGACACCCGTCCCGTCGCGGGCTTTTATGGAAGCCTGTCGACATGGCTTGACCAAGACCTGTTGGCAGGGGCGGCCGAAAGGTTACCGCACTGGCGTTTCGTCTTGATCGGCGACAAAAGCTGCGACCTGAGCCGCTTGGAAGCTTTGGAGAATATCGAATTCTACGGTCGACGGTCCCACCGAGACCTGCCCGGTTATGTCCAGTCTTGGGACGTGTCCCTGATGCCGTTCAAGGACAATGCACAGATCCGGGCCTGTAACCCCCTCAAGCTCCGGGAATATATGGCGGCTGGGACACCCATTGTGTCGACGGATTTTCCGGCGCTGAATCCATACCGTGAGCACATTCATATAGAGACTTCCGCCGACCGATTTGCGGGGGCCATCGAAGTGGCTGCGCAAGAGGGCCGTGATCGCCGGAAGGCGCGGCGGAAAGCCGTCGCCCGGGAGAGCTGGGAGCGGAAAGCGGGCGATGCCGCCGTTCTCCTGGATGTGCTGCAGAATGGGGCAGTGCCTCAAATTGATCCGGCATGCATCGCAAGGTATGTGAAATAATATAAATAAATCAAATAGGTACGGTTTCGGTCCTCTGGATCGCTCCTTGCTTCATAGGGGGTGTAAGTGAGGAGGACTTATCATGATCCGTCAATCTGCAACGCTCGCGGTTGCGGCGTTGACCCTAAGCGGCTGCATAAGCACCGGTGGGTCACCCTTCGATCTGATCCCGCTTTCGGAGAAGGTGCTGATGACCGCCGGTGCGAAGCCGCAGGAGACAGGCTCCGCACCGATCTCGGTCGAGGAACTTCTGCAAAGAGCGCGGACGCCGAAGGCGGAGGGCGAAGCCGACGCGTTGTCCGGAGAAGTATCTTCCGTCATCGATCTGTCAGGGTCGAAGGGCGCCTTGAACGGCTCCGCCTTGATCGCCATCGGACAGTATGTCGACAAGGCGCAGGTTGCCGGTGCGCAGCGCGTGGCGGTGGAAACAAATCCGACGATTGAACCCTTGTCGGCCACGTTCCGGGAAGCGGTTACCGTGGCCGGCATGTTGCGGCGTATCGGGTTCATCGTGGAAATGCGCCGCATCGATTCCCTGCAACGGGATCAGATCGGTTTGCGATCTCTAGGTCCTGCGCCCCCGACAGTCGCGGCTGGGGCGGGGGAGCCGTCATGACCCCCGCTGTCGCAGCGGCCACGCCGTGGCCCGTCCTTATCCATCTTTGGATACGGACCGCGTGGCGTCGGCGCTATATGTTCGCCGTCCTGTTTGTCCTGATGCCGATTGTCGGCCTTGGGGTCGGATTGCTCCGGCCCAAGATCTATCAAAGCTCAATGACCGTGCTGATCCAGGAAACGGCGAAGCACAATCCGTTTCTTGAGGATTTGGCGGTTGAGACGCGCATCAAGGACCGGATCGCGGCCTTGGATGCTCTACTGCATAGCCGGCACGTGCTGATGGGTGTGGCGGTGGATCTGGGGTGGGTCGTTGACGAGACTGGCGCGAAGGAACGGGAGGATATCGTCAACGGCCTGTCCAAACGCTTGCGCCTTCATCTGGTCGGCGATGAACTCGTCGAACTTTCCTACAAGCAGGACACGGTGACGGATATAGACCGTGTGCTGATCGCCGTGGCGCAGCGCTTCATGGACAAGGTCCTGGCGCCGGAGCGTTCCTCCATTGCTGGATCGGTCCAGTTTCTTGAGGCGCAGATTGCGCAAAGCGCGGAGGCCCTTGCGTCAGCGGAGTTAAAGCTCAGCGAATATATGAGCATGCATGCGGACAGTCTGCCCGAACTGCACGCGGGCAACGTACGTCGGCTCGCGGAACTCAGACTGGCGCTGTCTGAACGGCATGCCGCGCTCCAGGGCGCGGAGGCGCGTTACGAGAATTTGCTCTCGCGGCTCAGCCAGAACAACCCGGTGGTGGCCAAGATCGAGCAGCAGATCGTCGGCATAACCTCCGAACTTGCGGCGCTGCGGTCGCGCTACACGGACCGCCATTCCGCGGTTCAGGCCGCCGAGAGGAAGCTGACCCGTCTGCGCAGCGAACGGAATGCGATGTTGGCAAGCGCACCCGCCCTCTCGGAAGCGGAGATCGAGGAAATCTGGACGGCCGCGCTGCGCTCCTCTGAAGAGCAGGGTGGGGTGCAGTACCTGCTGGTTTCGCAGATCGAGAACCTGCAGGAGGCGAAGACGCATGTCATAGACCTGACCCGTCAGGCGAACGCGTTGGAGCGTGAAGTCGCTTCCCTGGACACCCTGATCTCCGGCTTTGGCGATATCGAAAAAAGGCTGCGTCGCCTGCAAGGAGACGTGAATGTAAAACGGGACGTCCATGAACGCCTTCTGGAGCGCGCCGAGATGGCGCGGGTCACAGGCGCCTTGGGTAAGTTCGAAGCGCCCGAGCGGGTGAAAGTCATCGACCAGCCGACGGTCCCGACGCGCCCGTCCGGCTTCGGTCCCGCCGTTTTCGCGATCATGGGCTTCTTTGCGGCGATCGGTATGTCAGCGGCAACTGTCGCGCTTGAAGAGATTACCGATACGAGCATCCGAACACGGTCGCAGGCCACGGCCCTTCTGAACATTCCGGTCATTACGCGGGTGCCGCATCTGCAGGGCGTGGCTCTGCCCGACTTCCGCGGCCGCACGGGAAACAGCCGGACCCGTATAATTGAAGAGGAACTAGCCCTATGATCATAGCCAACCGGTCCTACCGAAGCTTCGCCTATCGGAATAGGGAACTGGGCCTGGAAAATCCGGCCAGGTCCGCGATCAAGGTGGTGCATGTCGTGCAGCACCTCCGGCCCGGCGGGATAGAGACGCTTGCGCTCGATTTCCTCAAGGCGGGGTTCCATGCCGACAGCATGATCATTAGTCTTGAAGGGAGCCGGGAGGAGGCCGTGGCGACCTGGCCCCGATTGGCCGGTTATGGCGGGCGCATTGCGTTCCTGTCCAAAAAGCCGGGTTTTCGCCCCAGCCTTCTCGCCAAACTCGCCTCTGTCCTTTCGCAACTATCGCCGGATGTCGTTCACACACATCATATAGGCCCTTTGCTCTATGGCGGGGTTGCGGCGCGCATCGCCGCGGTGCCGCGGTTGGTGCATACGGAACATGATGCCTGGCACCTGGAAGACGAAAGGGCGGCGAGGCTGGCGCGGCGGCTTTTCAAGTTGGTGCGCCCCACCCTTGTCGCGGATGCCGGGCAGGTTGCGCGGAGCCTGACCAAAGCCGTTGGCGTTCAGTCCCAGGTCATCCTCAACGGCGTCGATACGAAGAGATTCGCGCCTGCTGAAAAACTCCCGGCGCGAAGACAACTGGGATTGCCTGAAGAGGCAATTCTCATTGGTACGGCGGGACGCCTGACGCCGGTAAAGAACCATCTGATGGCGATACGGGCGTTTGCCAAACTGCCGGCGGCTTTCAACGGCAGGCCGTTGGTCATGGCGATTGCCGGGGATGGCGAAGAGCGATCGGCCCTGGAGGCAGCAATAGGCAATCACAATCTGCGCGGCCGGGTCTTGCTTCTCGGCCACCTTGAGAGGGTTGAACAGTTTTACAACGCTCTGGACGTCTATTTTTTAAGCTCCACGCAGGAAGGACTGCCCCTCAGCCTGTTGGAGGCCCAGGCGTGCGGCGTTCGGGCGGTGGCGACAGATGTCGGCGGCTGTAAGGAAGCGGTCTGTCCGGCCACGGGCCGGATTGTACCAAATGGCGATGAAGTTGCTTTCGCGGCTGGTCTGCTTGTTCTGACCAGAGTGCCGCGCACCCGGACACCTCGGCGGTTTGTTCTCAACCATGGAGACGCGGGGTCCATGTACCGGGCCTACGAGGCGCTCTACAAATGATCGGCCTGGGCGACAAAAGCTCAATCGAACTGCCGCAGCCGTGTCGCGATGTCCTTGTCGGCGTCGTACTCTGCGGGTCGATTGGGTTGGCCTGGCTGGGCATCCCTTTACCTGCCGTCGCCCCCGCACTCGCCGTTATGATCGTGTAGAAGGCTGCGAACGCGATGCCCGAGAGGAAGCCCAGGTAGGTGTCCGAGACCTGGAACTCCTCGCGGATCGGCTCGAGCAGGATCGCGAGGATGGAGCGATCGATGAAGTTGAAGACGTAGACGACGAGGAGCAGCCCGAGCGCGTAGTAGGCGCGTCCGCGGGAGACCGGCTCGGCCGCGGACGATCCGGCCGGAGCCGACTCGGGGGGCGCACTCATGGGACCAGCCTACCAGAGTCGACGGCTCCGGCGCGTGGCGCACCAGGCGAGGCTCT
>JANQIT010000208.1 GCA_028282025.1 Hwanghaeella sp. | reverse complement strand
CGGGTCGCCCTGCCGGAGATGCGCCGCCATGGGTATGACGACAGTCTTGCCACGGCGGCGATTGCGGCCGGCGGCACTTTGGGGGTGTTGATCCCGCCTTCCATTCTGCTGGTGATCTACGCCTTGCTGACCGAACAGTCCATCGGCGCGCTGTTCGCCGCCGCCCTTATTCCCGGAATTCTGGGAACGCTTCTCTATATGGCGGCGGTTTGGGTTCAGGTTCGCCGCAAGCCCGAACTGGGTCCCGCCGCGGAACGCCGGTCGTGGCGCGAGAGGTTTCTCACCTTGCGGGAGATCTGGCCCGTCGTGCTGCTGTTCACCGTGGTGATCGGCGGCATCTATATGGGCCTGTTCTCTCCGACCGAGGCCGCCGCCGTGGGCGCGTTCGGGGCGGTCGTCCTGGCCTGGGCGCGCAAGGCGCTGACGAAATCCGTCTTGCGGGACTGTTTCCGCGAGACAGCGGAAATCACCGGGATGATCTTTCTGATCCTGATCGGGTCCGCCGTTTTCAACTATTTCATAGAGACAGCCGGACTGCCGCAATTGCTGATCGGACAGGTGGAGGCGCTGGGCCTGCCGCCGCTGGCGGTGATGCTGCTGATCATGATCTTTTACATCGTGCTGGGCTGTTTCATGGACGCCCTCAGCATGATCCTGCTGACCGTGCCCTTCGTGGTGCCGCTGGTGGCGGCCCAGGGATTCGATCTGATCTGGTTCGGGATTATCATCGTGTCGGTGGCCGAACTGGGCCTGATCACGCCGCCGGTCGGGATGAACCTGTTCGTCATCAAGGGCGTTTCCGCCGATCTGAGGATGGAGACGATTGTAAAGGGCGTGCTGCCGTTCCTGGCCGCCGATGTCGTCCGCCTGGGCCTGCTGGTCGCCTTTCCGGCGCTGGTTCTGTGGTTGCCCGGTCTTGTCGGTTTCTAAAGCGGTTTGCGCCTTGGCGATTAAAACCCCACCGGCCGGGAATCGACCTGGCCGATGGGGTCATTAGATCCACGGGCCTACAGGTAACGAAGCACCTGCCATTGTCCCTGCAACGCGGGAGCGGCGACCGGCTCCACCGTCTTTTCGGTGACAACATTCTTGCCGGTCCCCGTATGCCGGCGGACAGGGAAAAGCCGTGCACGGGTCCAGGAGGCAAAGGTGCTGAAGTCGAAATAGGGCAGTGCGAGTGTCATGGGTCGCTCCTTTGTCGAAAGTCCGCCGAAACGTCGTGACCGGCGGGATGGCTGAAATATGGGCTTCCGCCTTTGAAATTTGAAATATAGAATTCATAGAATAGAATTTAGAAAAATTAATAATGAGGCCGCGATGCCGACTCTGAAGCAGATCAAGTATTTCAGGGCGGTCGCCGAAACCGGGAAAGTGTCGGAGGCGGCGCAGCATCTGAACATCTCCCAAAGCGCGGTGACCCTGGCCGTCAAGGAGTTGGAGGCGGAGCTTGGCGCGCCGTTGTTGGAGCGGCGTCAGGGCGGCATGGCCCTGACCGTCAACGGCCAACGGTTTCTGGGACACGCACGCGGGATCGAAGGTGCGGTTCAGGATGCCGTCCGGTCGGTGAAGCACGACCGGCAGACCGTTAAAGGGACCCTGCGCCTTGCGGTCAGCTATACGGTCTCCGGCTATCTGCTGTTTCCGATCCTGGCCCGGTTTCGGCGGATGTATCCGTCAGTGGAGTTCGTGTTGACCGAAGCCGCCCGGGCCTCCGTGGAGGATATGGTGGCCCGGCACACGGCCGATCTGGGGGTGCTGCTGATCTCCAACCTCTCCGATCCGGCCGCGCTGAGCACGCGCCCAGTCTTGAGTTCGCCGCGCCAATTGTGGTTACCGGAAGGCCATCGCCTGACGTCGAAAGCCGAGGTCGCGCTCGCCGACGTGGCGCGGCTGCCCTATGTCTATCTGATGGCGGATGAGGCGGACCGCTCCAACCAGCGGTATTGGGAGGCCGCCGGGTTCAGCCCCGATGTGATTTTCCGAACCGAGTCGGTGGAGGGCGTGCGCAGCATGGTCGCGACCGGGGCCGCCGTCACCATTCTCTCCGACCTTGTTTACCGGCCCTGGTCGCTGGATGGCGGACGCGTCGAGCGGCGGGCGCTGACACCGGCCCCGCCGCCGATGGAAATCGGCATCATCTGGCGGCCCGATCACGCCCTTTCCGACGTCGAGGAACGGTTCATGGAGGTGTTTTCCGAGTCCGCCCGGGGAAATTGACGGATATCAAAGATCGCCGCGCCCCGCTCCCCTAGCCTATGCAGGACACGATGGGGGCGCCCGCATGACATTCTTTACATGGACACCGCAGATGAGCGTCGGCCTGAACAGGCTCGACGACGACCATAAATCGCTGATCGCCATCATCAACCGGCTGGCGGACGGGGTCGATGGGGCGCAGACGGACGGCGTCGTCCAGCAGTCCCTGACCGCCCTGCTGCGCTATACGGAATACCATTTCGGCCGCGAGGAGGCGGTGCTGCGGGCGGTCGGATACGACCATCTCAGCCATCATCGGGAAGAGCATAAGCGCTTCATTCAAGAGCTTCAGGAACTGCGGGCCGACTTCGTGCAATTGGATGACAGCACGCAGAAGCAACGGCTGCTGGATTTCCTGAAAGAGTGGCTGACGCATCATATCCTGATCGAGGACATGGCCTATAAGGAGCGCGTGCGCGGCGACAAACAGGCGGCGCGCGCGGCGGAGCAGTTTTCTTCCCTGGATATCTGGACATCCCGGATCGCCGGTTGACCGTCGCCGCCGCCATGTAACAGCCGCCGGGTAACAACCGTCAGGCAAAAAAAGAGCGGCCAGCCCGGCCGCTCTTTATCCTTTGCAGATTGGTGCGGTCAGATCGCCAGGTATTCGTGGCGCAGCGTTTCGTTATCCAGCACTTCTTGCGCGGTGCCGTCGAAGACGACCTGCCCCATATCCAGGATAATGGCCCGGTCGGCGAGATGCAGGGCCGCGATGGCGTTCTGTTCGACGATCACCGTCGTCATGCCGTGGCTCTTGATTTCCTCCAGGGTTCTTTCGATTTCCTGAACGATAACCGGGGCCAGCCCTTCATAGGGTTCGTCCAGCAGCAGCAGTTTGACATCGCGGGCCAGGGTGCGGCCGATGGCCAGCATCTGCTGCTCGCCGCCGGAAAGCGTCGTTCCTTCCTGTGTGCGGCGTTCCCCAAGACGTGGGAAAAGGTCATAGATTCGTTCGATGGACCAGCCTTTCGGCGGTGCGATCTGGGCCAGTTTCAGATTCTCCTCGACCGTCAGTCCCGGAATGATCCGGCGGTCTTCGGGAACCAGCCCGATGCCGTTCTGGGACGCCTGATAGGCCGACATTTCGTGCAGCGGCTTGTGGTCCAGCCAAACTTCGCCGTGCCGCAATTCCGGCTCGTCGACGCGTGCGATGGCGCGGAGCGTCGAGGTCTTGCCCGCGCCGTTCCGGCCGAGAAGCGCAACGATCTCGCCTTCGCGAATATCGAAGCTGATGCCTTGGACGATGTAACTTTCCCCGTAATAGGCGTGAATGTCCCAGCATGAGAAATAGGCCGGCTGACCGCCCTTGGAGTAAACCGGGGGCGAGCCGGGCGCCTTGGCTTTATTGAACTGATCCTGGCTGAGCAGGGTTTCCGGTTTTTGCATATTCATGGAAGTTCTCCCCTCCGTCCGATGCGGCGGATTCTAAAGATGAGCGCCGCCCAGATAGGCTTCCTGGACCTTCGGGTTTCCTTTGATGTTCTCCGGCAGATCTTCGACGATCACCGTGCCTTGCGCCATGACCGAGATTTTCTCGGCCAGCGAGAACACGACATGCATGTCATGTTCGATGACGACCATTGTCATCCCGCGCGCCGCGATTTCCTTCATCAGGTCGATGGTGTTGTTGGTGTCGGCCCGGGCCATGCCGGCGGTGGGCTCGTCCAGCAACAGCAGCTTGGGCTCCTGAACCAGGCACATTGCCAATTCCAGCCGGCGCTTGTCCCCGCGCGAAAGCTGCGCCGCGACATCGCTGGCCTTCGCGCCCAACCCGACGTCGGCCAACATCGCTTCCGCCTTGTCCTTGATTTCCGCTTCGTCGGTCACCCGTGCGAAGGCGTTGATCGTGAAGGCCCCGTCGCGTTTCGCAAAGGCCGGGATCATGACATTTTCCAACAGCGTCAGATCGCTGAAGATCTCCGGCGTCTGGAACACCCGGCTGACCCCCATCTGGTTGATCTCGTGCGGCTGCACGCCCAGCAGGGAATTGCCGTTGAAGGTCACGGTCCCGGTGTCGGGAAGTAGGCGGCCGATCAGGCAGTTCAGCAGCGTCGATTTGCCGGCCCCGTTGGGCCCGATGATCGCGTGCACCGTGCCTTCCTGAACGTCGATATTTACTTCGTTCAGGGCCTTCAGCCCGCCGAAATGCTTGTTGACCGCTTGGATCTGTAAAATGCCCATGGTCGCGTTCCCCCTATTCGGCCTGAGCGGGCGCAGCGCTGCCGCTGGCCTTGTCGTCGTCCGGCTTCTTCCGCTTGAACAGTTTGGCGATACGCTGTCCGCCCTCGACCACGCCGCCCGGCAGGAAGATCACGACCAGCATGAACATGATGCCGAGCGTCAGGTGCCAACCCTTTCCAATGAACGGATGGATCAGGAAGACGAAGACGTCCTGAAGCCCCTCCGGCATGAACGAGAACCATTCGTAGAGGATGTTGTCGTTGATCTTGGAGAAGATGTTCTCGAAATACTTGATCACACCGGCCCCCAGGACCGGACCCAGCAACGTGCCTGCACCTCCTAGAATGGTCATCAGCACAACCTCGCCCGACGCCGTCCATTGCATCCGTTCGGCGCCCGCCAGCGGGTCCATGGCGACCATCAGGCCGCCGGCCAGCCCGGCATACATGCCGGAGATGACGAAAGCCGCCAGCGTATAGGGTTTCGGGTTCTTGCCGGTATAGCGCAGCCGCTGCTGGTTCGTCTTCACCGCGCGCAGCATCATGCCGAACGGTGAGCGGAAGATCCGCATGGAGATATAGAACGAAACCAGCATGACGACGGCGCAGAGATAGTAGCCGACATTGAAGGTGAACAACCACGGCCCAAGCGCCAGTTCGAAACCGTCGCGCATTTCCAGTCCGAAGAAGTTGGTCGGCGGGATGGAGCCGTCGACCTGGCTGACGCCGAAGATCCGCGGATCGTCCAGGGCGAGCTGCAATCCGGTCTCGCCGTTCGTGATCGGTGTCAGAACCGAATAAGCCAGCGCGAAGGACATCTGCGCAAAGGCCAGCGTCAGGATCGAGAAGTAGATGCCCGACCGCCGCAGCGAGATGTAGCCGACCAGCAGCGAGAACAGCCCAGCCACGACGACCGACAGCATGATCGCCGGGACGACGTTCATGGTCAGCAGTTTCAGCATCCACACGCCCGCGTAGGAGCCGACGCCCAGAAACGCCGCATGGCCGAAGCTGAGATATCCGGTCAGGCCGAAGAGGATGTTAAAGCCGATTGCGAAGATCCCGAAAATCACGAACCGCTGCATCAGGTCGGGATAACCCGCATTGAACTGCGCCAGTTCGGAATTCTCCGGAAACGGGTTCAGAAGGAACGGCGCCAGCATGGTGATCGCGATGACCACCAGAAACAGTTTGTTGTCTTTTGCGTCGAGGCCCAGCATCGGTCATTCCTCCATAACGCCCTTGCGGCCCATCAGGCCACGCGGACGCGTAAGCAAAACGATAATCGCAACCAGGTAGATGATGATCTGGTTGATGCCCGGCAGGGCTTCGACCACCTGGCCCATCGAGGCGAAGGATTCCAGGACGCCCAGCAGGAAGCCCGCGGCGACAGCGCCACCCAGCGATCCCATGCCGCCGACCACGACCACCACGAAACTCAAGACCAGGAAGTCCATGCCCATATGATAGTTGGGCGAATTGATCGGCGTGTACATCACGCCCGCCAGCCCCGCCACGCAGGCCGCAATGGCGAACATGATGGTGAAGCGCTTGTCGATATTAATGCCCAAAACGCCGACGGTTTCCCGGTCCGCCATCCCGGCGCGGACGACCATGCCGAATGTGGTGAATTGCAGAAAGGCGAAGACCGCGCCAATGACAATCGCGGCGAACAGGAAGTAGGCCAGCCGCCAGTCCGGATAGATGATCGATCCGGGATCGAAGCCGAGCAGCACGCCGAAATCGAAGCTGCCGCGGAAGGCTTCCGGCGCCGGCGTCGGGATCGGGTTCGCGCCGTAGAAATATTTCACAATCTCCTGCAGCACGATCGCCAGGCCGAAGGTGACCAGGATCTGATCGGCGTGCGGACGCTTGTAGAAGTATTTGATCAGGCCGCGTTCCATCACCAGCCCGATAAAGGCCATGATCGGAATCGCGAAAAGAATCGAGAGGGGCACCGACCAGTCGATCACCGCGGCGCCGAATTCCGGGCCGAACCAATGTTCGATATAGGGTGTTTCCACTTTCAGCGGATTACCCAGAAAGTCCTTCTGGGTCGGATCGATTGTCACATAGGAGAGCGTGAGGAGCTCGTTCAAAGTGACGGCACAGAACGCCCCCAGCATGAAAAGCGCACCATGGGCGAAGTTCACCACCCCCAGTGTGCCGAAAATCAGCGTAAGGCCCAGCGCGATCAATGCGTAGGCGCTGCCCTTATCCAATCCGTTCAGGATCTGAAGAATTATAGCGTCCATGTCGCCCCCTCGTTCCCCAATTCAAAGCCCAACCCCAGCCGCGCGAAAAAGGCGCGCGGCTGGGGTCTGGACCGGTAGGCGTTGCTTAGGCGCCCGGGTTACACGTACCCAGTTGACCGCCCGCGAACTGCGGATGATCGGGTGCGTAGGTAACCTGCGACACCGGCGTGACTTCCACGATTTCGAGAAGGTCGAATTCGGAAGACGGGTTTTCCTTACCCTTCACGACAAGCACATCCTTGAAGCACTGGTGGTCGTCGGCGCGGTACAGCGTCGGACCGTTGCCCATGCCGTCGAATTCGAAGCCTTCCAGGGCTTCCACGACCGCGCAGGGGTTGAAGCTGCCGGCGCGCTCGACGGCGTCGGCATACAACAGCGCCTGGACGTAGCAGGTGTGCGCCGCCTGGCTGGGCGGGAAACCGTACTTGGTGCCGAAGGATTTCACGAACGCCTTGGATCCTTCGTCCTGCAGCGACCAGTGCCAGTTGGTCGAACCGAAGATGCCCTTAACGTTGGCGCCCGCACCTTTCGCCATCAGGCGCGAATACAGGGGCACGACGATTTCGAAGTTCTTGCCGTTGACGACACGGTCGCGCAGGCCGAACTGAACCGCGTTGGTCAGCGAGTTCACCATGTTGCCGCCGTAGTGGTTCAGAACCAGGATGTCGGCGTCGGACTGAAGAACCGGCGTGATGTAGGACGAGAAGTCCGTCTGCGCCAGCGGGGTCTTGACCGCGGAGATGGTCTCCCAGCCCAATGCTTCGGTGGAGGATTTGACGGCTTCTTCCGTCGTGTAACCCCAGTTGTAGTCCGCCGTCAGGTGGTAGGCCTTACGGTCGGAGCCATACGCATTCTTCAGCACCGGCGCCAGCGCCGCACCGGACATGTAGGAGTTGAAGAAGTGGCGGAAGCCGTTGGCCTTCTTATCCTTACCGGTGGTGTCGTTGGAGTGCGTCAGACCGGCCATGAAGATGACGCCGGCTTCCTGGCAGAGAGCCTGCACCGCAACCGCAACGCCCGACGAGGACCCGCCGGTGATCATGACTGCGCCGTCTTTTTCGATCATCGACTTCGCCGAAGCGCGTGCCGCGTCCGACTTGGTCTGCGTATCGCCGGTCACATACTCGACCTTCTTGCCGAGAATTCCGGTCCCCTTCAACGCTTTGGAGGAGAAGGTGCTCAGCATGCCGCCGTCGCCGCCGCCGTTCAGATGCTCGACGGCAAGTTCGTAGGCGCGCAGTTCGTCCGCGCCTTCGTCCGCATACGGGCCGGACTGCGGCACGTTGAAGCCGAGGGTCACGGTCGAGCCCTTCGGTTCGTTGGTAAATGCGTAGGCATTACTCTTCAGAATCATCGGCGTCGCAAGGCCGATACCGACGGCTGCGGTCCCTTTCAGGACCTTACGACGGCTCAAGGTAAAATTGCTCATAGACGAGTCTCCCCGGGCTTTTTCGATAGAGTTGCGTCATTCCGGATCGAAAATAGTGACTTACCGCTATCGGCGGTTGGGGTATCTGTATCTGAAATGACAATTTCAACAGTGCGGGAGAATGTGTAAACAGAGCAACAACCAATTGAGTTTGTTGGAAAATTCAGTTAATAATGTGTTAACGCGCCAGACAAGTTTGTCAATGATTGACATTGCACTGCGGCAAGTCCTTGGAAGGTGGGGGAAAAGCACGATGGTAAGGACGATTGTCGGGACGCGTATCCGGGAACGCCGGCGTCAGATCGGGGTCACGCAGGCCGAACTGGCGCGGCGGATCGGCATTTCGGCCTCCTATCTCAATCTGATAGAGAAGAACAAGCGGGGCATTGCCGGCCCCCTGCTGCGCAAGACGGCGGATGCGCTGTCGCTGGGGCTGGACGACCTTGACGGTGCGACGGAGCGGCGGCTGCACGAGAGTCTTTCGGAAATCGCCTATTTGCCGGCGCTTCGAAATCTGGGCGCGGAAGTCGACAATGCGGGCGAATTCATCGGCCGGTATCCGGGATGGGCGCGCACGCTGTCCGCCCTGGCCCGGTCGGAACGGGAAGCGACCGAAAAGGCGCGCACCCTGGCGGACCGCCTGACTCACGATCCCTTTCTGGGCGATCAGATCCATAAGATGCTGACGCACATTTCCTCGATCCGTTCGGCGGCGGAGATCCTGGAGGCGTTCGACGATATCTCGCCGGATCAGCAAAACCGGTTCCACAAGATCATTCACGAGGAAAGCGGCATCCTCTCGGTCGTCGGGGAAGCACTGGCCGCGCATTTCGACAAGGTTCACGAGACGGACCGGACGCTGACCCCGCTGGATGAGGTAGAGGCGCTTTTCGAGTCGCGTGAGAACCATATCCTGGAAATCGAGGAAGCCGCCGCCGGCCTGTCGCATTTTCTGACCGATCCGACGCTCGGCTCGCGCCAGAAGCGGGCGCGGACTCTGATCCGGGAAACGCTGCTGCCGATGATCCGGGAATTCGTGACCGCTCATCCCCTGCTGGAAACCAAGGCCGCCAAGAACCGCGCGCTGACCACCCTGACGCACTATGCGGAGCGGGTGGCGTTGGTCCCGATGGGGCCGTTTCTGGACAGGGCGCTGGAGGTCAAATTCGATCTGGAGAGTCTGGCCGACGCCTTTTCCGTCGATGTCGCCACCATCTGCCACAGGCTTGCGGCGATGCCCCGTCGAGAAGAGTTGCCGCGCGTCGGCTATTTCCAGGCGAACGCCGCCGGCACCATCATCGAAATGCACGGGATCGAGGATCTTATCGTTTCACGCTATGCCTCGGCCTGCCCGCTGTGGGTCCTTTACCGGGCGCAGCAGTCGCCGGAGGCGATGATCCGGCAACGCGCCTTGTTCCCGTCAGGGGCGCGTTTCGTTTTCGTGGCGCGGGCCAGGAATACCGGGGCCACCGGGTTCGGAAAGCCGCGCCACTATCTGACCGACATGATCGCGATGACGGAAAGGGACGCGCAGCTTACCGTCTATGCGCCGGAGACCTCCGTTCCCGTCGAGGAGGTGGGGGCCGCCTGCCGGATTTGCCCGCGGGAAGCCTGCGCCCAACGGGTGGACGATCCGCAGACCGAATGACGTTCCGGGCCGCCTGGACCATGTGGGGAGTGGGATTGCGTCTCCGGACTAGTCCAAGACGACGGATTGCACTAACCTATGCGGCAAAACGTCTGCGAAAGTTGGACGGCCGCTCAGGTGAGGAAGAAAATTCATGACGCAGCGCGTCCTGCTTGCTGAGGACGAGCCGAACATCGTCGAATCCCTGACATTCCTGCTGCGGCGGGAGGGATTCGAGGTGGACGTGCATCTGAACGGCGCCGAGGCGTTGTCCGCGGCGTTGGCGCAGCCGCCCGACGTTGTGATCCTGGATGTCATGCTGCCCCAGCTCGATGGGTTCGAGATTCTGCGCCGCTTGCGGTCCGACACCCGCAGCGAGAATCTTCCGGTCATCATTCTGACCGCCAAGGGCCAGCGGGAAGACCGGGAAACGGCGTTGGTGGAGGGGGCCGACCGTTTCATCACGAAACCCTTCTCGAACGCCGAACTGGTCGATGCGGTGAAGGGGCTTGCCGGCCGCGCCTAGCGGACGGCTTGGGGGGTGCCGGAATGAAGGATCGCGCGTCTCAACAGGTCCGGTTCCGTAAAGCGAAGGACCGCTCGCTGGTCCTGGTGCTGGTCGGTTGTATTCTGCTGCTGCCGCCGGTCGGTGCGATTTTTCATTTGGAGGCGACTTGGCATGGGGTGCCCGCCACGCTGATCTTCGTTTTTACGATTTGGGGCGCGCTGATCGCCGGGGCCGCGATGCTCTCGACATCGCTGAATCTGGAAGAAGAACCATCCGCACCCGGCGATCCCTTGGACGAAGAAGCGTAGAGCCGGACATGGTATGGGCGCGGTTATGGTGTTGGGCCTGAGGGCGGCGTCATGCTGACGGGCGATTTTCTGCTTCTTGTCTGTCTTGGCTATGTGGCGTCGCTGTTCGCCGTGGCGTTTTTCGTCGACCACAAGGCCCGCCGGGGCTGGTCCGGCTGGATGTACTCCCCGGTCATCTACACACTGTCGATTTCGGTATATTGCACGTCCTGGACCTTTTACGGCGCGGTCGGCCTGGCGGCGCGCAACGGGCTGGAATTCGTCACCATCTATCTTGGGCCGACGCTTGTGTTCGTCGGCTGGTGGTTCTTGCTGCGCAAGCTGGTTCGGATCGGCCGGACGCAGCGCATCACCTCCATCGCGGACCTGATCTCCTCGCGCTACGGAAAAAGCGAAAGCCTCGCGATTCTGGTCACCCTGATCGCGCTGATCGCCACCACCCCCTACATCGCCCTGCAGCTTCAGTCCGTGACGCGCAGTTATCAGATCATCGCCGGCGACGTGAACGAGGTGGATACGGCGTTTTGGATCGCGGCCGGCATGGCCCTGTTCACAATCCTGTTCGGAACCCGGAACCTGGACGCCAACGAACGCCATTACGGTGTCGTCGCGGCGATTGCGATAGAGGCGGTCGTGAAGCTGCTCGCCCTGATCGCCGTTGGGATCTTCGCGGTCTACGGCGTCGCCGGCGGGGTTGTCGATGTCTTTCAGAACGCGCCGGACAGGGTGATCGAGAGCGCCCATGAGGTGTTCGGGCCGCGCTGGGCCGTGATCACCTTCCTGTCGGCGGCGGCCATCATCTGCCTGCCGCGCCAGTTCCAGGTCACGGTGGTCGAGAATGTCGACGAGCGTCACCTGGCCACCGCCTCCTGGCTGTTTCCGCTCTATCTGTTCGGCATGTGTCTTTTCATCATGCCGATTGCGATTGTCGGTATGAACGTGCTGCCCGAAGGCTCCGATCCGGATCTGTTCGTCCTGACCCTTCCCTTATGGGAACAGCGCCAGGATATCGCGCTGCTGGCGTTCCTGGGCGGGTTCTCCTCGGCGACCTCGATGGTGATCGTGGCCGCGATTGCGGTTTCCACCATGGTCTCGAACCATATCGTGATGCCGATAGCGTTGCATTTCCTGTCGGAGGAACGCGTGGTGAGCGGGGATGTCCGGAATCTGCTGCTGCTGTCGCGGCGGATCTGCATCGCCATCGTGCTGGGGCTGGGCTTTCTCTATTTCCGGGTCAGCGGCGGGTCGGAAGCGCTGGCGGCGATCGGGTTGATCGCCTTCGTCGGCGCGGCCCAGTTTCTGCCCAGTCTGCTCGGCGGCATTTTCTGGCGCGGCGCGACCCGCACCGGCGCGCTGGCCGGCCTTGTCGCGGGCTTCGCGCTCTGGATCTACACAATGCTGCTGCCTAGTTTCGAGGGTGAATTCATCCTGTCCTCCGCCGTCCTGCAGAACGGTCCGTGGGGGATCGCGGTTCTGCGGCCGGAAGCGCTGCTGGGCCTCGACGGTCTCGACCCCCTGGTGCATGCGGTGGTCTGGAGCGTGGGCGCCAACGCCCTGTTCTTCATGATCGGGTCTGCACTCAGCGCCGCCGGGCCATTGGAACGCCTTCAGGGCGCGCAGTTCGTCGATATCTTCCGCTCCACCCGCGCCGGTGCGGCCCGTGCCGAAACCGGCACGGCCAGCCCCGAGGATCTTTTCATTCTGGCGCAGCGGATCATGGGCGCGGACCCGGCCCGCCGGCTGTTCGACGAAATGGCCCGTGCCCAGGGGCGGGCGACCGGACTGCCCTATCCGACAGACGCCATGGTCGACAAGCTGGAGCGGGAACTGGCGGGCTCCATCGGCGGGGCCTCCGCACATGCGATGGTCAGCCGTCTTGTCGGGCGCGAGCGCGTCGGCCTGACCGAACTGATCGACATCGCCGACGAAACCCAGCAATTGATCGAGACATCCCGGCAGCTGACCGAGAAGTCGGATCAGTTGGAGCAGGCCGCGCGCCAGTTGCGGGAGGCCAATGAGCAGCTAAAGCGGCTCGACGTTCAGAAAGACGATTTCCTAAGCCAGGTCAGCCACGAGCTGCGCACGCCGATGACCTCTATCCGTTCCTTCTCCGAAATCCTGATGAGCGAGGCGGAAGTCAACGAGGAGGAACGGCAGCGCTTCATGAATATCATCCACGGGGAGATCCTGCGCCTGACCCGTCTGTTGGACGAGATTCTGGATATCGGACAGTTGGAGGCCGGCACGCTGCACCTGCCGACCGCCGCGGTGGATGCCGGCCGCGCCATTTCCGCGGCGCTGGACACGGTGGTCGGCATGACGCGGGACAAGGGCGTATCGGTCGAGGTGCCGGTCAGCCAGGGACCCGCGCTGGTCACCGCCAACGAGGATCGTTTGCGGCAGGTTCTGATCAATCTTCTCTCCAACGCCGTGAAGTACAATTCGAACGAAGATCCGAAGATCCGCATCGAGTCGCACGTAACGGGCCGCGTTCTGAATATCGATGTCATCGACAACGGCGGCGGCGTCAGCGCGGAGGAAGCCAAGACCGTGTTCGAGAAGTTCCGCCGCGGCGACCGGGCGGGCCTGAGTCATGGCGCGGGGCTTGGCCTGCCGATCAGCCGCGCGATCATGCGGACGATGGGCGGGGAACTGCTGGTCAGGTTCGCCGGCAGTGGATCCAGTTTCTTCCGGGTTCAGCTTCCGCTTGCGCAGCCGGGTGAGTAAGTCCGCCGATGGCGTCTGCGGTTCGGGGTCTTGCGATGCCTTTGATATTGGGCGAAAAAGCACGGTCCTAAACCGAATTGTGCGCAGCGTGTCCGAGCTACAGCCCGCCCCCGATTCCACGCCCAAATCACCGTCCGCGGCGACGCCATTGCTGTCTCTGCGCGGGATTACCAAGCGCTTTCCGGCGGTCACCGCCAACGACTCCGTTTCGCTGACCGTGATGCCGGCGGAAATTCACGCCCTGCTTGGCGAGAACGGGGCCGGCAAATCCACCCTGGTAAAGATCATCTACGGCGTCTTGCAGCCGGACGAGGGCGCGGTTTCCTGGAACGGGACGCCGCTGCGCCTCAGCGGTCCCGCCGCCGCCCGCAAGCTGGGGATCGGGATGGTGTTTCAGCACTTCTCTCTGTTCGAAGCGCTGACGGTCGCCGAAAATATCGAACTGGCGCTGCCGCCGGAAGCCGTCGGCGACCGCAAGGGGTTGAGCGCCCGGATCCGGGAGGTTTCCCAGGAATACGGACTGCCGCTGGACCCGCAAAGCACGGTCCACGATCTCTCGGTCGGCGAACGTCAGAGGATCGAGATTGTCCGCTGTCTGCTGCAGGAGCCGCGTCTGCTGATCATGGACGAGCCGACCTCCGTCCTGACCCCGCAGGAGGTTGAACGGTTGTTCAAGACCCTGCGTCGGCTGGCCCGGGAAGGCTGTTCGATCCTTTATATCAGCCACAAGCTGCAGGAAATCCGCGAATTGTGCGAAAGCGCCACGGTGCTGCGCGGCGGCAAGGTTGCGGCCGAGTGCGATCCGCGCGAACAGTCGGTGCAGGATCTGGCCCGGATGATGATCGGCGATACGCCCCTGAAACCGGAGCGTCCGGAGAAGACGGCGGCGGACCAACCGCTCAAACTGCAGGTCAACAGCCTCAACCAGCCTTCCGGTCACGCCTTCGGCACCGCGCTCAAGGATGTTTCCTTCGCGGTCCGGGGCGGGGAGGTGTTGGGCATTGCCGGCGTTGCGGGGAATGGGCAGCCGGAATTGATGGAGGCGCTGATCGGCGAATGCCTCAGCGCGCCGGAGACCGTCCGGATCGGCGGGACGCCGGTCGGTCATCTGGGGCCGCGTCGTCGGCGCGCCGTCGGCGCCTGCTTCGTACCCGAAGAGAGGATAGGCCACGCGACGGCGCCGGATATGAGCCTGTTCGACAATGGATTGCTCAGCGCGGACCGGCGTATGAGCCTCACCGCCGGGGGGTGGATTCAGCGCCAGCCGCGGGACCGTTTCGCCGAGGATGTGATTTCCAGGTTTTCGGTGAAGACGCCCGGCGGCGCGGCGGCGGCCAAGAGTCTGTCGGGGGGGAATCTCCAGAAATTCTCGGTCGGGCGGGAAATTGCTCAGGACCCGGACGTGCTGGTCATCAATCAGCCGACCTGGGGGGTCGATGCGGGCTCGGCGGCGGCGATTCAGAAAGCGATCCTGGATCTGGCGGCTGGGGGCGCCGCGGTCGTGGTAATTTCCCAGGACCTTGATGAACTGTTCGCCATCGCCGACAGGATCGCCGTGATTTCGGAAGGAAAACTCTCCCGCGCTCTGCCGGTGGATCAGGCGGATATTCAGGAAATCGGTCTGCTGATGGGCGGTATCCATGGCGAGCGACGGGGGGCGGCGCGGTGATCCGGCTCGAACCGAAGGGGCAAAGCTCCCGCGCGTTGGCCTATCTCTCCCCGTTGCTTGCGGTGGCCTTGACCGTCTGCACGGGCGCAGTGCTGTTCGCTGCGCTGGGCAAACCGGCGGGACCGGCGCTCTACGCCTACTTCATTCAACCTTTTACGACGCTCTACGGCGTCTCGGAACTGGGGGTCAAGGCGACACCGTTGATCCTGATCGGCCTTGGGCTCGCCATCGGTTTCCGGGCGAATGTCTGGAACATCGGGGCCGAGGGGCAGTTGACCCTGGGGGCGGTGACGGGTGGCGCGGTGGCGCTTGCGTTCTATGATGTCGACACGCCCTTTCTGCTTCCGGCCATGCTGCTGGCGGGCATTCTGGGCGGGATGGGTTGGGCGGCGATCCCGGCCTTTCTGCGGGTGCGCTTCAACGCGAACGAGATCCTGGTCAGTCTGATGCTGACTTATGTCGGTCTGCTGCTGCTCAGCTTCCTGGTGTATGGACCGCTGCGGGACCCGGACGGCTTTAATTTCCCAGAATCGCGGCTGTTCCATTCCGCCGCGACCGTGCCCACGCTGGTTGAGGGGACGCGCCTGCATTGGGGGTTCGCCTTCGCGCTGCTTGCGGCGGTCGCGGCCTGGCTGTTCCTGTCGCGGGCGATCCTGGGTTTCCAGTTGAAGGTTCTGGGGGGCGCGCCGCGCGCCGCCCGCTTTGCCGGCTACCGCGAGCCCCGGCTCGTCTGGTTCAGCCTGATGTTGAGCGGCGGCCTGGCGGGGCTGGCCGGAGTGCTGGAGGTTGCCGGCACCGTTGGTCAGCTTACCCCCTCCATCTCGCCGGGCTACGGTTTCACGGCGATCATCGTCGCTTTTCTGGGCCGCCTGCATCCGGTGGGGGTGGTGCTGGGCGGCCTGACCATGGCGCTGACCTATATCGGCGGCGAGACGGCGCAGATCGAGATCGGCCTGCCCGCCGCGGTGACCGGATTGTTTCAAGGGGTGTTGCTGTTCTACCTGCTGGCCTGCGATGTGCTGATCAATTACCGGATCCGGCTGGGCCGCCGGACGGTGGGGGGAGAAGCCGGCTGATGGATTCCCTGACCTTGATGGCGCTTTCGGTGATCACGGCCTCGACGCCGCTGCTGTTGGCCGCGACGGGTGAATTGGTGACGGAAAAGGCCGGGGTGCTGAACCTTGGCGTGGAGGGGATGATGATCGTTGGCGCGGTCTGCGCCTTCGCCGCTACCGTCACCAGCGGCAGCCCGGCGCTGGGTATCCTGGTCGGTGCGGCGGCGGGCGGCGCGATGGCGCTGATCTTCGGGTTCCTGACCCTGACCATGCTGGCCAATCAAGTGGCGACGGGGCTGGCGCTGACGATCTTCGGCATCGGCCTCAGTTCGCTGATCGGGAAGTCGTATGTCGGGGTGGCGGTCGACCCGCTCGCCAAACTGTCGATCCCCGGCCTTACGGATATTCCGGTGATCGGTCCGGTTTTCTTCGGTCAGGACGTTCTGGTTTACCTTTCCTTCGCGGCGCTGGCCGGGGTTGCCTTCTTCCTGACCAGGACGCGCGGCGGTCTGGTCCTGCGCGCCGTGGGCGACAGTCACGATGCGGCGCATGCAATCGGCTATTCGGTGACGGCGATCCGCTATCTCGCGACCCTGTTCGGGGGCGTCATGGCCGGGTTGGGCGGGGCGTATCTGTCACTCGCCTACACCCCGCTTTGGGCGGAGAACATGACGGCCGGCCGCGGCTGGATCGCGCTGGCGCTGGTCGTGTTCGCGACCTGGCGGCCGTTCCGGCTGCTGCTGGGGGCTTATCTGTTCGGCGGCATCACGATCCTGCAACTGCATGCGCAAAGCGCCGGCTGGGGCGTGCCGTCTCAGATCATGTCGATGCTGCCCTATCTGGCGACAATCCTGGTTCTGGTGGTGATTTCCGGCAATCGGGCCAAGATTCGGTTGAACGCGCCAGCCTGCCTTGGCAAGGTCTTTCATCCCGCTCAGTAGCCCGCCAGAGGCCGCGCCGGGATTTCGGTCCGGCGGGCGCGAAAGGGTGGTGCGTCCTCGTCCGCGGCCGGCTTGAACATCTGAGTCGATGGAGTGAGGAGACTTCGCACAATGAAGCAGTTTTTGATGAATCGCCGCGGCGCTGTCGCCGCGCTTGCGGGTGCTGCGGCCCTGTCCGTGATGACGGCCGGTCCGGCCGCCGCCCAGGATTTGAAGGTCGGGTTCGTTTATGTCGGTCCGATTGGCGACCATGGCTGGACCTATACCCACAACAAGGGCCGGCTGGCGGTTGAAGAGGCGCTGGGCGGCAAGGTTTCGACCTCGTTCGTGGAAAGCGTCTCGGAAGGGGCGGATGCGGAACGCGTGATCACCCAACTTGCCTCCACCGGGCACAATCTGATTTTCACCACCTCGTTCGGTTACATGAACCCGACGGTGAAGGTGGCCAAGCGGTTCCCGAACGTGAGATTCGAACACGCCACCGGGTACAAGCGCGGCGACAATGTCAGCACCTATTCGGCCCGCTTCTACGAGGGCCGGTATATCCAGGGCGTGATCGCCGGCATGATGACCAAATCGAACGTCACCGGCTATGTCGCTTCCTTTCCGATCCCGGAAGTGGTGCGCGGCATTAATTCGTATGTTTTGGGAATGCGGTCCGTCAATCCGGAGGCGACGGTCAAGGTCGTCTGGGTGAACTCCTGGTACGATCCGGGCAAGGAAGGCGACGCGGCCAAGGCGCTGATAGATCAGGGTGCGGACATCATTTCCCAGCATACCGACAGCCCGGCCCCGCTTCAGACCGCGCAGAATCGCGGCGTTCTGGGTTTCGGCCAAGCGTCGGACATGATCAAGTTCGCGCCCAAGGCGCAACTAACGGCGATCATCGACAATTGGGCGCCGTACTATGTGCAGCAAGCCAAGGCGGTCATGGACGGCACGTGGAAAAGCACCGACACGTGGGACGGGATTTCCGACGGCATGGTCCAAATGGCCCCCTTTACCAACATGCCGGCGGAGGTCGCGCAGAAGGCCAAGGAAACGTATGAAGGCATTAAGAACGGCAGGATCCATCCGTTCCAGGGCCCGATCAAGAATCAGGCTGGCGAGGCCGTGGTGGCGGCGGGCGAACGCCTGGACGACGGCGCGCTTCTCGGCATGAACTACTATGTCGAAGGCGTGGAAGGATCGCTGCCGAAGTAACGCGGCGTCGCATCCAATTGAAAAGGGCGCAGCCATCGGCCGCGCCCTTTTTTCTTGCTTACCCCGTTGCCGGTCAGTCCAGGCTGTCGATCACCTCGCGCGTGATGCCGACCAGTTCGTCGATATGTTTCTTCTCCGCGATCAGGGGCGGTGAGAAGGCGATGGTGTCGGCGGTTATGCGGATCATCGCGCCCTTGTGGAATGCCTTCACCATCGCTTCATAGGCGCGCTTGCCGGGCGCGCCGTCGCGCGGCGCCAGTTCGATCGCGCCCATCAATCCGATATTGCGGGTATCGATGACGTTCTTGGCATCTTCGAAGGAATGCACCGCTTCCTCGAAGTAGGGGGCGAGTTCCGCCGCGCGCTGGAACAATCCCTCTTCCTGGTAAATGTCCAGTGTCGCCAGGCCCGCCGCCGCAGCGACCGGATGGCCGGAATAGGTATAGCCGTGGAAGAACTCGATGGCGTAATCCGGTCCGTGCATGAAGGCGTCGTAGATTTCCTTGGTCGCGATCACGCCGCCCATTGGAATGACGCCGCTGGTCAACCCCTTCGCGCAGGTGATCAGGTCGGGTTTGACGTCGAAATATTCCGTCGCGAAAGACGTACCCAGCCGGCCGAACCCGGTGATCACTTCGTCGAAGATCAGCAGGATGCCGTGTTTGGCGGTAATCTCCCGCAGGCGTTTCAGATAGCCTATCGGCGGCGGCAGAACGCCGGTGGACCCGGCCACCGGTTCGACGATGACCGCCGCGATATTGCTGGCGTCGTGCAGGGCGACGATGTTTTCCAACTCGTCGGCCAGGTGCGCGCCCCATTCGGGCTGACCCCGGCTGTGCTGCTGATGCTCCAGACTATGGGTGTGGGGCAGGTGATCGACATTCCCCAACATGGAACCGAAGAACATCCGGTTCTTCACCATACCGCCGACGGAGATTCCGCCGAAGCCGACGCCGTGATAGCCGCGTTCGCGCCCGATCAGGCGGGTTCGCGTCCCCTCGCCCTTGGCCCGGTGATAGGCCAGCGCGATCTTCAGCGCTGTATCCACGGACTCGGACCCGGAATTGGTGAAGAACATATGCTCATAGGGTTGCGGCAGCATGGCCGTCACCCGGCTGGCCAGTTCGAACGGCTTCGGGTGACCCCAGTTGAAGGTGGGCGCGAAATCCATTTCGGCGACCTGCTTCTGAACCGCCTCGACGATCTTCTCCCGCCCGTGCCCGGCATTCACGCACCACAGGCCGGCGGACCCGTCCAGCACCTGGCGGCCGTCGACGGTGGTGTAGTAAAGGCCCTTCGCGCCGGAAAACAGCCGGGGCCGCGCCTTGAAGTCGCGGTTGGCCGTGAACGGCATCCAGAAGGCTTCCAGATTGTTTGGAATCGGCTGGTCGGAATAGGCGCCTTCCCCGGCTGGTTGCGCGCCTGCGGCGTGAGCGGACGACATGCTGGTCACTCCCTTCAAATCGAGAAATGCAGGATTGGCTGCTGTCAGGCTATCACAGGCGGTCGGGCGGGGGCAGCCGCAAAAAGCGGCACGTCCGGTGACATGCTCTAGCGGGGTTTCCCGCCTGTCCAATCGCCCATCCAGGTTTCGAAATCATCCGCCATCATCGGTTTCCCGAAGATGTATCCCTGGACCAGTTCGCATCCGGCGTCGGTCAGACGGGACAGTTGGCCGTCCGTCTCCACCCCTTCGGCGACGACGGTCAGGTTCAGCGACCGGCTGAGGCCGATGATCGCGTTGACGATTTCCATACTGTCTTCCTCGGTCTCGATATCCTGTACGAAACTCCGGTCGATCTTCAGCTTCTGGATCGGGAACTGGCGCAGATAACTGAGGGAGGAATAGCCGGTGCCGAAATCGTCCATCGAAATCCGGATGCCCAGTTCGTCCAGTTCGCGCATGATGTCGATGGCGCGTTCCACATCGGACATCACAACACTTTCGGTGATCTCGAATTCCAGCCGTTCGGGGCTGGCGCCGGTGCGCTCCAGGATGTCGCGGGTCGCCTGTACCAGATTTCCGCGCCGGAACTGGACCGAAGAGATGTTCACCGCAACCCGCATCGGCGGCAGGCCCAGCGTATCGAACGTCTGTAACTGAGTGCAGGCGGCGTTCACGACCCATTCGCCCAGATCGACGATCAACCCGCCCTGTTCGGCAATGGGGATGAAACGTCCGGGCGAAACCGGGCCGCGCGCCGCATGGTCCCAGCGCAGCAAGGCTTCCGATCCGACGACCTTGTTGTCCGACAATTGGACCTGCGGCTGAAAGGCCAGTTGGAAACCGTTCTGGGCCAGCGCTTCCCGCATGTCCGCCAGAAGTTGCTTGCGGTCCTTGACCTCCGCGTCCATCTGCTCCGCATACAGGCGGTAGGTGTTCCGGCCGTCTTCCTTGGCCTGATACATGGCCATGTCCGCGTGGGTGATCATCTGGTCGATGTCGTCCCCGTCATCCGGGAACAGGGCGACGCCGATGCTGGTCCCCACCTGGACTTCGTGGCCATCGATCTCCACCGGCTCGCCGACGATGTCGATCAGCCGCGTGGCCAGCGTCTCGGTATCCGCGGCGGACCGGAACTGCGGCAGGATCAAGGCGAATTCGTCACCGCCCAGGCGCGCTACCGTATCGGTCTCCCGCTTCTGCGCCTGCAGCCGGTTGGCGATCACGCGCAGCAGGCGGTCGCCGGACGCATGGCCCAGCGTGTCGTTGGTCTGTTTGAAATTGTCCAGATCCAACAGCATCAGACCGACCTTGCTGTTGTCGCGCCGGGCCAGGGCCAGGCTCTGCGCCAGCCGGTCGTTGAACAATGTCCGGTTCGGCAGTTCCGTCAGCGAATCATGGTGCGCCAGAAAGCGGATATGCTCTTCGGACTGGCGCTTTTCCGTCACGTCGCGCACGAAGGCGCTGATGCAGCGGCCGTCCTCGCTTTCCCAGCCGGCAAACGCGATCTCGGCATTGAAGCTTGTGCCGTCCTTGCGGGTCGCGACGACGTCCGTGGGATCTTCGGCGAGGGCCGGCAGGTCCCTGTCCAGAAACCCGCGCACCGCGCCGGTGCGGAGGATGTCGTCTCCGTTCTGCAAGACCAGATTAAGGTCTTCGCCGAGGACGTCCTTCTCGCGGAACCCGAAAACACGTTCCGCGGCGGCGTTCCAGATGATGATCGCGCCGGTTTCGTCGATGCATACAATCGCGTCCGGCGCGGTTTCCATGATCGAACGCAGAAGTTCGCGGGACGACCGCAGCCGGACCTCGGCCAGTTTGCGTTCCTCGATTTCGGAGGTCAGGGCCGCCTGGGCATCGCGAACCACCAGGGAGTGATGGTTGATGAAGGATGCGATCGCCCCGATTTCGCCGGTCGCCCCTTCGTCGAGGTTCCAGTCCGGCGCGACCGTGTCCCTGGACGCCGTGCGTAGCCTGCCGACCATCGTCTCCAGCGGGTGAATGAAGCGTTTCCGGATGGCGATATAGCCGATCAGCAGAACAAGTCCCAAGCCGCCGGCGACAAGCATCAGACTGAAAGGGACGGTCGGACCTCGGTCCCGGGAGGCGATGGTGAATTCGATGGAGATGATCGCCAAACTCAGAACATAGGCAAGCGCCAGCGCGACCGCCACCAGCGCGCGCAGGCGGGGCCGCACACGCCGGTTTCTCCCGTTCCATTCACGGGATGCCGCCGCTCTGCCGGGCTGCTTGGCCGTCTTTTCGGATGCGGCGACGCCGTTTCCCATCCTTTCGGGATCCTTTCCCGCGAAACGCTCTATGACCGGTCTAATGCAAAGGAATTATCCTTCGAGAAGCGGGAACTTAAGCTTTTTTACAGAGAAAATAAAGAAACCGGGGTTTTGGTTTGCCGTGAGGCGGTATTTCCTCAATATATTTTTTACTAATATTTATAGATATTCGGATGTTCTGCGTACTCTTGGGCGAGTATTTGATTTAATCTTTGATCGGCGACTGTTGGCGCTACAATGGCCTGTCGCCGCCCTGGTGGTGTTCTCTAGGAGAGGTAACGATCCTGCTTGGCTTGTCCCAAAGGTTCCATGGCCGGTTGCTTTGGAAAATAGCGGCTTTCGCGCTGCTGTCCTTATGCGTCGTTTGGGCCGCCGCAATACCCGCCGGTGCGCAGCGAACCTCCGAAAGCGGTGTATTTACGCTGACCGTCGCGAATTGGAGCCGCACCCTCAACGCAGCGGAGCGGTATATCGACGCCGCCCGTTTCGATCCGGAGAGGATCGATGAATTTCGCGAGAGTATCGACGAAATACGCGAAAATGCCCTCATAGTTTCCGAAGAAGCGGCCGAGGCTTTGTCGGCGCTGGAGCCGCGGCTCGAAGCCCTGGGACCCGCACCGGCCGAAGGCGATCTTGCGGAATCCGAGGAGATCGCCGCCGAGCGGGAAAGGCTCGGCACCCAGATCACCGATCTTCGGGCCCGCCAATCGCTTGCCGAAGTGACTTTGGCCCGGGTCGCCTCCCTGCAGACCGAATTCGACGCTTTGGACCGGGCCGTGTTCGTGACGGAGATTCTGCATGAATTCCCGGCGCCCTATAAGCCCGCGGTGATCCGGGACGGGGCGGCGCAGATGATTGCCGGCGCCCAAGCCATCGTCGCCACCGGCCCGGCCTGGTGGCTGAACCTGCCTGCCGAGCATAAGAGCGTGTCGACCGTGTTCGGGTTCGCCGCAGCCATCGCTGTGGCGATCTTGCTGGGATGGGTGCTGCGGCGGGTTCTGACGGCCCGTTTCGGTGTGTCTGTCGAAGAGGATGCGCCCAGCTATACCCGGCGCTTACTGGCCGCCCTTATCGAGAGCGTGACGCGGGGGATCGTGCCGTCGGCTTTCCTTCTGGTGATCCTGATCCGGGCGAACACGGAAGGCGCGCTGATCAGCGGGCCGTTCGCGGACGTTGTGTCCAACCTGTGTGTCGCGTTGATCGCCTTCATCCTGGCTGTGGAAATTCCGCGTGCGGCCCTTTCGCCGGAGACGCCCGCCTGGCGGCTGACACGGCTGACGCCGGCGTCGGCAAGCGCCCTGGTGCCGCAGCTTCGCGTCCTGGCGCTGACATTCGTGCTGTTCGCCTTCTATTGGGAGACGATGGAACTTGTCGCGCCGGAAAGTTTCGTGGATCCGACCCGTGCGGTGTTCGGCACGGTTTTCGCCCTGGTCCTCGGGTTTCAGATTCTGTTCCTGCTGAAGGCTAACCACTGGCGTTTCGATCCGGTCGAAGCCGACAAGGGGACGGACGGCGGTGCGGAGACGCTTGACGATGCCGCCGCGCCGCCCAGCGGCCGGCGCAAGTTCTGGCAGACGGTGCGCTGGCTGGTGATCTTGACGACCCTGGTGGCGATGGTCGCGCCGTTCATGGGGTATGTCCTGTTGTCGGGCTATCTGATCGGCAACCTTTTGAGTACGGGCCTGCTGTTCGGTGTGATGTATCTCGTCCGCGGTTTCCTGCGAGAGGGGATCGGCCTGTTCACCAGCAGCGCGACGCTTCGCACCACCCTGCAGTGGGATCACGCCTTCCGCAGCAGAATGAAATTCTGGCTTCGGGCCATCGTCGATGTCCTGCTGCTGCCGGGGTTGATTTTCGTCATTCTGCCGATCTGGGGCCTGCCGGGGGAAACACTGTTCCGCTGGATCGCGGCGGTGATGGAAGGTGTGGAGGTCGGCGGGGTCCGCCTGTCGCCGGCGGATACGATTATCGGGGTCCTGGTTTTCTTCGTGATCCTGGCGCTGTTCCGAACGCTGAAAGTCGCGTTGGGAACCAAGGTCCTGCCGCAGACCCACATCGACCCGGGGCTGCAAAACTCCCTGACGACCGGGTTGGGATATGTCGGGTTCATCGCCGCGGCGATGATCGCGGTTATCGTCATGGGGGTCGATCTTTCCGGCGTGGCCATCGTTGCGGGCGCGCTGTCGGTCGGCATCGGCTTCGGCTTGCAGAACGTGGTGAACAATTTCGTGTCCGGCCTGATTCTGCTGATCGAACGCCCGATCAAGGTGGGGGACTGGGTGGTCGTCGGCGCGATTGAAGGGACGGTGAAGCAGATCAATGTGCGCTCGACCGAGATCGAGACCTTCCAGCGCGCCGCGGTGATCATTCCGAACGCGGACCTGATCGCCAACTCCGTGACGAACTGGACGCACAAGGACAGATACGGCCGCATCGAAGTGCCGGTCGGGGTGGCCTATGGCACCGACACACGGCAGGTCGAACAGATCCTTCTGGAGGTGGCCAAGGCGCATCCCCGGATCATGCGTTTCCCGGCGCCGTTCGTCGTGTTCCAGGATTTCGGGGCAAGCTCGCTCGACTTCGAACTCCGCGCCTATACGAACGACGTCTTGTGGAAAGTGATCATCGCCAGCGACATGCGTTACGAACTGGAACGGCGCTTCCGGGAGGAAGGTATCGAAGTGCCCTTCCCGCAGCGGGTGGTGCATGTGGTGTCGGACGACCCCGCCGGCACGCTCCCGCCGGCGGATCCGTCATGACGCAGGACGCGTTCGAAACCGTGACCGTCGGCCTGTCCGACCGGGTCCGGATCGTCACGCTGAACAGGCCGGATAAGCGGAACGCCATTTCGGAACGGGTGCTGGACGATCTGGAACATGCGTTCGACACTTTGCCGGAGGCGGCGCAGGCCGTCGTGATCGCCGGGGCGGGCGATCATTTCTGCGCCGGCCTGGATCTTTCCGAACATCGAGGCCGCAGCGCGGAGCAAGCCCTGCATCACTCGCGGCACTGGCATGCGGCGTTCGACAAAATCGCCTCCTGCGGCGTTCCGGTGGTCTGCGCCCTGCAGGGCGCGGTGATCGGCGGCGGACTGGAACTGGCGGCGGCGGCCCATGTCCGGGTCGCGGACAGCACGGCCTTCTATCAACTGCCGGAAGGGCGGCGCGGTATTTTCGTCGGCGGCGGCGCATCGGTCCGGGTCGGGCGGATCCTGTGCGCGGACCGGCTGGTCGAAATGATGCTGACAGGGCGTCGGTACGACGCGGCGGACGGTTTGCGGCTGGGTTTGAGCCACTATCTGGTCGATCCGGGCGAGGCCCTGACGCATGCGGTGGAGATCGCCGGGTCCATCGCCGGCAATGCGCCGCTCTCCAACTACATGATCCTGAACGCGATACCCAGGATCGCCGGCATGAGCCCGGATGAGGGCTTGTTCACCGAAAGCCTGGCGACGGCGCTGACCCAGTCCAGCCCGGACGCGCAGGCCGGTCTTACCGCCTTCCTGGCGAAAACCGACCCCGATTTCCGGAGCGGCGATTGAGGTCCATGACCGATACGGCCTGTCCCGGGCCGCCGCCGAGGCGCGCGGTAGACGCCGAATCGGGATAGGTGTTGGACATCCCCGGTCCGCGCCCCCCGGGCGGGACGGGGAGTTCCGGAAAAACCCTTCAACCATGCGGTTCCAGCCGTCCTGCGATGACATTCGAACGATACGCCATTTATTTCGCCCCGCCGCCTGATCATCCGCTTGCGGAATTCGGCAAGACCTGGCTGGGCTGGGACCCTGTCCAAGGACGGGCGCGCGAGACCGCGCCGGTAGGAGATTTCACAGAAGAGCAATGGCGCCGGTTCACGGCGTCGCCGCGCCGGTACGGATTTCACGGAACCCTGAAACCGCCGATGCGGCTGGTCGAGGGGGAAAGCCGGGAGACCCTGACCACGGCCATCGCGTCGCTCGCCGGCCGGATCGCGCCGTTTTCGCTGGGCGCTCTGATGCTGGCGCGGCTGGGCCGCTTCCTGGCCCTGATCCCCGCGCAGCCGCCGCAGGAGCTACCCCACCTTGCCAGGGAATGCGTGACGGCGCTGGACCGTTTCCGCGCGCCCGCGCCGGAGGCCGAGCTTGCCCGCCGCCGCAAGGCCGGCCTGTCCGCCAGACAGGAGGACTACCTGCTGCGCTGGGGTTACCCCTATGTGATGGAGGAGTTCCGTTTCCATCTTACAGTCAGCAGCGGATTGGAGAGCGCGGATATCGAATTGCTGCAGCCGGTGCTGGAACGGCTGGCGGCGCCGGCCATTGCGGAACCCGTGGACGTCCGCGACATATGCCTGTTCGGCGATCCGGGCGGGAAGGCGAATTTCGAACTGTTGGAACGTTTTCCGCTTAGCGCGCCATCCGCGGCAGGTTAGAGCCTCTAACGTCCCCGACCGCCGCCAGGGCCGACCCGGTCATTTCCGGTCGTTGGTGATCGTCTGCTGCCGGTTTTCAATGGCTTCCTGCAGGGCCTGATAGGCGGTGTCGAACTCTTCCTTCGCATCTTCCCAGGCCTCGCCGGAGGCGTCCTTCATTTTGTCGGCGGCTTCCTCCGCCTCCTTGAGCAGACGGTCCAGCTCTTCGTTGGCGTCATCCGACGCTTCGTCGGCGGCGTCGGCAGCCTGTTCTTTCAACTCGGCGACCTGATCCGCCATGTCGTCCATCAGTTCGCCCGTCGCTTCGGCGATTTCGTCTGCCTTTTCCGCCGTGTAGGATTTCACGCTTTCCCACCAGGCTGCGGCTTTTTCGGATACGGTTTCTTCCGCGGAAGCGGGCGCTGCCAGGAGGAGCGCGGCCAGTAGGGCGGCGCAAACGGTCTTAGCGGTCATAAGGGACATCCTTTTCCAATGCCCGTCTCATATTGGATGGTTCGCGGGGAACCGCAAGACGGTCACACGCCGCGCAGAACCTGCAGGAACCGGGCGGCGGCAACCTCCAGCGGGCCGTCATTGTCGACCGTATGGACGTCGGACCCTTGCGGCACATTCGCCGTGGCGCGGTCGAGGCGGCGCAGGATTTCGTCCGCGCTTTCCCGGTTCCGGTGCGCGAGCCTTCGGGCCAGCGTTTCGCGGCTTGCGGTGATCGAGGCGACGGCGAGGTTCCGGTAGCGGGCGCGGGCTGCGTTGATGACCGTTCGGGACACATTCGCGACGACGGTCCGGCCGGCGGCGATATCCGCATCGATATCGCTGGGGATGCCGTAGTGGAGGCCGTGCGCCCGCCAGTGGAGCGCGAACGCCCCATCCTGTGCGGCGCGTTCGAAATCCGGGACCGAAATCGGCTGATGTTCCTCGCCGCCGGCGTTGGCCGGGCGCGTAATCGTGCGCGTCACGAAGCGGAAGCGTTCGTCGCCGTTCAGCGCATCGCGGGCGGTATCGATCATGGTATCGACACCCACGCCGCTGGGCCCGACGACCAGCACAAGCCGGCCCGGGCCCATGGTCGCGGACTGCGTCACGCGACGCGCGCCCCGCCGCGCCAAACGCCTTGGATCAATGGATGATGGGGTGTCGGCTTGATGCGGACCAGATCCGCATTCTTGCCAAGGGCGATTTCGCCCCTGTCGGTCAGACCGGCGGCCTCCGCCGGATTGACGGTAATGGTCGCGATTGCGGAGGGCAGGTCGAACGTTTCCAACTCTTCGGCCAGCAGCATCGCGCCGTGCAGCAGGCTGCTGGGCGCGTAGTCGCTGGATATCACGTCGAGGACGCCGTTTTCCGCCAGCTCCCGCGCGGAGACATTGCCGGAGTGCGAACCGCCGCGAACCAGGTTCGGGCCCCCCATCATCACGGCCAGCCCGGCGGCGTGAGAAGCCTTGGCTGCTTCCACCGTGGTCGGGAATTCGGCAATCGTCATCTCGTCGCCGACCGCCTCGGCCACGTGATCGTGCGTGGCGTCATCGTGACTGGCCAGCCGGACATTCCGCGCCTGCGCCTGTTCCACGACGTAACGGCGGTTCGGGTCTGAGTTCTTCTGCTGATCGCCTTGCCGCTGTTCGATGAACGCCTCGATTTCAGCGTCGCTCATGGAGTATTTTTCCTGATAATAGGACTTGTACGTCTCCAGATGGACGAACTGCCGCTGTCCGGGCGTATGGTCCATGACCGAGACCAAGCCCAGTTCGGGCGACTCCAGCAACGGGTCGAGCAGGGATCGCAGGGCGGGGTCGCTGACTTCGCAACGCAGATGCAGCAGATGGTCCGCCTTTAGAAGATCGTGCTCTTTCGCTTCATGCAGCGAGTCCGCCATATCCTGGAGACGTTGTTTCCGCACGCTGTTCGACCGGACATCGCCGATGGCCATGGCGTCATACACGGTGGTTATGCCGGCGCCGACGATTTGCACGTCATGGGCGACCAATGCGGCAATCGCCGGCCAGTGGGCGCTGGGCCGGGGCAGCAGATGCTTTTCCAGATTGTCGGTATGAAGCTCGACAAAACCGGGCGTCAGAAGGTCGCCTTCCAAATCCGTTGCGGCGGGCACGCCGGACCGGCCGGTTGCGATATCGTCGACCTTGCCGTTGCGGACAAGGATCGTGCCCTCCAGCACCGTATCGCGCAGAACGATCCGGCCGTTCGTGAAGATCTGCTCCATCATAATAATCGGGTCCTACTATCGGTCGCGGTCACGCCGCTACGCGGCATTGCTCTACATCGAAGAAGCGGTTGCATACGGCGTCCCGGGCTTCGGCGTCGTGAAAAATACCCAGGATGGCGGCGCCGCCGTCACGGGCCTCGGTTATCAGGTCCAAAGACCCGAACGTCTGTTCGCTGATCGGTACATGCCGGATCACCGAGTTGCCCAAGGAACTGCCCAAGGGATCGCCGATCGACGTTTCCTATTCATTCGACACGTCGGGCCGGATCAACGTTAAGGCCCAC
>JANQIT010000195.1 GCA_028282025.1 Hwanghaeella sp. | reverse complement strand
ACGCTTCTTCAACAAACTCAAACAGTTCAGAGGCATCGCCACGCGCTACGACAAAAGACCCGACAACTTCATGGCCGCGGTCAAGCTCGCTTCTGTCCGTATCTGGATCAAGGCGTTATGAATCATCGGCCTAATGGCAGGTGACTCTTATGCGACAGATATTCCCACGAAAAGTCCAAAAGATAGTAGCAATATGAAATATGCATGTAAACGGTGAATGTCTGGCAGTTCTAGAGAAAAGTAATACTTTTGCATGGTGCGATGCTGGGTCTATCCAAAACGGGAATGAACAGCTTGCAGAAATATGGTGGAACTACCATAATTGACCATGCAACGCGATAGCTTGAAACCGCTGCACTGGATCGGGTCGAGCCGCAAGGACCTAACGAGCTTCCCCGATGAGGTGAAAGATCACCTGGGCTTTGCGTTGTTTCAAGCCCAGTCCGGAGCAAAACATCGGGACGCAAAGCCACTCAAGGGCCTCGGTCCCGGCGTTTTGGAGGTGGTGTCACGGCATGACAAGGATACCTTCCGCGCCGTTTACACCGTTCGCTTCGAGGAGGCGGTCTACGTGCTCCACGCTTTCCAGAAGAAGGCAAAGAAAGGGATCGCGACACCAAAGCACGCGGTTGATCTGATTGCGCGGCGTTTGGCGGCAGCGGCAAAACACTACGAGGAAAACCATGACGAATAGAAAGACTGAAGCTGAAATCGACGACCAGGTGGAAACCGGCAGCGGGAACGTATTCGCCGACCTCGGGCTCCCCGATGCAGACACACATCTCGTCAAGGCGGAACTTGTTCGGAAGATTTACGAGATCATTCGCAGCCGCCGGCTGACTCAAGCTAAGGCGGCAGAGATGCTTGGCATCTCACAGCCTGATGTATCCCGGTTGCTGAAAGGTACGTTCCGAGACTATTCCGTCGAACGGCTGATGCGGTTTCTGACTGTCCTCGGGCGTGACGTGGATATCGTTATCCGCAAGCCGAAGTCACGTCGCAGTGGGCGCATGAGTGTTGAAGCGGCGTGAGGGCCTACAAAATCCTACAAGGCACACCAGTGGCACATGAAATCATAAAAAGCAATAATAACAACGACTTTCGGCGGCAAAATTCTCCCTCATAACCTGAAGGTCAGAGGTTCGAATCCTCTCCCCGCAACCAAATAAGCCCGCTATTTCAATGCATTATCAAAGATGTGGCGGGTTTTTTGTTGTCGTCGGAGATCGCGTTGGGTAGAATCAAAAATTACGTAAAATCAAAGAGTTATAGTGGCCGTATTCCGTTGCCGGGAATTACATGCAACATATTTGCGACATATTGGCCGATCCAGCGGGGCAACTGATTGAAAATATGGAGAAAACGACGGTTTCCTCTTCAGGTGCTTTGCCTGAAGGTATCCAAGGATTGGTCTGAAGCCAGGGTGGAAACGGGGCTTTGCCTCGACTAGAGTCGGCCTTGTCGAACATAGGGAGAAAGGTTATGGGGGCGGGACCCGGGCGCGCGAGAAAAAGGGCAAAGGGGAAGGCTGCCAAGGTGGTCGGGCGCAAGCCCGCGTTCCAGGGTTGGGCGACGAGCGATGAAGACGAGGTCGAGCGTCGGCGCTGGCGGGGACGGACGGAGATCATTTCCGTTGAGACCCTGGAGCCGCAATTCGGCTACTTCGGGAGCTTCGCGATTCAGTCCGCTAGCGGGGGCGCCTACGAAGTCGAGATACGCGATCTGGCCGGGCGGGACAATTCCTGCGGTTGTCATGATTTCGCGACCAACGGGTTGGGCACCTGCAAGCACATCGAGGGGGCGCTCCACCATCTGGGCCGTAAGGCCAAGAGGGCCTTCAAGGCGGCGGCGAAGGAGGGGAGCCAGAGGGTCGAAGTCTTTTCCGGCGGCCATGGCGAAGGCGATATCCAACTCCGATGGCCTGCCGGTTCGGGAATGTCGACCCTGCTTGGCACCATCCAGCCCCTTGTCGAGGCCCTGGGAAAGGGCGATGGAGAAGCGCTGGCCGAACTCCATCGGATCGCCGCCGACAACCCGGAGAAGGTGCGGGTCTCACGCTATCTCGGCGGCTGGCTAGCGGATCGGCAAGCTGCGGCGCGCCGAAGCGATAACCGGGAGCGTTTCCTGGATGAAGTAAAAGCGGGGCGGCAGCGCCTCGATGTGGTCAAGCATCCCCTGCTGCCCTATCAGGTGGACGGCATGCTCCACTTGGCTTTCGGCGAGCGCTCCCTGCTGGCCGACGACATGGGGCTGGGCAAG
>JANQIT010000133.1 GCA_028282025.1 Hwanghaeella sp. | reverse complement strand
ATTGATCGCCCCGCCGACATGGTCGTCGGACGGCGCGCCGTCTTTTGGGCCGGTGCCGTCAATCGGTCAGCACAGCGATGCAATCCGCGCGGAGTTCGCCGACGCTGTTTGAGCATAAGCTCAAGCACATTTGAAAAGCCGGGAGGGCCTAAGCCTCTCGACCGCCGCCGCGGAACGTGACCAAAGTAGCACGCATTGCAGAGTCAGGAGCATTGCGTGTCGGCTTTAGCATATACCCTTCCGCGGGGGGGCAAGAACCGTTTCGCCATCGGGTTGGCGGCGCTGTTGGCGGCGGCGATCTTTTTTTATGTCACGACGACCTACAGCCTGCGGGTTGCGGGTCTGTTCGGGATCGGTCTGCTTCTGGGCGGTGTGCTCTATGCCGCGAGTTTCGGCTTCACCGGCAGTTGGCGCGCCTTTCTGACGGAAGGGAAGGGCGCCGGCGTGCGCGGCCAGATGCTGATGCTCGGCTTTGCCTGTCTTTTATTCTTTCCGGCCATGGAGGCGCGCGAACTGTTCGACCGGCGAGTCTATGGTTTCGTCGCGCCGGTCGGCTTCTCGGTTGCGATAGGCGCGTTCATTTTCGGCATCGGCATGCAGCTTGGCGGCGCTTGCGCCAGCGGGACCCTGTTCACCGTGGGCGGCGGCAACAGCCGCATGGCGATCACCCTGATTTTCTTTATCGCCGGATCGGTGATCGCGACGCACCATCTTGATTGGTGGCTTGCACTGCCGTCCCTGGGCCGGATTTCGGTGGTCCGGGAGTTCGGCGCGGTGGGCGCGCTTTCCATGGCCTTGCCGTTTTTCGCGGCCATCGCTGTTCTCACCTTGTGGATCGAACGGCGGCGGCATGGCCGGCTTATGTCGCACGAGCGGGCGGGCGATGCCGAACGTCATCCTCTGTGGCGCGGGCCGTGGCCGTGGGTCTGGGGCGCGGTCGCCCTGGCTCTCTTGAATTACGGCACCCTGGCCCTGTCCGGCGGGCCGTGGGGCGTGACGGCGGGCTTCACCACCTGGGGCGGTCAGGCCGCGCACGCCATGGGAATTCCCGTCGCCGAATGGCCCTATTGGGAACGCCAGCAGGCGCGGCTGGAGACCGACCTGCTGCGCAACAAGACCTCGCTGATGAATTTCGGAATCATGATCGGTGCGCTCGCGGCCGCGGGCTTCGCGGGCAAATACTCGCCGACGTTCAAGATAGGCCTGCGTCCCGCGCTGGCGGCGGTGATCGGCGGCTTGATGCTGGGATATGGGGCGCGTCTTGCGTTCGGATGCAACATCGGGGCGTTCTTCAGCGGCACCGCGTCGGGCAGTCTGCACGGTATTCTCTGGCTTTTCTGCGCGCTGTTCGGGAATTTTCTTGGGATACGGCTGCGCCCGTTCTTTCGGCTTTAGACGCTAAAGCGCCCGGGAAAACCTGTCCGGCGCTATGGCGGCTTCGTCGACGCCGCTTGCGGCCAAGTCGGCGGGCGGCGTCGTTCCTCGGATTGAAGCCGCCGCGAACTGCGCCATGGCGGGGGCGGTCTGAATGCCGTAACCGCCCTGGCCGACCAGCCAATAGAAACCGTCAAGGTCTGGGTCGAACCCGTTCACCACGGTGCCGTCCGGCGCAAATGTGCGCAGACCGGCCCAGGAATGCTCCACCCGCGTAACCTCCAGATCCGTTGCCTGTTGCATTCGGTCGATCCCGATTGCGACATCCAGGTCTTCCGCAAAGGCGTCGCAAGGCTCCCACGGCGTTTCGTCGGCGGGTGAGACAAGGAGCTTCCCGGACTCGGGCTTGAAGTAATATTCCATTCCGATATCGGCGGTGATCGGCCAGGCGCTGAAATCGACATCGTTTGCGATTTCGGCCAGCGCCGCCGTCCGCTTTTTCGGCACCAGTCCCACCGGGGCTGCACCGGCCATGGATGCGACCGCGTCGCCCCAGGCCCCGGCGGCGTTCACCAGCACGGGTGCCGAATAGGTTTCACCGTTGGCGGTAACCGTCCAGACGCCGCCCTGGCGCTCTATCTTATCAACCCGCGCATCGCAGATCAGACCGCCGCCGGCGCGGCGGTGCATGCGCAGAAACCCTTGGTGCAGAAGATCGACATCAATGTCCTGCCCGTCCGGATCGTACAGTCCGCCGATCAGAAGCTCCGTCTTCATCGCCGGGGAGATCTCGCCGATTTCCTTCGGCGTTACCTGTTGCAGGCCGGGCGCGCCGGCCTTCTCTTCGGCCAGAGCGGTTTCGTGACCCGGCGAGGCGACCAGCAGTTCGCCCCGCGGCCTTAGCAGCGGGGCGTCGGCGAAGCCGTCGGGCGGGGAATCCAGAAACGGCCGGCTGGCGACGGTCAGCGCGCGGACCTGCGGTGGTCCGTAATACTTGATCCAGGTCGCCGCGGACCGTCCCGTCGTGTGGTAGCCGGGCCGGTCTTCCGCTTCCAGCAGCAGGACATCCGCATGTCCGTCCAGCAGACCCGCGACCGAGGCCCCGGCGATACCGGCCCCGATCACGATCACATCGGCGGTTCCACCCATCCTCTAGCGTCCGTAACCGGCTTCGAAACCCTTTAGGAAATGCGTCAGGTTCTGTCCCAGCTCAGGGCACATATAGCCGCCCTCCTGGACAAGGACCGTCGGCAGTTTCAAACCCGCGATCCGCTCGGCGATCCGGGCGAAGCCGTCCGTTGTGATCGACAGCCCCCTCAGCGGATCGCCTTCGAATGCATCCAGCCCCAAGGCGATGACCAGGGCGCCCGGCGCAAACCGTTCGATCCGGCCCAGCGCGCGGTCCAACGCGGATAGGAAGTCGCCGTCTCCCGTTCCCTTGGGCAGCGGAAGGTTCATGTTGTAGCCGCGGCCCGGCCCGTCGCCTAACTCGTGGGCGTGGCCCCAATAGAACGGGTAATAGCCCGCGGGGTCCCGGTGCAGGGATACGGTCAGGACGTCCGACCGTTGATAGAAAATGCCCTGGGTCCCGTTGCCATGATGCACGTCCACGTCAAGGATCGCCACCCGGTCGTGCGTTCCGCGCAACATCTGTGCGGCGACCGCGGAGTTGTTGACGAAACAGAAACCGCCCGCCATGTCGCTGAAGGCGTGGTGTCCCGGCGGCCGGCACAGGGCGTAAACCGGATCTCCGTCCCGCATCATCGCCTGCGTCGCGCTGATGGCGGATTGGGCGCTGTCATAGACGGCCTCCCAGGTTCCCTTGGCGATCGGGCAGGCGGTGTCGGCCATATAGTGGCCGGCCCGGCCGACCGGAGACGTATAGATGGCGTCCGGCTCCCACCGGGTCGGGTGGATGTTGGGGATCACTTGATCCGAGGCGCCCGGCACGGCGATCCACTGATCGTGGATCGTCGCCAGGAAGTCCAAATAATCCGGCGTGTGCACCGCGGCGAGCGGGCCAAGTCCGTGATCCTCCGGCTCCAGGATCGTATGGCCTTCGTCACGCAGCGCCGCCAGCATGACGTCGGCGCGATCCGGCGTTTCGGGATTCGGCTTTACATTCCCCAGGACGATAAAAGAAGCCGGATTGTGAACCTTCTGGCCTTCGTTGAAAAAGATACGCATACCTGACGCCACCCCGCTGGCCTAGAAGTTCACCCGGTCCCCGCCTTTCAGGGAGAGGATCTCCCGGGCTTCGTCCGGCTCCGCGACTTCCAGCGACAGGCTTTCGATAATGCCACGTACCTTCTTTACTTGCTCGGCGTTGGAAACAGCCAGCTTGCCCCGGCTGATCAGCAGACTGTCTTCCAGGCCCACGCGCACATTGCCGCCCATGCCGGCGGCCACTGCGGCGAGCGGCATCTGCATTCGGCCAGCGCCCAGAATGGACCACTCGTACTGATCGCCGAAAAGCTTGTCGGCGGTCTTTTTAAGGAAAACCAGATTCTCGGTATCCGCGCCGATGCCGCCCAGAATTCCCATCACGAACTGGATGAAGACCGGCGCCTTTACCAGACCCCGGTCGAAGAAGTGCTTCAAGGTGTACAGGTGGCCCGCGTCGTAGCATTCGAATTCGAAGCGCGTTCCCTTTTCGCCCATACGGGTTAGGATGCTTTCGATATCGGAGAAGGTATTCTTAAAGATGAAATCCTTCGTCGACTCCAGATACTGCGGTTCCCAGTCGTGTTTCCAGGTGTCGTATTTCTGCAGCATCGGGAAGATCCCGAAATTCATCGATCCCATGTTGAGGGAGCAGACTTCCGGTTCGGCGATCAGGGACGGGGCAAGCCGTTCCTCCACACTCATGCCGAGCCCGCCGCCCGTGGTGATGTTCACGACCGCGTTGGCCGATTGCTTGATGCGCGGCAGGAACTGCATATAGACGTCCGGGTCCTGAGTCGGGCGTCCGTCCTCGGGAATCCGGGCGTGCAGGTGCAGCACGGAGGCGCCGGCTTCCGCCGCTTCGATGGCTTGCGTGGCGATTTCATCGGGCGTAACCGGCAGATGATCCGACATGGTCGGCGTGTGGATCGATCCGGTCACCGCACAGGTGATGATGACTTTGTTCTTCTTGGCCATGGCGTCCTCCCGCAACTGAGTTTTTCGTTCGGGCCAGAGCCTAGCGGCCACCGCAGAGCCGGGAAAGTGGAAAACACGATCCGGCCCGCCACCACTGTTTTGCCAGATGATTGTCTGGCGGACGGGGCCGCCGGGATCAGGATGCGATGATTTTAATATCCTCTCCCTGCCGCAGACTGTCGCCGGGCCCAAGGTCGTTCAGCACGCGGAACGCGCGGTCGTTGAACTGGCCGAACGGCATGGTCCGCGACAGGGCCGGGATCGTGTCGCCGGAATGGACCGGGGCCACGATAAGCCGCCGGCCGCGTATGGCGTTCGCTTCGGACGGGTTCAGGCGGCGGAAACTATAGGTCGTCCGGCGGAATTCCCCGTTCCACTGTGCGGTTTGGTCCGCCGGGGACACGAACAGCAGCCGGAAAACCCGGTCGCCGTCGCCGCGTATCGCCAAGGGACGCAGATCGACGGTTCCGCTCCGGTTCGACACCCGCGCCGCGGCCGTCGCGGCGTCGGCCCCGTCGAGGCGCAAGGTCTGAAGGTCCTTCAACGCTGCGCCGCGGGCCCATTCGTTTGAGATGTAGGACGCCATGGATACGCCGCGCCGGGCCTTCGCCATATCGAATATGATCGCCGCGCCTTGCGGGTGCCCGGCGACCACGCGGGACGGGCTGTTGCGGAGAATGAAGCCTTTCGGAACGGTATATTCGAAACGCAGGTCGCGGTGGATGAATGTATTGCCGTCGATGATGCCTTGTTCCGGGTCGTCGCCATATAACATGCCGTTGATGGAGCCCAGGTGACTGTCCCGGCCGGTCACCGCGTTTTCCACGATGACGGTGTCGGCCTGCTGCTGGGCCAACCGGACCCGTTCCACGGTGCGCGGATGTGTCGCCATGATATTGAACTGGTCGACCGATCCGGGTGGACGGCCGGCCATTTCGGCTTCCAGCATCGAATGTTCCCGCAGGGTGGCGAGGAAGCTGACCGATCCTTCCGGGTCGTATCCCGCCATAGACATATAGCGGATGCCCAGCATATCCGCTTCCAGCTCCTGATCGCGGGAATGGCTTTGGCGGGATACGACCCGGAAGGATCGGTCAGCTTCCTCGCCACCCTGCGGGAACATTCGATGCTGGAAGCCGAAAT
>JANQIT010000168.1 GCA_028282025.1 Hwanghaeella sp. | reverse complement strand
AGATTTTCAGCCCCGTCCGGTAGACGGACCTACGCCAATTCCTCAACGTTGTTCAGAACCTGTTCCAGCCACGCCTTACGGCTGCGCATGTGGCCGATTTCCTGGTCCAGCCATTCGTTGAACAGGGCGGCCCCCGCGGACGTTCGCAGATCCTGAAGGCGGGCCAATTCAATCTCCGTCTGTTCCAGCAGCATATCGACCTGATCCGCCTGATCCTCCGCCGGCAGTTGCTGCAGGTAGCGCAGTTTCAGCGCCAGCGCCAAACGCTGGATATCGTTCATCGGCGTGCGCAGGCTGGACATCATCAGACGTTCGAACGTGTCGCGGCCCGTCGCCGTCAGCCGCATCATCGCCTCATCGCCGACCTTGCCGCCGGCGGGTTCGATCAGCCCTTCCAGACGCAGAACCTCAAGCGAAGAGCCGAGCAGTTCGAGGGACGGCCCGACCATCCGTTCGACGAAATGGCGTACAGTCGCGGCCAGATCGGAATAGCCGACCTCGCCCTCCGTCAATCCGCCAAGCACCGCAAGGCGCACGACTTCCGCCGGTGTTAAGGATTTGTCGCCGTACATTCCGCCACCCTCCCGTTACCTGAATATGGTATCGCGGCCATCAATGTACAGATAGGCTAATTGCGAACGACTCGCAACATCATACTTAGCCCGGCGAGAGCCCACGCAGCCGCTCGTTGCGCCGGCGCAGCAGTTCCAGCGTGGTCAAAAGCATGATCGAGATGCAGACAAGCAGGGTCGCCACGGCCAGGATCGTCGGGCTGATCTGCTCGCGGATTCCCGCCCACATCTGACGCGGGATCGTCCGCTGTTCGAATTCGGTCAGGAACAGCACCACCACCACTTCGTCGAAGGAGGTGATGAAGGCGAACAGGCCGCCGGAGATCACACCCGGCAGGATCAGCGGCACGATGACCTTGAAAAAGGTTCGGGTCGGATTCGCCCCCAGGCTGGCCGATGCCCGGACCAGATTATTGTCGAAGCCGCTCAAGGTGGCGGTCACGGTGATCACGACAAACGGGGTTCCAAGAGCGGCATGCGCCAGGATAATCCCGACATGGGTCTGACTGAGCCCGACCTTCGAATAGAAGAAGAACATGCCGGCGGCCGAGATGATCAGCGGCACGATCATGGGCGAGATCAACACCGCCATGATGGTCTTGCTGTACGGCATATGCGGCCGCGACAGGCCAAGCGCCGCCAGCGTTCCCAGGGTCGTCGACAAGAGGGTCGAGAGAATACCGATCAGAAAGCTGTTCTTGGTGGCGTGGATCCACTGGGCGTTCTGCCAGCTATCGGCAAGCCAGGCGAAGCTCCACACATTCTCGTTCGGGGACGCCATGCCGTTCTTCATGATGTCCATGTACCAGCGTGTGGAGAAGGCCTCCGGGCTCAGCGCCAGCATCTCCTCGGTATAGGTGAAATACGGCTCCGCATTGAAGCTGAGCGGAATGATCACCAGGATCGGCAGCATCAGAAACAGGAACACCAGGCCGCAGAAAAAGCGGAACCCGTAGTGCCAGGCGATGCCGCCGGGACCGGCATAGGGGGGAAGCGATGCCATTGTCCGTCGTTCCTCCCTATCCGAGCTTCATGTTGTTGATGCCGACGATGCGGTCATACAGCCAATAGAGCGCCAGCACGCCCCCCAACAGAATCGCGCCAAGGGCGGCGGCCAACCCCCAGTTCAGGGACTTCTGCATGTGGAAGGCGATGAAATTCGAAATCATCGTGCCGTCCTGACCCCCGACGAGAGCCGGCGTGATGTAGTATCCGACCGCCAGAATGAAGACCAGGATGCAGCCAGCGCCCAGACCGGGCACGGTCTGGGGCATATAGACCCGCACAAAGGCCCGCGCCGGCGTAGCCCCCAGCGACCGCGCCGCCCGCATGTAAGAAGGGGAAATCCCCTTCATCACACTGTAGAGCGGCAGAATCATGAACGGCAGAAGGATATGCGTCATCGCCACGATGGTGCCGACCATGTTGTATATCAGTTGCGGCCGGTCATCCTCGCCAACGAGGCCCAGAAAACCGAAGAATTCCAGCAACACGCCGTTCTGGCCGAGCACAACGATCCAACTGGTGGTGCGAACCAGAAGCGAGGTCCAGAACGGCAGCAGCACCATGATGATCAACAGATTCGAGATGCGCAGCGGCAGCGTGGCCAGCAGGTAGGCCACCGGATAGCCCAGCGCGACGCAACAGAGTGTGACCAGAACACTGATCCACAGCGTGCGCAGCCACAGATCCACATAGACCTGGCGGACGTCGGGCTGCTGCGTGATCGCCCCATCCGTCGCATAGCGCAGATCCAGGGAAGCCAGCAGGTGCACGCTGGTATAGTCCCCGGACAGCCGTTTGATGGTCGCCCAGATCTCGGGCTTCCCCCAATCGTCGTCCGCCGCGATCAGCGCCTCTTTGAACGGCGCTTCCATGCGTTGGGCGCGCCGCGCCGTCCGGGTCACCGTACTGCGAACACCGGACGTTTCGAAATTCAGGCGGGTGGCGACGCGGCCGATCAGGGCGCGCCCGTCGGATCCGCCCCCCCGCAGGGTTTTAAGGTCTTCGACAAGCGCGGCGTAGGCGGCCTCGTCGGGCAGAACCGTTGTGTCGTTCCAATCCCCCAGCGCCGCCACGGTCCTGGGCAGGGCTTGGCCGACCAACGGGTCGTCCACCGCCCGGAACAGCATGTCGCCGATCGGGATGATGAAAGTGATGACAAGAAACAGAAGAAGCGGGGCGGTCAGCAGAAAGGCGTTGCGGCGTAACTTACTGTTCGCCTTGCGCAGCTTGGCTTTCAGCGACGCGCTGTCGGCGACCTGATACTGCGGCGCCGCGGAGGCGGATGCCGGTCCGGCTGTAGCCTCTGCCATTGGATTCCTGCCCTCGCTTTTGAAGTGATCTTGGGAAGGACGGGAAGAGAAGCCGGCGGCCCCCCTTCCCATGTCCCTACCCTATTGGGCGAGCCAAGCGTTGAAACGCTCGTTCCGCTCATCCTGATAGTCGGCCCAGAACGCGAAATCGTTCTGGATGGCCGTCTTGAAGTTCGCCGGTGCCGTCGGC
>JANQIT010000009.1 GCA_028282025.1 Hwanghaeella sp. | reverse complement strand
GGATACAAGCGTCACCGCGCATGGCGGCCGCCTGCCCATTGTGCGCCTGCTGTTGCTCTCAGCAGCCATCATGTCGATCGCCTATGCGGGAATACTCGGTTTTACCTGGACTTCACTTGCTCTCGGGGGGCTGGGGCTTGCTCTGATGGCTGCGTTTTTCCACCGGGACAGGTTGGCGGGTGACAGCCGTCTCTATCCGCGTTCGGCGTTTGATCCAAGGCAACCCACTCTGTGGGGCCTTTTCATGATCGGAATATTCTTTTTCGGCAGTATCACCTTCACGGTCTATGGGCCGATCATGATCCAGGTTCTGCATGGTGCGCGGCCGATCACGGGCGGTATCTTGGTGGCGGTGGAATCCATTTCTTGGACCCTTGCCGCGCTGATTTTCGCCGGCGCTGGGGTGGCCTTGCACGCCAGACTGATACGGATCGGTGCCGGGCTTTTGGTTACCGCCGTGGCCGGCTTCGCGTTCGTTATGCCGACAGGGCCGGTCTGGGCGTTGGCCCCGCTGCTGATGGCCGCCGGTGCAGGCTTCGGCATTTCTTTCGGGTTCGTGACCCAACGCATCGTCGCCGGAGCGGCCGCGGACGACCGGTCGCGGGCGTCGTCGGCGATTCCGACCACACAGATGATCGGTTACGCCATGGGTGCGGCGGCATGCGGAATCATTGCAAATGGCTTCGGATTCTCGGAAGACGCCCCCGTGGAGGTCCTGGAAACGGTGGCGTTTTGGAGTTTCGCCGCTTTCCTGCCGGCCATTCTGGCGGGTGCGTTCGCGGCGATGAAGCTGGCCGGTCCGATTGGCGAACGCGCCGTGGAAGCCGCCCGGAACGAAGGATAGGAATGTCGAAGCACAGTAAGCCGGCCACGCCGAAGACAAGGCGCGCCATCATCGATACGCTGAAACTGAACGGGCCGAGCGAAGCTTCCGCCCTGGCCGGTCAGCACGGTATTTCGACCATGGCCGTGCGGCAGCACCTCTATGCGCTGCAGGAAGAAGGTTTTGTCCGATATTCGGAAAGTCCCCGCCCGGTCGGCAGGCCCGCCAAGAAATGGGAATTGACAGAGGAAGCGGCGCAGTTCTTCCCCGATGCACATGCGGACCTGACCGCCGGGCTGATCGGCGCTATGCGGTCCGTGTTCGGGGAGGCCGGTTTGGAACGCCTGATCGCCGAGCGTACGGCGCAACAGACGGCTTCCTATGCCGAACGGCTCGACCCCTTGCCGGGCCTTGAGGAAAAACTGTGGGAATTGGCCGCGATCCGCACGGAAGAAGGCTATATGGCGGCCGTATCGCGTGAGGGAGAGGATCTGCTTTTCATCGAGAACCATTGCCCGATCTGCGTCGCCGCCGCGGCCTGTTCCGGCCTTTGCGCCGGAGAGTTGACCGTGTTCAAGGCGGTGCTTGGGCCGCGCGTCCAGGTGGAGCGGACCGATCATATCCTGGCCGGAGCGAAGCGCTGCGCCTACCGGATCTCGACCGCCGTTTAGCGGTTGGCAAAGCGGCCCCTCATCCGCCCGCCCGAATGTTGGCGCGCATGCGCTGGCCGGCGAATCGCATTAAGGAACTTGCCCCTTTTTCAGACCGGCCGCGTCCGGTAAGCAACCGTCTGAACAGGCTTCGGGACGAGGAGGAATCACCCCGCCGTGCAGCAGTATCTGGATCTATTGCGTTTGGTGAAAGACGAAGGTGTCGAGAAAGGCGACCGGACCGGCACCGGAACGCGCAGTGTCTTCGGCCATCAGATGCGCTTCGATCTGTCGGACGGGTTCCCGTTGGTGACCACGAAAAAGCTGCATCTGCGCTCCATCATCCACGAGTTGCTGTGGTTCCTGAACGGCGACACGAATATCAAATATCTGAAAGATAACGGGGTTCGGATCTGGGACGAATGGGCGGATGAGAACGGCGATCTCGGTCCGGTCTATGGGTATCAGTGGCGGTCCTGGCCGCGTCCGGGCGGCGGCGCCATCGATCAGATTTCGACCCTGTTGGATCAGATCCGCAAAAATCCGGAGTCGCGACGCCTGATCGTCAGCGCCTGGAACCCGGCGGATGTGGAGAATATGGCCCTACCGCCCTGTCACTGCCTGTTCCAATTCTATGTCGCGGACGGCAGGCTTTCCTGCCAGCTTTATCAGCGCAGCGCGGATATCTTCCTGGGCGTGCCCTTCAATATCGCGTCCTATTCCCTGCTGATCCTGATGGTTGCCCAGGTCACCGGCCTGAAGCCCGGCAGCTTTGTGCACACGTTCGGGGATGCGCATCTCTACCTCAACCATTTGGAGCAGGCGGAGGAACAGCTTTCGCGTCAGCCTCGGCCCCTGCCTGGCATGCGGCTCAACCCGGACGTCACGGATCTTTTCGGCTTCCGCTTCGAGGATTTCTCCCTGGAAGGCTATGACCCGCATCCGCATATCGCCGCGCCGGTCGCGGTCTAGGGGCTACGGATGGCGAAACTGGTGCTGGTTGTGGCGGTGGCGGAGAACCGTGTGATCGGGCGGGACGGCGATCTGCCCTGGCGGCTGCCGGAGGATTTGAAGCGTTTCAAGGCGGTGACGATGGGAAAACCCATCGTCATGGGCCGGAAGACCTGGGAATCGCTGCCCCGTAAACCCTTGCCGGGGCGGCCGAATTTCGTCGTCACCCGGCAGGACGCCTTCGCGGCGGAGGGCGCTGTTCGGTGTGCCGGTCTGGAAGAGGCGCTGACGGCGGCTGGCAACGCCGCTGAGGAGCTTGGTGTGGACGAAGTCTGCCTGATCGGCGGCGGCGCCCTGTACGAACAGGCCCTGCCGCTGGCGCATCGCGTCGACCTGACGGAAGTTCGCCTGTCGCCGGACGGCGATACATATTTTCCAGACCTGCCGGCAACCGAATGGCGGGAAACCTCGCGTCTGTCGATGCAGTCGGAAACCGGCATCGGCTTCGATCTGGTATCGATGGAGCGTGTGGCGGAAACGGGTTTGTGACAGCGGCGCGATTGCACCGTCCGCGCGGCTGATTAAGTTGGCGGGTTAAGAGAGCGAGACGCCTCGTTCCGGGGCGAAGGATAAGAGGACGGTATGGCTGAACGGCATTGCAAAACACTGATCATCGGGTCCGGCCCGGCGGGTTACACGGCGGCGGTCTATGCGGCGCGCGCCAATTTGGAGCCGGTCATGGTGGCCGGCCTGCAGCCGGGCGGTCAGTTGACGATCACGACGGATGTCGAGAACTATCCCGGCTTTGCAGAGGTGATCCAGGGACCCTGGCTGATGGAGCAGATGCGCCAGCAGGCGGAGAATGTCGGGACCGAGATCGTTTACGACATCATCGCCGATGTGGATTTCAGCACACGGCCTTTCCGGGCGGTCGGCGACGGCGGCGATGTCTATACCGCCGATGCCGTGATCATCTCAACCGGCGCGCAGGCCCGGTGGTTGGGGTTGGAAAGCGAACAGAAGTTCCAAGGCTATGGCGTCTCCGCCTGTGCGACCTGCGACGGGTTTTTCTTCCGGGAAAAAGAGGTTCTTGTCGTCGGCGGCGGCAACACCGCCGTGGAGGAAGCGCTTTACCTGACCAACCATGCCAGCAAGGTCACTCTGGTGCATCGGCGCGACAGTCTGCGGGCGGAGAAAATCCTGCAGGACCGGCTGTTCGCCCACGACAAGGTCGAGGTTGTCTGGAACGCGGTGCTGGACGAAATCCTAGGCGATGCGGACCCGCTGGGCGTGACGGGCGTGCGGCTGCGCGACACCCAGACGGGCGAAACCCAAGAGCGCTCCGTGCACGGGGTTTTCGTCGCCATCGGGCACGACCCCGCAACCACGGTCTTCAAGGGCAAAATCGACATGGATGACGAAGGGTATATCCTGGCCCGGCCCGGCAGCACCGTGACCAGCGTGCCCGGTGTGTTCGCCGCAGGCGATGTCGTGGACAAGACCTACCGGCAGGCGGTGACGGCGGCCGGCATGGGCTGTATGGCGGCGCTGGATGCGGAGAAATATATCGGCGAACAGGAAGCCTTGCAGCACGCCGCCGAGTGACCGGCGCCCCTTGAGGGCGCGCCAAAATGAAAATCCAAGCCCGAGTCGAATCCGGTCGATTCTCCCGGATTGCTGCGCTAGTGTCTCGGCACTTTGTTAATCTCTGAGGACTGCGGATGGGCCTTTTTAATGAAAAGGCGTCACCGGCGCAGACAGCGCCGGCCGAACGGACATCGACCATTGCGCCCGGCACCACCATCACCGGGGACCTGAGCGGCGCAGACCATGTGCGTCTGGAGGGGATTCTGCACGGCAACGTCACTTGCCGGCAGCTTACCATCGGCGAATCCGGTGAACTCTGCGGCGAGGCTGAGGGCGACGAAGTCGTCGTTCACGGCACGTTGCGCGGCGTAATCCGGGCGAAGCGGGTCACCTTGGGGCCGTCGGCAAAGGTCTATGGCGACGTCGATCACGAGGTCCTGGAAGTCGAGGCGGGTGCGGAAGTCGAAGGCCGCTATACCCGCGCGATGCAGAACGCCAAACCGGAAAAGGGAGCGGGATCCGACAAGGCCGCCATTGTCGGACAGGCGGGCCCGATGCAAAAGGTTGCACCGCCGCAGAGCCCCCGCCGCGCCCCTCAATCCGCCGCGAAACCCGCGCCGACGGAAATCCCCGACGCTAACAACGTTACCAAACACTGAACCGATGCCGCGCCGCGCCCGGTGTGCCGGACGCCGCCCGCCGGGCTTTCAAACAAATGTGGGGAGTGAGACCTTCGGACCGGGGGGCGCCGATCTTGGGCCTACCCAGCGGGTTTGAGCAGGTGGGTGCACAAGGTTGATGGGAGAACCGTGTGACGCGCGCGGCCGCAGGGTTACCGTGCCGGGCAGAGACGGGGCCTTAAAAGAGAACGCCGCCGATCCTTCCAAGCGCTGCTCCTGGATCTCCAGCAGCACGCGACCGGTTACACCGCTGACAAGATCGAGCGCCGGGATGTTTAAGCGGCCGGCCGACCAGAGATGCAACGTCCAGTCCTTTCCACCTTCGGCCGGACGGTCGATCCTGTAGTAAAGAAACGGGGCGTCGCGAAAGACGCCGCAGGTAAGCTGCCGGGGAACCACGGACCGCTTCAGCCGCCGTATCCGTGTTTCCCCCTTATCCTGGACCGCTGACTCCTTCCACCGCCGGGTCATAAAGCGAGAGCCTCCTGCGGCCGGTCCGCCCGCCAGCCGCACAGCAGCAGAGTCACATCGTCCTCCACATGCTCCGCCAGCCGGTCCGACCGCAGGAATTCCCGAATGCCAAGGTGAATTTCGTCGTCGCTCTCCGCCGCCGACAGGTAACTGTTCAGAGGACGGAGAAAAGATGAATAGGGACGGCCGTCTTCCGGACGGATTGTCAGTTCCTGAAGACCTTCGGTCCCGGCGGCCACGAAGGTGACTGGTCCGTCCATGATGGTGATTTCCACGCCCGCATCCGGGTCGGTGACCGAGACGGGAACGGCGGCGAACGGTTGCCCGACTGTCCTGTACGGCTGAGAGGGCGCGCCCGAGATGAGAAAGCCGTCGCCGACGCGTATTGCGGCGATCCGTTCTTCCGTCAGGACGAAAGCAAGCAGGCTGGTGGCCAATTCCTCAACAGCGCAGGCCCGGTCCGACGCCTCTTTAAGCAGGGCGTCGCGCACCGCCTGCAAGGCGGTCTCCAGGTCCTCGCCGTTCGTTTCCGAATGATCCATCGCACTGCCGCTGAGGGATGCCGCCGCGGTTTTGACGGCGGACTGCGCGCCGATATGGGACAGTCTGGCCCCGCTGTCGCCGTCCGCCAAAGCGCCGACCACACAGCCTATCGAGGGCTTCACGACCAGACCGAAATCCTGACAGGGCTGATGATGCGCCCTGTGCAGCGATCCTTGCCGATAGTCGACTGCGGCCAGCCAGCCCAAGACGTTACCTCCAGACTGCAATAAATTGAAGTATTCGTGACAAGATTAAAATAGGGGAAAAGTATTCGTAAGTCTATAATGCAGTAACCATGCCATCGAATATTTACAAGGTATTTCAATGCCACCGATGGTGACGTCGCCGATGGGCGTCGATAGACTGCGGGTTTTCAGGGGAGGACCGGTATGACCGCCGACGTTTCGGAAGAAAGCTTGGAGCTGCTCAAAGGCGTTTCGACAGCCACGATCACGATGCAATTGCTGAAGCGGGGCATCCGAGCCTGTTCCATGGTGGGGCCGAAACCGTTTTCCGGCACGGAAGAAAGGCTTGTCGGCCCGGCCTATACATTGCGTTGCGCACCGATGCGGGAAGATATCTCAACCCCCGCCTTTCTCGGCGCGGAGGATAATGCCCAGAAGATCGCCATTGAGGAGATTCCGGCCGGTCATGTATTGGTGATCGACGGGCGCGGCGAAGGGCGCAGTGGCGTGCTGGGGGATATCCTGGTTGCGCGCTTGAAGATTCGCGGCGTGGCGGGCGTGGTCAGCGACGCGGGGGTGCGGGACGCCGCGGGCGTGATCCCGGTCGGACTGCCGATCTATTGCCCCGGAGCGACCGCGCCGCCCAACATCACCTGGCTGACGCCGGCCGACCGGCAGGTTCGGATCGGTTGCGGCGGCGTGCTGGTCGATCCGGGCGACATCATTGTCGCCGACGGTGACGGCGCGGTGGTCATTCCCCGTAACCTTGCGAACGACGTGGCGCGGGACGGTGCCGAACAGGAACGGTTTGAACGGTTCGTGCAGTTGCGCGTATTGCAGGGGCAGCCCACCAAGGGGCTTTATCCCCCGAATGAGGAAAGCCTGGCGGCCTACCGGCAATGGTTGGAGGACGGCGAACCGGAATAGCGCCGGATCAGTCCAGAACGCTCTCCACGGTTTTGGCGAAGGCGGCGGCCGAGGCTTCCTCCTGCGGATGCCGCCCTTCGCGCACCACCCAGTTTCCGCCGACCATGACATCGCGGATCAGATCCCTGGCCCCACCGAAGACAAGCGTATCCGCAATCGTATCGCCGCGGCGGGCCGTCAGGTCCGGGTGATCGCCATCCAGGACGATCAGGTCCGCCCGGTTGCCCACGGCCAAGCCGCCGGTAGGCGTACCGCAGGCCGCCGCGCCCCCGGCAACCGCCCGTCGCCACAGATTGCCGCCCGTCGCCTTCTCCCTTTCCGAGGCGACGACGTTTCGCGCCCGCAGATGCAGGCGTTGCCCATATTCCAAAAGCCGCAATTCTTCGGCCGCGTCGCGGCAAACGTGGCTGTCCGATCCGATGCCGAGAATCCCGTTCCGACCTAGGAAGCCGGGTAAAGGAAACAGGCCGTCGCCCAGATTGGCTTCGGTCGTCGGGCAAATGCCTGCGACCGCGCCGCTGTCGGCGATGAGGGCGGTTTCCGTCTCGTCCAGATGGGTCGCATGAACAAGACACCAGCGCCGGTCGAGGTCGCATGTCTCCGCGAGGAGTGCGACGGGCCGCTTCCCGGACGAGAACAGACAATCCTCCACCTCTTTCACCTGTTCGGCGATGTGGATGTGGATCGGGGCCGCCGGATTGCGGGCGTGTAGACCTGTTTGCAATTCCCGGACCAGGGCCGGGGGGGCCGCGCGCAGGGAGTGAGCGGCCGCGCCGACCGTGATGACGGGGGACGATGCTGTCTGCTCCGCCACACTTTCGCCGATCCGCAGGACGGTTTCCGGATCGGTGCGGAAACGGCCTTGCGCCTCCCCAAGCGGGGCCTCGCCGAAACCGCCATAGGCGTACAGCACCGGAAGGTGGGTAAGTGCGATCCCGGTTTCCTGGGCGGCCGCCAGGATCCGGTGGCTGGTTTCCGCCGGGTTGTCATAGGGGGTTCCGTCCGGCGCGTTGTGCAGATAGTGGAATTCCGCCACCGCCGTGTAACCGCCCTTCAGGCACTCGATATAGAGCTGCCGTGCGATGACCTCTATTTCCTCCGGTCCCAGGCGTTCGACGAACTTGTACATCAAGGTCCGCCAGGTCCAGAAACTGTCGGTCTGCGATCCCCAGCGTTCGGTCAGTCCGGCCATCGCCCGCTGGAAGGCATGCGAATGAAGGTTCGGCATGCCGGGCAGGACCGGGCCCGCTAACCGCTGAACGTCGGGCGGAGGCTCGTCCACAACGTCGATCCCGTCGATGACGCCGTTGTCGCCAATCGACAACAGGCAGCCTTCCAGCCAACCATCGGGTGTCATCAGGCTTGGGGCGTAAAGTTCCATGGTCTATCGTCCTGGTCTTGAAACGAGCATGCAGTCTCCGTCCCGCGGTAAGGGGCCGCAAGGGACTATGTGCAGGAGGTGGAGGAATTACCGGCAGTGTGGGACTCGCTTTGGGTTAACGCGGATCTGGCGACGATGGCGGCGGGCGGCGAACGGTACGGCGCGGTTCCGGACGGAGCCATCGCGGTCGATAAGGGGCGTATAGCGTGGATCGGGACGCGTGGCGACCTGCCGGGAGAGCCCGCCGCGCTTGCACGCACCGTGCAGGATATGGAAGGGCGATGGATTACACCCGCCCTGATCGACTGTCATACGCACCTTGTCTATGGCGGCAACCGGGCGGCGG
>JANQIT010000347.1 GCA_028282025.1 Hwanghaeella sp. | reverse complement strand
AACTTTCCTTCCACGGCATCCACACCTCCCGGCCTCAAAGGCCAAAAAGTGTAACCCATGTGTCCGGTACGAAATGTCACCTATCTCTCGGGTTGGGCATATCTCACGGCAACGCGCTTCGCGCGCGCCTCCGATGGGGCGGCGAACTGTCGCCGGGCCGCCGTCGCGGCCTTGCGGAGCGTTCGAACTTTGTCCAGCACTCTCCGCCGTCTTGCCGATCTCACGGCAACCCGCTTCGCTCATACTTCTGATGGCGCGTCGAATAGCTGTCGGGCAGTCTTCACGCACGGCGTCAAGGAACGGGGAATTTGTTCAAGCGGCCTTGCAGGGATGCTTAAAACGGGTCCACCGACGCCGGCGGACCGCTCGACGGTCCCGGGAAAGCACGGCGCAAAGTCCGAAGACAATCCGCAGCCGCTGCAAACACGAGCGCCCACAAAGCGAGTCTGCCGCACGATATTCATGCATTCACATACTTATTACACGGCTGGCCCGACCAACTGATTGCCGACATAAGCCGGGCAACCCTGTGACGGTAGCGTCTGCGCTGTAAGCTTCACAGCATGATGGGCCGCTCCTCGAGCGAGTTTGAAATTCCTAGAACGGTGTCCCTTTACCACCATAGCATCCCACTATACCGCGATACCGATGCTGGGAAATCACGTACATCAAACACCGCCATCGCGCTGCTCCCCCCTGCGAACCGGCCGAACCGCTTTCCGCCGCCTTGGAACGATGATCGGCCGCCCTGCATCTCATGGCCCTTGCCTTATAGATGATTACCGTTATTTCTTAAGTGCATAGGGAAATAATCCTTGCCCGGAAGGAACGCTCGTTCAGATGCAGAAGCTGGAAACGACAGCGGTCTACAATGACCCTATTCTGGCAGACGCTCTACAGTTCTGGAGCGAGAGTAGAGAGCCCGGCGACCTGCCGACACGCCAGGAGATCGATCCCGTTCGGATACCGAACCATCTCTTTCCATTCCTGCTTCTGTCGGATGTGCTCTCGGACCAGGGATTGGTGCGGTTTCGGTTGGTGGGCGCGCTCATGCGGGAGAAATGGGGCGAGAATTTCAACGGGCGCACCTCTGCCGAGGTTTTTTCCGGCAGTTACAGGGAGTATCTGGAAGGCGCCTACGCTCTGTGCGTTTCTGAACGCTTGCCGGTCTATACCGAGAGCTATTTCCGCTGGGACGTAAGCGGTTTTCTATGGACCCGGCGGCTGATGCTCCCAATTGCGGAAGAGCCCGCAGGGGAAACCAAACAGATCCTGGTCGCCCAGACCTGGCCGCATGACGATGGCAAGACGTTGACCAACCCGACATTGGTTGTCCCAGGCACGGCGCCGAGCCGAAGTACGGAACCCACCCTGATTCGCTGACTGGGACCGAAACCCGTCGCGTTTCCCCATCACCGTATGTGCCGCCTTCGCCACAACCGCTTGCACCGGCATCGCAAAGCGGCCACGGTACCGACCGTCTTTCATCTTCGACTGTAAGGATTCTCTCATGTTCCGCGCTTACAATCCGGCGCAGGTTCGATGCACCAGCCCGGACCGGGCGACCGGCGACGCCGCCGCAACAGTCCTATCGCCGCAGAACTTTTCCGACGCCGTTGCTGAGATCGCCACCTGGGATGGCTATGCACCGACACCGCTCTATTCGCTCCCGGCGCTGGCGCAAAATCTGGGTTTAAAGGACGTGTTCTACAAGGATGAAGGGCCCCGCTTCGGCCTGGGAAGCTTCAAGGCGCTCGGCGGCGCTTACGCGGCAGGCCGCGTTCTGCAGCGCGAACTCGAAAAGCGCACCGGAAATCCGGTCTCCCTGGCCGACATAAGAGACGGCCGGTATCGCGACGCCGCCGCGGAAATAACACTGGTTTCCGCGACGGACGGAAACCATGGCCGGTCGCTTGCCTGGGGCGCGCAACGGTACGGAGCGGCCTGCCGGATCTACATCCACCGCGACGTCAGCCTGAACAGAGAGGCAGCCATCGGTGCGTTCGGCGCTACCGTCATTCGGATCGACGGCGATTACGACGAGTCGGTGCGTCTGGCCCGGGAAGATGCGGAAAAGAACGGCTGGTTCGTCGTCTCCGATACGTCGTGGGAGGGATACACCGAACCGCCCCGGGACGTGATGGCGGGCTATGGCGTGATCGCGCACGAAGTGGCTGCGGACCATCCGGAAGCGCCAACCCATGTCTTCGTGCAAGGCGGGGTCGGCGGACTGGCCGCAGCGGTCGCCGCCAGCATGCGCCAGCACTGGGGCGGTGACAGCCCGCGCGTGATCGTCGTGGAACCCGAATTGGCCGACTGCCTATTCAACAGCGCCCAGGCCGGGCGGATCAGCCCGGTTCAGATCGAGGAGGAAACCATGATGGCCGGCCTGTCCTGCGGCGAGCCGTCTCCGCTCGCCTGGAGCATTCTGCGGGAGGAAGCCAGCCATTTCCTGACCATTCCAGAGAGTTTCGTTGCGCCGGCGATGCGTCTAGCCGCCCATCCCGGCGAAGGCGATCCGGCGATTGTCGCCGGCGAATGTTCCGCCGCCGGGCTATCCGCCCTGATCGCCGTGATGCAAAGCGACACGCTCAAAGCCGAGTTGAGTTTCAACGATGATTCCATACCACTGCTGATCGGTACGGAAGGCGCCAGCGATCCCGAAATCTATCGGCGGCTGATTGAAGAAAGCTGACACGGCGGTCTGAACCGCCGCTGACCGTAAACCGGCTTATCGGCCGATTTGGGCCGGACCGTCATACCCGGCGACGGAGACATCTTCCATCGTCAGGCTGGATACCAGGCTAAGCACCGTGAAGGCGTTGATCGCCACGTCGCGTTCCGCCGCGGCGGCATCCGCCTGGGCGTTCAGCAATGCCGTCTCGCCCGCCAGAACGTCGAGCAGGGAACGGCGGCCAAGCCGCCTTTCCTCACGCGCCAGCTCCAGAAAACTCTCCGCCAAAACAGCCTGATCGCGCAGCAGCACCGCATTCGCCTGCGCCGTCTGATAATTCTGCCAGGCGTTCCGGACCAGTTCCTCGATCTCGACGAAAACCTGATTGGAACGTCTAAATCCGGCCTGCTGTGTCAGTTCCGCGGCCCGTACCGAATTTCTGGCTGTCCAGCCGAGGTTGAACGGGAAACTCAATTCAATCCGCGCAATGGTCTCGCGCTCGTATCCGACAATCCCGTCCGCCTGCTCCGATGCGTTCAGTTCGGCGATGGCGTCGAGCGACGGGAAGAAGGATGAAGACCGCGTCTCCTCCATAGTCTCCTTCAAGACATCCGCCCCCAGACGCGCCGCCTGAACCCGAAGGTTACCGGCTTGCGTCATTTCCACAGCCTCGCTGACCGAGGTCGGCAAGCCGCCCGTTGGCACGACGGGAAGTTCCAGCGCCGCCCCCGGAGCGGGGAAAGCACCGAAGATCCGCTTGTACTGGTTCCGGGCGACCTGCAATTGCCCTTCGGCCTCCACCTTCCGGGCCTGAGCGCCCGCTAGTTGCGCACGGACCTGCAGCAAATCGGTTTGCTGACCGCTCCCGGCGGCGACCCGGTCGGTCTCCACATTGACCTGGGTTTCGATGTTCGCTTCGGAGCGGCGCGCGAAATCGACGACCTCTTCGGCCCGGACAAGATTGAGTTGAGCGACGAGCGCCTGCAGCAGAAGATCCTGAACCGCTATTTCCTGGAAGATGTCGGCCGCGCGTTTCTCCAGCTTTGTCCGCCGGATCGCCGCATCGGTGGCCCCGAAATCGTAAATCTTCTGAGTGATCGACAGGTTGAACTCACGCGGGGTCAGCAGGGTGTTTTCCGAATTCGCATTGACTTGCCCTTCGCGTCCATAGGACGTGGTTACATTCATCGTCGGGAAATAGCGCCCCCAGGCTTCGCGCACCCGTTCATGGGCCGCGCCGACGTCCAACCGGGCGATCTCAACCAAGTTGTGGTCGGCCAGCAGAGCGGACAAGCGTTCCCTGAATTCCTGACCATAGGACGGGGCAGAAAAAAGCCCGGCGGCCAGCAGTATCGTTGCGCCTAACAAAGTCCGTTTCACCGGAAAGTCCCCGATAGCAATGAAGTAAAGAAAAACACGTTTGACCTTATCTGAAAGGATCATGATTTACTGATCCAAGCAAGTATTGTGCGGCGGTCAAGGTGTGTTTCCACAACTGCTGTGGCAAATTTATCTTTCCAGGAACGCCCGCCTGCCTTCGTCCAGCAAAGGCGCTGTGACATAATCAAGTACCGTTCGCTCGCCCGTCTGGATATTCGCGATAACCTGGGTTCCCGGATACAAATCGTACCGCGCGGCGCCGGCGGCGAAGTGGTCTTGCGCCGCCGTTATTCTAACCCGGAAATAAGGATCGCCCTCCTCGGAGGTCAATCGGTCGGGGCTGACTTCGGTAACCGATCCCTCGATATGGCCGAACCGTACCAGTTCCGGGGAATTGAGCCTGATGACCGCCCGCTGACCAGGACGGACATAGCCGATTTCCTGCGGTTGAAGCCGCGCCTCCACAATCAGCGGATCGTCGCCGGGGACGATAGCGGCGATTGTTTCGCCGGGCAAAATCACCCCACCGACCGTATCCACCATCATCTCTTTCACGGTGCCGGAAACCGGCGCGCGGATCGTGGTTCTGCTCAATGTATCTTCGTATTTGCGCAGGCGCTGGCTGAGTTCGGTCAATTCCGAGTCTACCGTGCTCAAGTCCGCCCGGTTCTCCTGCACCCATTCCAACCGGGCTTCCTCCGCCTCGCTTTCCGCCGCCGCAAGCGCCGCGCGCGCGCCCTTCACCGATTCCGAATCCTGGGCGATCGCGCCCTTGATCTGTTGAAGTTCCCGCTGAAGCTCAAGATGCGTATAGCGGTTGGTAATCCCCTTCTCCAGTAATTCTTCGCTGATACGGAACTGCTCCTCGATCAGGCTCAGGCTCTCCCGAGCGCTCGCCAATCGGGACTGAATTTGCAGAATATTCTGCCGGCGTTGCTGGACTGTTTTGGAAAAGCGCGCCGCTTCGGCTTCCGCTTGCCGCATCCTGGTTTGGAACAGAGCCGCTGCTTTCTCCACGGCGTTCGGCGCCGCCTGGATCAGGTCCTCCGGAAAGTCCGGCTTGGGCAGGCCATCCACCTCGGCCAGCAGCCGGCGGCGCTCTACTTCCAGATTTCTCAGCCGTACGTTCAATTCCGCCAGATCGGCTTCGTCCCGGGTCTGCGACAGGGTGAAAAGCGGCTGCCCCTCCTCGACCGCGTCGCCTTCGCGCACCAGGATCTCGTCAATGATGCCGCCTTCCAGATGCTGAATCTCCTTTACCCGGCTGCTGGGCTTCACCTCTCCGACCGCGACGCTGACGATGCTCAACGCATAGTGTTGCGCCCACAGGACGAAACCGGCGATCAGGCCGACCAGCAGGAAGATCGCCAGGGCTGCCGGAACCGATGCCCGTTCATCGGATTGCGGCGGAAGATCTTGAAAAGCGTCATCTGTCATGTCGCGCTGTTTCCTAGCCGGACTGAGGAACAGGGGCGACGGCGTCGGCAAGAGCTTGCCGTCCGGGCCCCTTGTTCACGCTTGGCGTCGGTTTGCTGTCCAGATCCAAACGCCAGTCCGCCTGGCGGATCAGATCCGGATCGCTGGCGCAAACGACAATGGTCCGTCCGCTCGCGGCAAAGGATTGAAGAAGGGCGGCGACCGAAGCCTTGCCGGCGGCGTCCAACCCTTCGAGCGGCTCGTCGAACAGGACCAGTTTCCCCTGTCCGGTCAGCGCACGCGCCAAGGCCAGCCGTTTGCGTTCTCCGGGGGACAGCCTGTCCCCTTGATCCTGGATCGCGGTATCCAGCCCATCCGGCAAACGCGCGACAAACTCCCGGGCGCCCGCGGCCTGGATCGCCCGGTTCAGCGCCGCTTCATCAAGATCCGGATTGAGGACGCGAAGATTGTCCGCAATCGACACATTCAGCAGTTTCGTGTCCTGCGGCAGATAGCAGACCTGGGACCGCCACCAGGATGGCGAGACCTGCCGCAGATCGATCCCGTCGGCCAGCACCGTGCCGCGCAGAGGATCGCGCAGGCCGAGGATAACTTCAGCCAGGCTGGTTTTTCCCGCCCCGTTGGAACCATGGATCACCAGCACTTCGCCCGCGCCGAGCGAGAAACTCAGATGCTCCACCAAAGGCTTTACATCGCCGGCATGGGCGAAGGTGACATCCTCGAAATCGATCCGTCCACTATAGGCGTCCAAGGTCTTGCGGTCCGCCGCTTCCATCGGCTGGGCGATCAGATTCCGCAACCGGTTCAGCGCCTCACGCGCACGGCCGAAGGAAACGGACAGCCCAACCGCCCCAGCCACCCCGGCGACCGCCCGGGCGGCGAGGATATTGGCCGCGATCAGCACGCCCACATCGATCTTCTGCTGCACAACGAGAACCGCACCGACCCCAATCACCGCGATGGTGGTGACCGCCGTCGCGGCCTGGGTCATCGCCTGGTGCATGCCCTGCCCCGCCGCGAAACGCCGGTCCATCGCCTGCTGCAGGCGCGCCGTCAGCCGCCAGTTCCGCACCGTCAACGCCGCCGCGTTGAAGCCGCGCAGCATCGCCGGTGCTGCCAGCAGATCTTCCTGCGCCGGCCCCAACCCGGGCCGCGCCCCCATTTTCTGCGACAGTATCGCCGCCTGGGTCGCCGCCCGGCGCACCAACGCGGCGAGGAAAAGAGCGCCGCCCACGCCACCGGCAATCCCGGCCAGAACCGGATCGATCACGAACAGCGCCAGGAACAGGATGACCGTAAAGGGCAGGTCGAGCGCCAGCACCACCGACGGCGCGGAATAGGCCGATTGAATGAGCGACAAGTCCAGCAGGCAACGCCGCTTCTGTTCGCTCTTCAACGATTCCGCAACGATCAGTTTGGAACGGGCCAGCGCATCGCCGACCCGGGCGGCCAACTTGTCATCCGGCGCGACGGAGATGGATGCCGCCAGCCGCAGCCGCGCCCAGCGCAGACAGAATTCCATCAAGGCGGCGAAACCGGCGCCTGTCGCCAGGGCGATCAGCGTGCCGTCGACACCAAAGGCGACATAGCGGTTCAGCACCTGCATCACGAAAACCGGTGGGGCCAGCATCAGCAGGCTGATGGCGAAGGAGGCCAGCAGGAGAAGAACCGTCAGGCCGGGCCGGCGGGCCAGACGGGCGATCAGCTCACGCATCGCCCGTCCCTGCAAAGCGTGTGGCAGCCACCGTTACGCCGCCACGATGAGGTCCGACTGCTGCAAGTTTGCGCTGGTGACGTTGTCCAGCGTAATCTCCAGATCGGCCACCTGATCGCCGCTGATGTCGATCTGCAACACATTGCTCACACCGTCTACGAAACCGGCCGACGCGGCCCCGGCCAGTCCGATCCCATTGAACACGATGGTGGTCGCGGTGAGCGCCTGAAGGTCCAATTTGTCGATGCCGACTTCGAAATTCGTAATCCGCTCACCAGCGGAAACCGCGGCATCGCCCGCCGCAAGATACACGAAATCGTCCCGCGACGTGCCAGCGCCGGTGGCGATGTCCGCGCCACCGCCCAACCTGAAGGTCGCCCCCGTTACGCCGACATTGTTGACGATATCGACAGCGGTTCCGCCGTTGATCGTCTCGATATTCCGTACCGACAGATTGTTGTTCAGGTTCGTCAGGTTCAGCGTGTCGGCATCCGCCCCGTTGAGCAGATCGATGGTCGTGCCGAAGGAAGCCTGAATAGCCGATTCCAGGGTCAGCGTATCGTCCGTGCTGGTTCCCTGGATCAAGTCGAATTGGATCAACGAAGCCGTATTGTTGTTGGCGTTCAGGATCAGATGATCGTTCACCCCGCCGGCGCCGTTATAGATGGACCCGCTGAGCAAGGCTGTATTGGCCGTAACGATGTCGTTCTGGTTTCCGCCGTTGTAGCTTTCCACATCGGACAGGGAAACGATGATGTTGAGGTTGCTGGCGTTGGTTACCGTGTCAGACCCCGTACTCAGCGTCAGATTGATGGAGGTGTTATCGCCGAGTGTGACAAAATCGTTTCCAACCCCGCCGAAAACAGTATCGATCCCCTCCACCGTGGTCGTTTCACCCGCGGCTGACAAAGTGACGGAATTGCTGCTTCCCGTTCCACGGACAATTTCGACGCCGGTGATCTCAACGCTCGCGCCCACTGTTTCCAGTTCGATCGCGTCGGTTCCCGCCCCACCGATGAAATCCATCGCGCCGGAGTTCGCCGTCCGGATAAAGTCCGCCCCCGTACCGCCGTTTATGTTCTCCGTTTCCTCAAGCCGGACATTGTTGCCGGAGTCCGACAGGGTCACGGTGTCGAAACCCGCGCCCAGATTGATGGTCGTCGTAAATGCGAGGCTGCCGCCTTCAAGGGTGAGGTTATCGATGCCCGCCGACCCGTTGATCGTCTCAAACGCGCTGATCGCCGCCGTGTTGGCGCCCGTGAACAGATTCAGCACATCGGTGCCGTTTCCGCCGTCGTAGTTATTTCCGGTAACGAGCAGGTTGTTCAGGTTGACCGTTTCGTTGACCGCCGATCCGACATATTGCTCGACATCGGCCAAGGCCAGGGTCGTGGTGACGGTTTCGATATTGTTGACCGTGTCGTTCCCGGCCCCCAGGCTGATTGTGCTGTTCAGCCCGAACTTGTGGGTCACGACATCGTCCAGGTTCCCGCCGTTGACCGTCTCGATATCGATTGTGAAAAGATCGTTCGCACCGTTGGCGAGCGTCAGCGTGTCGGTACCGCCTTTGAGGTCGATAGTAGTCGTTGCGCCGCTTAGAACGTTTTCCAGCGTGAGCTGCTCCCCGCCGGCGGACCCGTCGATAGTTTCGAAATTCACGATGCTGCCGACATTCGTGCCGGAAAACAGAACCAACGAGTCGTTACCGGCCCCGCCGTCGTAAACGGTTGAGGCCGCCAGGCCATTCTGGAGCGTGACCGTATCGCTACCGGTACCGCCATTCAGCAGTTCGACGTCGCGAACGTTCAGAACGTTCGTCCCGTTCGCCAGGTTCAGCGTATCGGTGCCTGTCCCCAACGCGATTTCGCTGCCGAACGCGGCGGAGATTGCGGCTTCCAACGTCAGCGTGTCGGCGATGCCGGTTCCGTTGATCTGGTCGAAGTCGGTAATGGATGCGGTGTTGACCCCGCCGTTGAGACCCAGATTGTCCCCGGCCCCGCCGCCGCCGTCGAACGTGGCCCCGGCGGCGAGGTTGTCGATCAGGAAAACCTGATCGAAGGAGGTGCCGCCGGTATAGTTTTCGACATTTGTCAGGGTGACCGCGCTGAGCCCCTGATTGCCGGTGTTGATAACCGCATCGGTCCCAGCGCCGAGATTCAGGTTGATAATCGTCGCATCGTTCAATCGAACGGTGTCGTTCCCCGTGCCGCCGGTGACGTTCTCGGTCCCGACGACGAGCAAATCGTTTCCGCCATCCGCCAAAGTCAGGTTATCGACGCCCCCCTGCAGATTGACCGTAGTCGTCGCCCCGCTCAGCAACGCCTCCAGTGTCACCGTATCCGTCGCACCGGAGCCATTGATCGTTTCGAAGTTCAGGATGCTCAGAATGTTCGTGCCGGCGGTAAGCGTCAGGCTATCGACGCCGCCCCCGCCATCGTAAACGTTGGTTGCGGCTGCAAAAAACTGGGTTTGGGAGGTGATATCGTCGACGCTGCCATTCCCCACATACCGATCGACATTGGAAAGTTGCAATCCGGTCAGCGACCCGCCGCTTGCGTTCTGAACCTCGTCAACACCGCCAAGCAGGTTGATTGAAGGAGTGCCGTTGTCGGCGATCAGGACAGTATCGTCCTGGGCGCTGCCGGTGATGGTCTCGGCCGCGGCGACAAAGCCGGTAACGGTCACGGTCTGCGCCGCGCCGGAATCTGCTATCAAAAGAGTGTCGGTTCCCGCACCGGCATTAATATTTTCAACGCCTTGCGTGGTGATTGCGTCATTTCCGGTGAAGAAATTGGCCGTGTCGCTGCCCGACCCGGTAAAGGCCAGATTAAAGGCGCCGGAGTTCTCCAGCGTCAGCGTCACGCCACTCACCGTATTCGCCGAAATCGTCTCGAAACCGAAGATGGAGGCGGCGTTCGTGGTGCCGTCGGTCAGGACAAGCTCGTCCGTTCCGCCCTGACCGTCATAGTTCGCGCCGGAGAGGAGCGAATCCAGAACTGTCACCCTCTGCGGATCGATGGATCCGTCCAGGTTTTCGACGCCGGAGACGGCGATGTCCGCACTGTTCGCCCGAAGGTTCAGCGTGTCGTTCGCGCCGCCCATGACAACCGTGCCGGTCGACGTTGCGAAACTGGTACCGATATTGATGGACTTGCTTTCAATGCCCGAGAACACATCGCCGTTGAAGTCCCCCGGCCCGTCGATAACGACCGAGTCCGTTCCCAGGACCTGAATTGTCAGCGCGTCGGAACTGAGAAGACTGGAAACGAATTCGATCCGGTCGATGTCCGTTGTGGTGAAACTGTGCGCGCCGGGGTCCTGAAACTGAACAATCTGATTACCGATGGTCGGACTGCCGAAGAAACTGTCTCCGCCCTCGGCAACGCCGAGGACATTCACCGTGACACTGTCGTCCAAAGTCACGAAATCCGGGATGCCATCGGTCAGCGTATGACTTGGCGATCCATCATCGGAATTGAAACTGACAAGAATGACACCCAGGTCCGGCTCTTGGCCCGGCAAAACTTCCTCGCCGGGATTGAAGTCGTCCTGGGGGCCGCCCAGCGGGTCTTCCCCACCCAGCGGGTCCCCGCCGCCGCCCAAGGGATCGCCGCCTAAAGGACCGCCCCCCTCTAAATCGGCGTCAGCCCCAGCCGGATCATCGCCCTCGCCGGCACCATCAGCCTGCCTTTTCGCCCCGTCAGTTATACCGTCGAAAAAATCATCCTTGCCGTTGTCAAAATCGCCCTTGGAAAGCGACCCTTCCTGGCCGTCGATTACATCGTCGGGCCCGCCAATCTGGCCCTCCGGTCCACCGGGTTCGAAACCGTCGTCACCGCCCCCTAAACCGCCGTCGCCCCCAAGACCGCCGATTTGAGGCGCGCCGCCATCGGTGCCGGTCTGACCGTCCGCTCCCAGTTGCTCACCGGCGGGACCTCCAAGCGCCGCATCTTCTTCCGGCTCCTCGCCTTCAGGCCCGGCCGGTTCCCCGGCCTCGCCCTCTTGCCCGTCGGGACCGCCGCCCTCTTCTCCGTCTCCGGCCGCGCCCTGTTCGCCCTCGGCTTCCCCACCCGCCTCAGCGCCCGTGGCGCCGGTTTCGCCCTGCCCGGCTTGCCCTTGGCCGTCGTCCCCCGGTCCGCTTTGATTTCCAGGGGCGAACCCCGGTAATTCCCGGATCGCTCCGCCGAACTGCGATTGGATCTGGTCGAGCGGACGGAATTGCGGGGGCGTCGGCGGGGCCAGCGGATTGGATGTGTTCGTATAGGCGTTAACACTGTTCAGGGTAACCGTGCCGCCCGGTGTGGTCACCGTCATCTCGCCCAATGGCTGGCCGGGCTCCTGCAGCAGGACGGCCTCGTCTTCGTCCCCGGCGCCCGCCGTTCCGCGAACGCCGATGGTCGCGGTGGGCGTAACGATGGTCATGTTGTTTTCGCCGGTCTTGGCGATCTGCCCGCTGACGAACGAAAAGGCGCCTTGAACCAAGTTCATCGCCATCCCGCTGTCGCCGCCGGGATTGTACACGAACTCGTCGATGGTCAGGCGTGCGTCGGGTCCGAGCGAAAAAGCGCTGTCATCGGCGAAACTGATGCCGACGCCAGCCCCTGGGCCGGTTTCGAATGTATCGTTCTGGAAAACGGGCGTGCCGACCGTGGCCTCAACGGTTTCTCCGGTGGCCCGGATGATCAGGACATCGCCGGAAAGTTCCGCAATCTCCCCGACCGGGGCCGCCGCCTGTGCGATTTGTACCTGCGACCCGATATCCAACTCTACCATCCCCAACTCCGGAACCCGGCGGCATTCGCCGACTGCCCCACACCACCGACGCCGAACAATACTCTAATTCTCGAATATACTGCAAACCCTGATACCCGGTCAGGTTTTATGTCCGACGCGCAATGGCCCACCGCAAGCGGCATGGGTGCCTTATGCCGGGCCTGCTGAGGTTCGGTATCCCTGATCAAGGGGCGAACGAACGTCATGGCGATCCACACCGCCGGGATCCCTGGTTCCATATCCCGTGACGATAAGAAGGTTCCCATCTCCGGATGGGGCGTCAAAAAAGCGCGATGCGAATGAGCATCTACCGAAGGTGCAAGAGCGTCTGCACCACCCTATAAGCGGATCGGTCCAATGGGGTAGATAAGTAATCACATGAAAATATTTGCCCTAAATTTATCTAGTATTTTAGTTTAATTTACTTATTTTTCTGGATTTTTCCTACCGAAACCCGACAAAAAGCCGTAAATCTGACTCGTTAGACATCTTTATTGATGATATCGATTGAATGTACATTATGGCTTTCTTAATCACCGTTCCAATTTGATGAGGTTTCCGCGCTACAATTGCGCGATAATGTGACCCGCATCACCGCGTTACCTCTGGGTAGCAAGGTAAGTTCAATCAAATTTGTGTTAGTTTGCTTTGATTGAAGCTGTTGAGCAGATTATGGCGACCTTTGAGACTCCTCCCGCCGGAACGTCCGGCAACTCTGGCAAAAACGCCCTGGATGCAACGCCGGACCATGTGTTCGAAGCGGGTGCGGCGGCGGTTGTCGTGCCGGTGGGAGAGGCCCTGCTGCAAGCGGACTACAGCCGGCACGGTCACGATCTGCAACTGGAGACGCCCGACGGGGTGACCATTCTGATCACCGGCTATTTCAACCATGACGTTCCGCCGGATCTGTTCACCCTGGCCGGGTCCAGGATCACCCCTGACGTCGCCGCAACACTCGCCGGCCCTCTCGCTCCCGGTCAGATTGCTCAAAACGGTGCGGCAGGCGCCCTGGAAGAACCCATCGGCAGTATCGATACGCTGAAGGGCCAGGTCACCGTCATCCGCGCCGACGGGACGCAGGCCGTGCTGGAGGAAGGCGCGCCCCTGTATCAGGGCGATACGCTGGTCAGTGGAGACGCGGCCGCCGTGGGTATCATCTTCGCCGACAAGAGCACCATGTCCATGTCGGCGAACGGCCGGATCATTCTGGATGAACTCGTCTATAACGCCGACACCGCAGCGGCCTCCAGCCAGGTTTTCAATGTTATCAAGGGCGCATTCGTCTTCACCAGCGGGGCCATCGGAAAGGCGGACCCGGACGCGGTATCGGTCAACACGCCGGTCGCCACCATTGGGATTCGCGGCACGAAATTCGGCTTCAGCGTCGATGCAATCGACGGTTCCACCAATGTGACCGTTTTCGAAGGCGCGGTATATGTGGAGAATGGCGGCGGCGCGGTGCTGCTGACCGGCATCGGCGAAACGACGCTGATCCCATCTTATTCGCAGCCGCCCTCCGACCCGCGGATTATCAGTATTCAGGAAATCCAGGAGCGCTATGGGGACGCCATCGGCTTCCACCCGGTGCGCCAGGAAATCCCCGATGTCGGCGACGACAGGGCGGATCTGGACGACGAGTCGCTGCAAGACATTGCCGATGACCTGAACGACATTCAAACCGCCGCCGGCGAGGACGAGGAAGGCGACCAAGGCGCCAACCAGGAATTTCTGGACATCGTCGAGGGCGGCGAAGGCGGGGCCGGTGGCACGGCGACGGGCAGCCTGGGCGGCACCGAAGGCAGCGACGGAGAAGGACCTGGCGTTGGCGGCGGAGGCGATGGAGACGACGGAGAGTTAGTTCTCGCAGGCGGCGATCCTGAAGTGCCTGGCCCCACCCCTGACCCGCGTATCCGGCTAGGCTTTGACAATGACGATCCTGAAATCGGTGAGGACGGGGTTCAACGGTTTTCGCTCTCCGGCCCTCTCAGTTCCGATGCGTTCGAGCGGATCGCCGCACCGGGCGGCACGGAGGCCGTACAAGAACTTGTCCTGGACGGCTCCGGCCTTGGATCCGACGATGACTCGGGCCTTGGGGCGAACCTGACGCTGCAAGGCGACCCGACCGTCGCACCAGAGAACGATCGCGACGTAAAGCTGACGGACGATGTCGGGCTGGATATGTCGATTTCCGGGTTCGAAGAACTCGCCCTCACCCTCGGCGGTGGAAACGATCAGGTATCGGTCGGCGACCTGGACGGCACCGATATCATCAACGAAACGGTGACGCTGATCGGCGGAGCAGGCGACGACACGCTGGCCGGTCAGGCCAATACAAACCGCAATCTGGTTCTCGAAGGCGGCGACGGTGACGACACGCTGACCGGCGGGAATATGAATGATGATATCGACGGCGGTGCGGACGACGACCTGATCGAAGGCGGCCTGGGCGACGACACCCTCGACGGCGGCGACGGCAGGGATACGGCGTCCTACCGGAACGCATCCGGCGCGGTCACCGTCAATCTGGCGGAAGGCACGGCCAGCGGCGCGGATGGCGACGATACGCTTGAGAACTTCGAGCACATCGTCGGCTCTTCCTTCGACGACACGCTTATCGGCGACGAGAGCGCGAATGTCATCGACGGCGGCGCGGGGGACGACAACATCGTCGGCGACGCTGATAAGGATCTGCTTGTCGGCGGTGTCGGCGACGATGATATCCAAGGGAATGCGGGCGACGATATCATCAGCGGCGGCGCCTTTATCGCGGTCGATGAAGACCGAAATGTCACGGTCCTGGGCGCCGACGGGGCTGAGGACGCCGCCGATGACGGCGACGACACCCTGCGGGGCGGCGAAGGCGACGATGTCGTTTTCGGCGGCCTGGGCGATGACGATCTGCATGGCGGTGCAGGGTCCGACCTCGTTCTCGGCGATGCCGGTGACGACACGGCAACCTTTATCGTCGGACAGACCCAGAATCCGACCCTGACCGACGATTATGACGGGGGTGCGGATAACGACACGCTGGTTATCAAGTATACAGCCGAAGATCTTGGAAACGATGATATCTTCGATGTCATCGCGGCGCTGCACTCCCATATCGGGACGGGCCTCAAGGAAGGCCCGATAGGCGAGAATCCGCCGGATACCAGTGCGCTGGGCCTGACCTATCAGAACTTCGAAACTCTTGTTCTGGACGGTCCGGTCCCACCAGTGATTACCACGGAAGCGTCCGGCGACGAGGACAGCGCCATCGCGTTGAGCATCGTGCTGCACCCCGACGATATAGGTAATCCGCCGGAGGTTCCGAGTTCTATCGACAGCATCACGATTTCCGGCCTTGACGGCGCAACGCTCTCGGCCGGAACCGTGAATCCGGTGGACGGGTCGGTAACCCTGACGCCGGCGGAACTGGACGGGCTGACCGTCACGCCGCCCGCGGACAGCAATCTGGACCTTAAGCTTAGTGTGACGGTCGGCTTCATCGACTCGGTCAGCGGTGCGGTCGTCACCCGCGGCGGCGAGATTGCCGTGGATGTCGTGGGGGTCGCGGACGACCCGTCGCTTCAGGTCGCGGCTGCATCTGGACAGCAGGATACAGCAATCCCGCTCACCGTATCCTCCGCGCTTACCGATACGGACACATCCGAATTTCTGACGGTTACCATCTCCGCCATTCCGGCGGACGCCGTTCTGAAATCGGGCGATACGGTGATTGAGGTGACCGACGGCTCGGCGAGCGTCTTGCCCGGCCAGCTTGCGGAGCTGACGATCACGCCGCCTGCCGGGGATCTTACCCCCTTCACCCTACAGGTGGCCGCCACGGCGACGGAAAATGACGGCGATGCCGCGACCGTGGGCGGGACAATCGACGTCACCGTCACGCCGCCGCCCGTCTTCGTGAACGCCACGCTGCAGCCCGGTCAGGACGCCGCCTTCACGGGAACCGACGGGCCCGCGCCCGAAGTACTGGTCCTGGACGCCAGCTTCGCCGGATCGGTCGCAAGCGATGTCTGGACCGTCGCCCAGGACGGGCAAGGCCGCGTCACGCTGACCAATGAAGGCAGCGCCCAGGTCGTAACCATCGACGGGTTCGAGGAAGTCGATATCGATTTCGGCCCCGGCAGCGACACGGTGCATCTGACCGACCTGTCCAATACCGACCTGACGAACGATACCCTGACCATCCGCACCGGCGATGGCGACGACACCGTCACCGCCGCAGAGGACGTGAACCGGGACCTGGAAATCTTCGGCGGGGATGGCGACGACGATCTGGAAGGGTCCAACGGCGACGACCGGATCGAGGGCGGCGCTGGTGATGACAGGATCGAAGGCAATGAAGGGATCGACGCCCTGGACGGCGGCGAGGATTCGGACACCTACATCTGGAACGACGGCGACGGCCGGGACGATTATGGGGATACCGGGACCGGCGGTACGGATACAATCGTCACCCAATCGAACGCCTTCGCCGGTTTCCAGAACGATTTCGACGCGGGGAGCGCCGGGATCGAAGAGATCGGGTACGACACCGATGACGGCAACGAAAGGGTCAATACCGGCAAGACGCTCACCATCGTCGGCGACGACGACGAGCAGGATTGGGATCTGAGCAACCTCGCCTTCCTGAACACCACGACCACGGTCGAACTGGGCGGCGGCGACGACATATTGGCGGCCTCCGCATTGAGCGCGGCGAC
>JANQIT010000335.1 GCA_028282025.1 Hwanghaeella sp. | reverse complement strand
ACATCGTACGTCTGGCCGAAGACGCCGAACGAACAACGGCCGGGAATGACGGCATGATGCTTGTGCTGGCGCTCAGTTATGGGGCGCGCCAGGACATCGCCGCCGCCGCGCAGAAGCTCGCGAAATCCGCCGCCCTGGGCCTGATCCGGCCGGAGGCGATTGACGAAGATGTCTTCGCCGCGCATCTCGACACATCGGGCATTCCCGATCCTGACCTGATCATCCGGACAAGCGGCGAGAACCGCATCAGCAACTTCCTGCTTTGGGAATGCGCCTACAGCGAGTTCCTGTTCATCGATAAATACTGGCCGGAGTTCGACCGGCAGGACCTGGCCGATGCGATCATCGAGTTCGGCCGGCGAGAGCGGCGGTATGGCGCAACTACAGGCACACGCTAGCCCGTTCCGCGACCTCGGTATTCGCCTCATATCCGCCGCCGTGATGCTTCCGGCGGCGTTTGCAGCCGTTTGGTTCGGCGGGCCGGTGTTCGATACCGCCGTTGTGCTGATTACCGGCCTGCTGGCTTGGGAAGCCGGCGCCATGTGCGGCCTGCGCTCGGGCGATCCTGTAAGGTGGCTCCTGATTCTGGCCATCATGATCCCGCCCGTAGCCGAAATCGCCACCGATGTGACGATGGGTTTTATCGCCATGGCCGGGTGCGCCCTGGCGGTGCTTCTGATCGGTGTGACCGCGGTTCGGCGTCTGACCTTACTGGCGCCGCTGCTTGTGCTTTATCTGGCCGGTGCGGGCGTGTCCGCCATATGGCTGCGCGCGCAGCCGGACGGCTGGCCGGTCTGGGTGCTGCTGCTGGTTATCGTCGTGACGACAGATGTCGGGGCCTATATCACGGGACGGCTGGTCGGCGGCCCCAAATTAGCGCCCGCGATCAGCCCGGCGAAGACCTGGTCCGGGGCGGTTGGCGCACTGGCCGCCAGCATGGGGGCGGCCGCGCTGTTCGCCATGGGGTATGATGCGGCCATGGTTATCCTGCTTCCCATGGTCGTTGTGCTGAGTATCTCTTCGCAGATCGGCGATCTGTTCGAATCCTGGCTTAAACGGCGCGCGGGGATAAAGGATTCCGGCAACATGATCCCCGGCCATGGCGGTGTGTTCGACCGTCTGGACGGATTCCTCGCCGCGGTTCCGGCGCTGACAGCAATGCTGGCGCTGATGCCTTTGCTGGACCTGCCGGTGTGGCGATGAGGGAGCAGGGATGAGTTCCGCAACACCGCGCCGGCTCACCATTCTGGGGTCCACCGGGTCGGTCGGCCGCAGCACGCTGGACCTGGTGCGCAGGGACCGGGCCGCCTATTCGGTCGATGTGCTCACCGCCTATAGCAATGTTGCGGAACTCGCCGAACAGATCCGCGAATTCGAACCGGCCTTCGCGGTCATCGGCGACCCGGCGCACTATGCCGGTTTGAAAGACGCCGTCGGCGGCGCGCCAACGGAACTGGCCTCCGGGAAAGAGGCGCTGATCGAGGCCGGACGGCATCCTACCGATTGGGTCATGGCGGCCATCGTGGGCGCGGCCGGTCTGGCGCCGACCCTGGCCGCGGTCGAACGCGGCGCGATGGTCTCTATTGCGAACAAAGAGTGCCTGGTCTGCGCCGGCGACATCGTGATGGCCGCGGCGGAACGGGCGAACGCGATCCTGTTGCCCTCCGATTCCGAACATAACGCGATCTTTCAGGTTCTGGAGGAACGCAATCGGGATGGGGTGGAGAAACTGATCCTCACCGCGTCCGGCGGACCGTTTCGCGGTTGGCCGCGTGACCGCATGGCCGGCGTGACCCGCGAACAGGCCCTGGCGCATCCGAATTGGGATATGGGCGCGAAGATCTCCATCGATTCCGCGACGATGATGAACAAGGGGCTGGAGATTATCGAAGCGCACCACCTGTTCGGACTGCCGGAAGAGCGGATCGACGTGGTGGTGCATCCGCAGTCAATCATTCATTCAATGGTGCAGTATCGCGACGGGTCCGTCCTGGCGCAGATGGGAAGCCCGGACATGCGCATCCCCATCGCCCACACACTGGCATGGCCCAAACGGCTGCACTTTCCGGACTGCCGGCTGGATTTCGCAACCTTGAACGACCTTACATTCGCCGAACCGGACCATGCCGCCTTTCCGTCGCTTTCTCTGGCCCGTCAAGCCTTGAAGACAGGCGGATCGGCCCCAACTGTGCTGAATGCTGCGAACGAGGTGGCGGTCGCCCATTTCCTGGAAGACAGGATAGGGTTCCTGGAGATTGTGGCGATAACGGAGGCGGTATTGGGCGGAACGCAAATCCACCCGGTCCGCGCGCTGGATGACGCCATTGCCGCGGACCGGGAAGCGCGGGCCAAGACAGATGAAGAGATCGCGCGCCGCACGGGAACGGTTCAACGGCGCGCGCTGTAACGGATTGGATTGAGTTTTCATGGGCGGTATTGACGCAGTCATTGGGTCGTTCGGATACGGCGCGGTCGTGCTGGTTCTGTGCGTCGTCGTGTTCGTTCACGAACTCGGCCATTATCTTGTCGCACGCTGGTGCGGCGTGCGGGTTGAGACGTTCTCCATCGGTTTCGGGCGGGAACTGTTCGGTTGGACAGACGGTCACGGGACGCGCTGGAAATTCAGCCTGCTGCCGCTGGGCGGCTATGTGAAGATGTTCGGCGAACATTCCTTGCCGAACGAAGGCGGCGAACCGGCGGAAATGACGCCGGATCAAAAGGCTGTCTCGTTTTCCCACAAGACGCTGGCGCAGCGCAGCGCCGTCGTCGCCGCCGGTCCGATGGCCAATTTCGTGTTCGCTATTGTCGTCTATGCGGCGATGCTGGCGACTGTGGGAGAGCCGAAGCAGCAGGATTTCCTGGAAGCCGGCATCGGCGGGGTTGTGGAAGGGTCGGCGGCGGCGGAGGCCGGCTTTCAAGCCGGCGACCGTTTCCTGAAGATCGACGATGCGGAGATCGCGGATTTCTCCGACCTGCGCGATGCGGTTACGCAAAGCGAAGGCCGGGAACTTCAGGTCACGGTGGACAGGGACGGCGCAGTGATGCAGATCCCGGTGACCCCGCGCGAGGTTGTCGTCGATCAGCCGGACGGCGCCAGCGCTTCCGTCTATCAATTGGGCGTTCGCGGACCGGGACCCGTCTACGAACCCGTCAACGCCGTTGAAATTCTCTGGAAAGCCCCGGCGCAGACCTGGCAGCGAACGGAAGAGATCCTGGTTTCGCTGGGTGAGCTGGTGATCGGGAACCGCGGCGCGGACGAACTGGGCGGCCCGATCCTGATCGCGGTCATGTCGAACGAGTTCGCGCAATACGGTTTCGTGGCGCTGGTTATGTTCACCGCCTTCATTTCGATCAATCTGGGTCTGATCAACCTGTTTCCCATTCCAGTTCTGGACGGCGGCCATCTGCTGTTCTATGCCATCGAGGCGGTGCGCGGAAAACCGCTGGGGGAAAGGGCGCAGGAATACAGTTTAAGGATTGGGTTGGCTCTGCTCCTAAGTCTTATGATATTCGTTACGGTCAACGACTTGATTCGATTGACACTCTGAAATAACAGACAGGGCGGTTACTTGGTGGTCCAAAGGTTTCGAAATGATGGCGGCACATAACACAAAACCGGTTCGCCATTTCCTTTGGCCGGCGCGGTTTGCCGCTGTCGCCGCCATTCTTGCGGCTGTCAGCTTGCTGACGCCGGACGCCGGCACGGCCCAGGTTCAAACCATCATTCCGCCGCAACCCGCGACACCGGCCCCGGCGCCGGCTCCGGCCAGACCGCAACCGGCGCGCCCCGGAGCCCCGGTCATCGAAGAGGTGGTCGTCGAAGGGGCGCAGCGGATCGACGCTGAAACCGTCCTGACCTATCTGGCGGTGCGCGAAGGCGACCCGTTCGACCCGTCTGCCATCAAC
>JANQIT010000136.1 GCA_028282025.1 Hwanghaeella sp. | reverse complement strand
CCGTCGAACAGTTGCAGCCGTCCCTGATGGCCGCCGACATCGAAATGACGCCGGAACTCCACGCCGAAATCGCCGCCCTCTCCCGCACCCCGCCGCCGGCCACCGACAGGTTGGAGGAGTAGGGTCCCGCAATATGCTCATCCGCGAAGGCGAACTGGACAATCCGGACGTCGCCGCCCTGTTGCGGGCGCATCTGGAGAACATGCGGAGTATATCGCCGCCGGAAAGCACGCACGCCCTGGACCTCGGCAGCTTGAAAGGGTCCGCCATCACTTTCTGGACCCTGCGCGACGGCGATGGGGATCTGATGGGATGCGGGGCGCTGAAGGAATTGTCCTCGAAGGAAGGCGAGATCAAATCCATGCGCACCGCGCCGGACCATCTGCGCAAGGGCGTCGCCGCGGCCCTCCTGGATCACATCATCGCCGCCGCCCGCAAGCGCGGTTACCGAAAGCTCTTCCTCGAAACCGGATCGATGGACGAATTCAAACCCGCACACCGGCTCTATGAGCGACACGGATTCAGCTTTTGCGGCCCCTTCGGCCCCTATCGGCACGATCCGAACAGCGTGTTTATGGAGCTCCCGTTACAACCTTCTTGAGTGTGAAGAGATAAAGACATACACCCCTGGATATTCGCTGGAGGGTGCAATGAATTCCAAACGCCATACCGAGTTGAGCCGGGCGTTGTCGCGTGTCCTGCGGCATGCGCCGGAAGAGTACGGCCTTACACTGGACGCTGACGGGTGGGTTGCCTGTGACGATCTGATCGCCGCCTTTAAAGCCAGGCACGCCAAATGGTCGACACTCGAATTAGACGACCTCGCCCATGTCGTCGAAAACGGCTCCAAGAAACGGCATGAAATAAAGGACGGCTATATCCGGGCGATGTACGGTCATTCGGTGGAGACGACCGTCGCGCTGACGCCCACCGCGCCGCCGCCGGTGCTGTATCACGGCACATCGCCGAAGGCATTGACGCCGATCCGTACACAAGGACTGCAACCGATGGGCCGTCAGCGCGTCCACCTTAGCCTGACGCGGGACATCGCGATCGAGGTGGGGCGGCGCAAGGCCAAGACGCCGGTCATTCTGGAAGTCGATGCCGCCGCCGCATCGGCCGGCGGGGTGGTCTTCTATCTGGGGAATGACGACATCTGGCTCGCGGACCGGGTCCCGGCCGAGTTTATCCGGTTTCCCGCATAGAGATGCCCCGTCGCCCGCACGCGGCTGCAGGTAAATACGGTCAGGCCGCCACGCTGCGCGTGCGCGGGAAGGTCAGGGTGACGCAGGTTCCCTTCCCCACTTCGCTTTGAAGCGTCAGATCCCCGCCGTGAAGGCGCATCAGTTCGCGGCTTATCGCCAGTCCCAAGCCTGTTCCATGCACGGCTTTTTCCGGCGCAAGCTTGGTGGCCTGCTCAAAAGGTTGCAGAACCCTGCCAATCTCTCCCTCCGGAATGCCGATGCCATGGTCCTCCACCTCAATCCGCACCGCGCCCTCGTTTGCCCCGACACGCACTTCAATGGGTGTTCCGTCAGAGAACTTCGTGGCGTTGGAGAGAATATTGATAAGGACCTGCCGCAAACGCAATTCGTCGGCCTTCAAGCGCGGCACACCCGCGTCGACGGTCGAGACGATCCTTGCTTTGGCATCCCCCTCGGGTCCGCCGCTCCCTTGAACAGCCGCCTGCCCACCCGCGATCTGAGCAACGGCGCCGACGATTTCGCCCACATTGAGAACCGTGTCCTGGAGTTCCAGCTTGCCGGCCTCGATCTTCGACAGGTCGAGCAGTTCTTCCACCAGGTTCTGCAGGTGTTTTCCGCTCTTGTTGATGTCTTCCGCATATCCCCTGTAGCGCGGGGATAACGGACCCATCGTTTCATGCACCATGACTTCCGAGAAACCCAGGATGGGATTGAGCGGCGTCCGGAATTCATGACTCATCTTGGCGAGGATCTGCGCCTTGGCCTCGTTGGCTTCGACGGCCGCGCGCAGCCACAACAGATAAATCGCACTGGCGGCCACGAACAGCACCGCCACGACCCCGACCGCCAGCGGCAGCACGCTGGACAGAAGTTCGTTCCCCGGCGCCCGTTGCCTCCAAACCAGATATCCCACAGGTTCCGGCGAAAAGAGGCTGGGCAGTGCGATTCCTGCGCCATCAACCTGCACGGCGGAAAAGGCAACGTTATCCAAACCGTAGCGAGCGCCGATTTCCTGTAAAAACGCCGCGCCGATCACCTGATGAATGACAAAGACCGGCCTCGGCCATGGTTCGCGTTGATCCTCCGTCAGGTCTTCCGGCGTAATGGACCCGGCGGCAACATAGGAAATATCGCTCCCGACCCTGACAAAACCGCTGACCGGCTTCGGCGCCGTCGTGTCGGTCCTGTGCATGGCTTCGAGAAATTGGGGAAAGGTACTCCCCCACAGCTTATCGGCGGTCGCCGGAAGATCTTCGTCGGCGCGGTGAAGATAGAGCATGCCGCCTTGCGCATCGACGATAAAGCTGCCGGAATAGCCGAACGCATCGGTCAGATACGAACCGATATTGTCCTCCGCCCAACCCGGATCGATCCCTTTCTGAACCTGTTCAAAGGTTACATTCCACCACGCATATTCCAGTATTCGCCCTTCGAACTCCTCCGCAACGACTTGAAGCGCGGTCCGTGCGAGACGGTCGGAGAGTTGCTTCGCGTCGCTATTCATGTGGTCCGCGGCCGCACAGAGCAGAGCGCCAATCGCGCCACAAGCAAGAAAGAAACCGGAAAGACTGAAGACGACAGGCTGCCAGGCAAACCACTGCCGAGGGCGTCTGGGCCGAAGCACGTTTAAAACTCCCCTTGTCACAAAAGCCCGCCCCCTTCGATAGCCGACGCCCCTCCAAACGCCGTCTAACCGTTACTCCGTGGCCAATCGATTAAAAGTCGAATGCGAGCTGGCGCCGCCCGGAACACCGTCCGGCATCGCCAAGCATTACAAATAAGATATCAATAATTTAAATTTCCCTAATACGAGAGCGTATCTTCTCGTTCGGAAACAGAGAGTTAACGACGCCCGGTCCAATCCATCTCCGCAGCCGCCAGATATCTGGGGTTACTGATGGCCACGCGCGCCGCGACGTCATCGAATAGGGCGTGATAAAGCGCCCTGGCCCTGTCACCCCGGTCGAACGCCCCCGCCCGAATTTCGGAGCACAGGTCCGTGGCGCGGTCTGCCGGCGCGACGGGACCGGCGGAGAGAGCGGCCATTGCGCCGCGCTGTTCGGCCTGTAATTCCTGGATCGTTTCCTGCTCCCGCACCGCCGTATCGATGGCGGCGATAGCCATCAGCACCGTCAGTCTGTTGTCACCGTCGACCGCGGGCAGGATCTGCGCCTTAAGTTCCGCAGCGGCGGTCTCAAGCAAGTCCTTGGCGGCGGGTGTATCGGGGATCATCGCAGACCTCCTCGTTAATAGAGAGCATCGACCAAGCCGCCTTCCGGCGGGGTCATGCGCAGGATCTCGTATTCGATTTCTGCGGGACGGCGGCCGGTCAGCACGATGTCCAGCGTCCGCTCGCCGTCCTTCAGGAAGCGATGCCCCTGCTGCACGGCGATGATGGCCCAGCGGATATGGGCGAACACCTCCCAGAAATAGACGCGCTTGGGATCGACAATCCTGCCCGACGCCTGTTCATAGCCGCGATAGAATGCCTGCCGCGACCCGATTCCGCCCGCGGGCTTGTCCCGCTGACCGAAACGCCAGCACATGGCGGTGAACCAGCCCAGATCTTCGTGCGGCTCTCCCCAGCCTGCGAATTCCCAATCCAGAATACCGGTCAACCCTTCGGTATCGACCATGTAGTTCCCGGTCCGAAAATCATGGTGCAGAAGAACGGGTTCCTCCGGCGGCAGCCGGTTCAGCGTCAACCAGCGCAGGCCCCATTCGATGGCCGAGCGCGGCTCTTCCAACCCGTCCAACTGGCGATAGAACTCCGCCAGTGAATCGCTCTCCTCCGGCGGCTTCAGAAACTCGAAAACGTGGGTCGTGGGCGTCATGGCGTGAATCCGGGCCAATTCCGCCCCCAGCCGTTCGGTCAGCACCTCCCGGTCCCCGCCAAGCGACAGGTCGCGGGCCACCTTCTGACCCAGCGCAACCCCGGCAACCCGGCGCATCACGACGAACTGCTTGCCGATCACGGCGGTATCCTCGCAACAGGCCAGCGGTTCCGGTACCGTCACGCCCGCTTCGAACGCCGCCGTCAGCAGATGAAATTCCTCGGCCCGGCTGTGGCTGACCGCCACGCCGGACGGCGAGTCCGTCCGCACGACCGTTTCCACGCGGCCCGCATGCGGGCCGCCCGTCACATCGAAGTCCGCCAGCCAGTTCTCCTGAATCGCCCCGCCGCTCAATTTGCGGTGGTCGACAAGCGTCACCTCATCCGCCGACCAGGCGGCAGCGAGAAAGGTTGCCAGCGCGTCCCGGTGTTCCGCGCCCGTCAGGCTCATCGCACAAGATCCATTCGGGTCAGGCGCCCCACTGCCAGAAATCCTTGCGTTCCGCTGTATAGAAGCGGTTCAGGACCATCTTGTGCACTTCCGACGCCCCATCCACCAAGCGCGCCTGACGTGCATAGCGGTAGATCCATTCCAGAACCGTGTCCTTGCTGTAGCCGCGCGCGCCGTTCAACTGAATCGCCGTATCGACCGCCTGGTGCAACGCATCGGCAACCTGCACCTTGGCCATGGAGACCTCCTTGCGGGCCTTGTCCCCCTGGTCCAGCTTCCAGGCGGCTTTCATGGTCAGCATGCGCCCGATCTCGATATCCATCGCCGCCTTGCCCATCAGCAACTGAACGCTTTCGCGCTCGGCGAGCTTCACACCGAACCCTTCGCGGCGCTCGATATAGTCCTGGGCGATCTCCAGCGAGCGTTTGGCAAGCCCAAGCCAGCGCATGCAATGGGTCAGCCGGGCCGTCCCCAACCGGATCTGGGTCAGTTTTAGACCGTCGCCGACCTCCATGATCCGATCGTTGTCGTGGATTTCCAGCCCGTCGAATTCGATCTCGCAATGGCCGCCATGTTCTTCCGGCCCCATGATCGGAATACGGCGTTTGATCCGCCATCCCGGCTGATCCTTGTGGAACATGAAGGCGGTCAGTCCCTTGCGCGGATCGTCCGACGTTTTGGCCATCAGGATGAAGTGACTGGCGACTTCCGCGCCTGTGATGAACCACTTATGGCCGTTCACCACCCACTTGTTCTCGTGCCGCTCCGCCTTGGTTTGGATCATGCTGGGATCCGACCCGCCGCCCGGCGACGGTTCCGTCATGACAAAGGCCGACCGTACATCGCCGTCGATGATGGGCTGCAGCCACTTCTGTTTCTGCTCCTCGCGCGCGACCTTGTTCAGAATGAACATGTTGCCGTCATCCGGGGCGGCCGCGTTGAAGCAGACCGGCCCGAAGATCGAACGGTTCATCTCCTCGTAACAAGCCGCCATGCCTTGGGTGTTCAGCCCGACGCCGCCGCGTTCCTGCGGCATCTGCGGCGACCAGAGCCCGGCCTGTTTCGCTTTCTGTTGAACCTCTTTCAGAACGTCGAGCGCGATGTTCTCATGCTCGTCATAGCTCGCCGGATCGGACTCCAGGGGAATGATATGCTCATCGACGAACGCACGATACCGCTGACGAATGCTATCGACCTCGGGCGGAAGAGAGAAATCCATAAGACCTGCCTTTAATCCAACTGTTCGTGAATAACCCTACCGGCCCATCATCTTCTTCAGATCGAAGAAGGGCGTGGGGTTCAAAATCTTGTTTTCCATCGACATAAGGAAAGGCGTGGCTTCTTGCAGGTAGACCTGCCAGTCCGGGTCCGCATTCAGCTTGGCTCGGCGGGCGGCGCGGTCGGCCAGATCTTCATAGGCCCACATATGGACCACCTGGTTCAACGGTCCGATATCCATCGACTGATACCAGCCGACCATGTTTTGCAGATATTTGAGCTGAAGCGGCAGCCCTTTCTCTTCATAGACCTTCAGAAACGGGGCGAGCTTGCCGGGGTAGGTCGTGTACGTGCGGTGATCGACGATCATCTCTGTCTCCTCGCTGAGTATCTTCGCTTTACCTGTTCTATGGCACCGACAGGACGTGCCCGCCATCCCCGGTCAGCACGCTGCCGGTCATGAAACCGGATGCGCCGCCCGCCAGAAGAAGCAGCGGCCCGTCCAAGTCGGATTCCTCTCCGAAGCGCCGCAACGGGACGCCCTTGCGCATCTTGTCGCCCCCCTCGCCGGTCAGGAAGTCCCGGTTGATTTCGGTAATGATATAGCCGGGCGCAATCGCATTGACGCGAATATTGTAACGCGCCCATTCCAAAGCCATGGTTTTGGTCACCTGAACCAGCCCGGCCTTCGCCGCAGCATAGGACGAAAGCTGTTTCAGAACCCGTTCGCCCAGGATGGAGGCGATATTGACAATGCTGCCGCCGCCGTCTTCCGCCATGGTTTTGGCGACCGTTTGGGCCACGAAGAACGCGCCCTTCAAGTTGGTGTCGACGACGAAATCCCAGTCCTCTTCCCCATGGTCGAAGGCGGATTTGGTCACGGCCACCCCCGCATTGTTAACCAGAATATCGATCCTGCCCATATTGCGGTGCGCCATTTGGACCGCCTGGCCAATGGAGTCCAAGTCGGTGACATCCATGGCGACCGCTTCGGCGCGCCTGCCCAGTCCAGCGACCTCACCGGCCAGTTCATTCAGCTTGTCGGTGCGCCGGGCCGCCAGAACCACGTCGGCCCCGGCCTTGGCCAAGGTCAGGGCGAAGCGCCGGCCCAGCCCGCTGCTGGCCCCGGTGACCAGCGCGGTCTTGCCCGACAGAGAAAACAAGTCCGAAAGCTCCGCGACAGCGGTCATCGACATCCTCCCAACCCTTTCCCGATTTCTATACCGCCCGCCGGGGTCCGAAAACCTGCTTTTGCCGCAACACACTTTCCTATCGGTCACCACGCCTTTGGCGGGAATACCGATTGGTGCCGGACGCCGGTGGATCTAGACTGTTTGGAGAAACGCATTAACGGAAGGGTATTTCCATGTCCATCACGCGCTATCGAACCGGCGACCGCATGAGCCAGGCCGTCGTCCATAACGGTGTCTGCTATACCGCCGGGCAAGTGGCCGCGGACGCCAAGGGAGCGTCCGTCGAAGAGCAAACCCGGAACATCCTGGACAGGCTGGACGCGCTGCTGGCCGAAGCGGGAACGGACAAAAGCAAACTGCTTTCGGCGACCATCTGGCTGTCGGACATCTCCACCTTCAATGAAATGAACGCGGTGTGGGACGCCTGGGTCTCCCCCGGCAACACGCCCGCGCGCGCCTGTGTCGAATCCAAGCTTGCCGCGCCGCACTTCACCGTCGAAATCGGGGTCATCGCGGCCGTGTAGCCGGATAACGCCATGGCAAAGACCGTCATTGTGGGGGCGGGCGTCGTCGGCACGGCGCTCGCCTACGAACTTCTCCGCGACGGCCACCAAGTCACGGTGCTGGAGAAGAATACCAAGCCCGCAGAGGGTACAAGCTATGCCAATGCGGGCCTGATCGCCCCCGGCCATTCTTTCGCCTGGGCCTCGCCGAAAGCGCCCAAGATCCTGCTGCAGTCGCTGTTCAAGGGCGGTCAGGCGTTGCGCTTCAAGCCCTCCGCCGACCCGGCGCTGTGGTCCTGGATGCTGAAATTTCTGGGCCAGTGCACCGCCGGGCGCGCCGAGCGCAACACACTGGCGAAACACGCGCTGTGCCTTTATTCGCAAGCCTGCCTGGAACGGGTTACCGAAGAAACCGGCATCCCCTATCATCACATCGGCAAAGGCCTGCTCTACCTCTACCGCAAGCCGGAGAGTTTCGCCGCCGGAACGGCGCATATGAAGCTGCTGCAGGATGACGGGCAGGAAATGCAGTTCCTGTCCGGCGCGGAAGCCGCCGGGGTGGATCCGGCGCTGGAGCCCTCCAAACATCTGATCGCGGGCGCGGTCTATTGCCCGACGGACGGCAGCGGGGATGCGCGGCTGTTTACCCGGAACCTCGCCGGCCATTGCGCACGGAACGGCGTCTCTTTCCGGTATGGGACGACCGTCGATCGCGTGATGGTGAAAGACGGGACGGTCGCGGCGGTCCGAACGGATCAGGGCGAGATAGAGGCAGACACTGTGATCTTCTGCACTGGCGTCCTCGGCATGGACCTGCTGAAGGGGCACGGGCTGCCCCTGCCCGTCTATCCGGTGAAGGGCTATTCCATGACCGTGCCGTTGGATGCGGAAAGCCCGGCGGCCAACCGGGCGCCCACCGTCGGCGGCGTGGACGAAGATCATCTGGTCGCCTATGCCCGGATCGGGGACCGGATGCGCTTGACGGCGGTTGCGGAGTTCTCCGGCTACGACCGGCGCTACAGCGACCGCGATTTCGACAGTATGCTGAAAAGCGCGGGCAGCCTGTTTCCCGGCGTCGGCGACTACGGCAAGGCGGAGAAGTGGGCCGGCCTGCGCCCGATGACGCCGACGGGCCTGCCCTTCATGGCCCCGACCCGGACGCCGGGTCTATACGCCAGCGTCGGACACGGCCATATGGGCTGGACCATGGCCTGCGGCTCGGCCCGGCTGATGGCGGACGCGATCGCCGGCAAGCCCCCGGCGCTGCCGATGGAGAGCTTTGCCTTGCCGAACTGACTTAAAGGGGCGCAGAGTTCGACCGAGGGAGACAAGACATGTCCGACGCCGCTGCGAAAATCTCACCGTCCGCCCTGCCGCCGACCCGAAAGCTTGATTTCGACGTCGGGCCGAAACTGGGACACCGGGCGCGGATCGGGGCTGTTGTCCTGGCTTCTGATGAGACGCTGGAACATGAGTTCCGGCTCGTCCTGAAGGAATTGGACGGCGTCGCGCTCTATCACGCCCGGATTGGAAACGATCCGCATATCACGCCCGAAACCCTGCGCGCCATGGAGGCGCGGATCGCCGATACGGCGCGCCTGCTGCTGCCGCAATCGCCGATGGACGTAATCGCCTATGGCTGCACCTCCGCCTCCGTCGTGATCGGACCGGACCGCATCGCCGAACGGCTGGCCGAAGCGGAGCCGACAGCGAAATTCACCAACCCGGCCACCGCCGCGGTCACGGCCATGCGGGCGCTCGGCGCGCGGCGACTGGCGCTGATCACGCCCTATGGGGAGGCGGTAAACGCCTTCTTCGGCGCGTTCTTCCAAAGCGAGGGCTTCGAGATCGCCGCCTTCGGCTCCTTTCTGGAAGAGAATGACGGCGTCGTCGCCGCCATCTCACCCGACAGCATGGCCAGGGCCGCGATGGAACTGGGCCAGGCCGACGATGTAGACGCCGTCTTCGTCTCCTGCACCAGCCTGCAGCTCTTCGAAAAAGCCGCCGAAATCGAAGCCGCCCTAGGCAAACCCGTCAGCAGCAGCAACCACGCCATCATCTGGCACAGCCTGCGTCTCGGCGGGATAGACGATAAACTGCCCCGGTTCGGGCGGCTGTTCGAAATCTAACCTTCCCGTTCGCGCAACACGAACTTCTGGATCTTGCCCGTGGAGGTCTTCGGCAATGGCCCGAAGGTGACCTTGGTCGGGGCCTTGAATTTCGCCATGTTTTCCCGGCAATAGGCGATCACGTCATCTGCGGAGACCTTGCCGTCCGATCCCGGTTTCAGGGTGACATAGGCGGACGGCGTCTCGCCCCATTTTTCATGCGGGCTGGCGACGACGGCGGCTTCCATGATGTCCGGGTGTTTGTAGAGGACCTCTTCCACTTCAAGCGAAGAAATATTCTCCCCGCCGGAGATGATGATATCCTTGGACCGATCCTTGATTTCCACATAGCTGTCCGGATGCATCACGGCGAGGTCCCCGGTATGCAGCCAGCCGCCGGCGAAGGTCTCCGCCGTGGCGTTACCGTTCTTCAGATAACCCCGCATCACGGTGTTGCCGCGCAATACCAGCTCACCGATGGTCTTCCCGTCGGCAGGCACATTTTCCATCGTCTCGCTGTTCACGACGCGCTGCTCTTCCAGCGTTACCAGGGCGACGCCCTGGCGCGCGGCCATCACCGCCTGCCGCTCCTCGTCCAGACCGTCCCAATCGTCCTGCCAGGCGCAGACGGTGCTGGGTCCATAGCATTCCGTCATGCCGTACATGTGGATGATACGGAATCCCATCTTCTGCATGTTCGAGATCACCGCAGAGGGCGGCGCAGCGCCGCCGGTCACCATCTTCACGGTCTGCGGGAAGGTGCATTTCTGATCATCCGGGGCGTGGATCAGCATGGTCAGCACAATGGGCGCGCCGCACATATGGGTGACCTTGTGATCGCGGATCATCGGGAAGACCAGCGCCGGATCGACCTTGCGCAGGCAGACATGGGTGCCGGCGACCGCCGTCACCGCCCAGGTGTAGCACCAGCCGTTGCAATGAAACATCGGCAAGGTCCAGAGATAGACCGCATCCGCGGACAGGCCGAACTCCACACTGTTCCCAAGCGCGTTAAGATAGGCCCCCCGGTGGTGATAGACGACCCCTTTCGGGTTTCCGGTGGTTCCCGAGGTATAGTTCAGGCAGATCGCCTGCCATTCGTCGTCCGGCAGCGACCAGGGATAATCCACATCTCCTTCCAGCAGGAACGTCTCGTATTCGGCTTCCCCGATCAGTTCGCCGCCGTCGGCCAGTACGTCGTCGATATCGATCACAGGCGGCGGCGATACCATCTGCGCGCGCGCCTCTTTCATCACCGGGTTAAGATCCCGGTCGCTGATCACAAGCTTGGATTCTCCATGGTCCAGAATGAAGGCGACCGTCGGCGCGTCCAGGCGCGTATTGATGCTGTTCAACACCGCACCGATCAGCGGAACGGCGTAGTGCGCCTCCAGCATGGCCGGAACGTTGGGCGCGAAGAGCGAAACCGTATCTCCCTTGCCGATCCCCCGTTTGGTCAACGCCGAGGCGAATCGGCTGACGCGGTCGCGGAATTCCCGATAGGTGATGCGGCGGTCGCCGTGGATCACCGCAACCTTGTCCGGGTAGACGGTCGCCGCCCGTTTCAGAAAACTGACCGGGGACAGGGCGGCGTAGTTCGCCGCGTTCTTTTCCAGTCCCTGTTCGTAAATCGACACGTTGTCGCCCACTCTTTCCTCTCCCTGCCCTTGCGGCTTGCCGTTCCATTGTTCCGCACACTATCGGAAATGTACGCCGGGCGGTCCAGCAGGGATCGCGGGTATGGCGGTTAAAGACCCGAAAATGCACTGAAAACCGCTCAGCGGAATTGCACAGCGCACCGGTTGCTCTATTCTAGTTCGCCAGAGTGGCCCCAATAAGGGCCGGGTGTCGGGCTAAGAGACCGGAAACCAAAAGGAAACCGGACTCGGTTGGTTGGGGAACAGGAATGCCGCAAAGCGCGCATATCGTCTTGGCAGAGCGCAATGATGACATTCTGAAGGAACGCGTTTCCGCCCTGACGTCCAATGGGTTCGGCGCCCACGGCGTCTCGGACCCCGATGGTTTCGTCGATCAGGTCAAGGAGCAGCAGCCGGATATCGTCGTCGTCGGCCGGTTCAAGAACGAAACCGCGCTGGACATGGTGGAAGCGCTGAAAAGCGATCCGGAAACCGCGCCCATCCCGGTGATGTTGACCGGCGTGCGGGGCGAACAGGCGATCCGGGACCGGGCCGTGGAACTGCGCGCGGCCGATATACTGGAACAAGCCAAGACCAACCCGGACATGATCCTGACCCGGCTGCAGAGCATCCGCCGGCTGGCGGCCATGCGCAGCGAACTGTTCCGGCGGGCGGAAACCTGCGCCGACCACGGGGTTGCGGTCGATCTGTCCAATGTCGGCGTTTACGATCACGCCGAAACCGCGCGTCTGCTGATGGTGTCGGAGTCCAGCGAATATCAGGCTGACCTGTACGACGCCCTTTTGGGTCAGGGGCTCGACGCGATCATGGAGCAGGCGCCCTATCGCGCCGCCAACAGGTTGGACGATAACGGCTTCGACGCGGTGGTCATCACGGCCACCCTCTACGACGACCGGGAGAAAGTGCTCTATCTCTCCTCCCACATCCGCAACAACACCCGGCTTTTCAACATGCCGATGCTGGTTGTGAAGGACGAGGACACGGACCCGGACGAAATGGTGCTGTACCGGGGCGGCGCGAATGTCGTCCTGCCGAATGACAAGGATTACAGCGCGCTGACGACCTATACGCTGTTGATGGTCGACCGCCGCCGGCTGTGGAGTTCAGTGGTCGGCCCCTATCGCAATCTCAAGCAGGGCGCGGTCATGGACCCGGATATCGGGGCCGTGCACAGCGCGGCGTTTTTCGACGCCCATCTGGAACGCGAAGTAAAGAACGCCCTGGCCCGCGACTGTTATTTAAGCCTGGCCGTGGTTTCCATCCCGACCACGGTTCGGATCGAAAAGGACTATGGCCGGGAAAACGCGGAACTGCTGCTGAAGCAGATCGCCGACTGGCTTTCGGGCATGGTGAAGGCGTCCGACGCGGTCGGGCGGCTGGGCGCCTATCAGTTCGGCATTATCATGCCGGCCACACCGGAAAAGGAAGCCAATCAGGTCGCCTTCCGGATCGCCGGGATTCTGCAGAACTCCGAATTCCACCTGGGCGAGGAAGTGATGGAAGCGATCCATGTTCTGGTCGATTGCGGCGTCGCCACCATCGAACCCTTCGATACGCCGAAAAAGATCATGACGCGCGCCCGTGCGGCCATCGGGTAGCAAAACCCCGAAGCGGGTCGAGCGGGCGTCGCGCCCGCCCCGTTACAACAGGCAGAGTACGCCGTAGCACTGCCCCAAGCCGAACTCGAAAACGCCCCATAAGACGACATCCAGCATGACGCAGGTCAGCAGAAACAGAAGCACCACGCGCCAGGTCAGGCGGGTGCCCAGCATCGGCCGGCTGAGCCACGATTGCGGGGCGGCCGCCGATCCGGCGCTTGCC
>JANQIT010000193.1 GCA_028282025.1 Hwanghaeella sp. | reverse complement strand
ACCCGCAATGCATCCTCGACCGGATTTTCCAGATTGCCGAACCCGCGCATGAAATTCGCCAGACTGACATTCCGGTAACCGCTTTCCGCTTCCGAAGCTGCAACCTCCTCGTCGATCCGGATGGTCCGGTCGTCGGCCAGCCGGCGCATGAAATTCAGGACTTCCGCCGCGGCGTCCGGTTCGTCCCGGTTCGACAGGATAACATCCGTCACCACGATTGCCCCCGCATTGATCAGCGGGTTGCGCGGCACGCCGTTCTCCGCCTCCAGTTGGACGATGGAATTGAAGGCGGAGCCGGAAGGCTCCCGTCCGACGCGTTTCCAAAGATTATTGCCCGTCTTTCCCAAGGCCAGCGTCAGGGTGAAGATCTTGGAGATGCTCTGGATTGAGAAACTCATGTCGGCATCCCCGGCGCAGGCCGTCTCGCCCGTGCAGGTGGCGACGGCGATCCCGAACCGGTCGGGGTCGACTCGGGCAAGGGCGGGTATATAGTCGGCGACGCGCCCTTTCGAGAGATGCGGGCGTATGTCTTGCGCGATCTGGTCCACGATGGTCTGCAGCGTCATGTCGGCTCCTGCGGCGATACGGTCAGCATAAAGCGAGGGAGTGCGGCAAACCAATGACCTATTGTCTGGGAATCTTCTTGCCCGAAGGGCTGGTTCTGGCTTCGGACTCGCGCACCAATGCGGGCGTCGATCAGATCGCGGTCGTTCGTAAACTGGCCTGTTTCACCACACCGCAGGACCGCATGATCGCCCTGTTGTCCGCCGGAAACCTGGCCACCACCCAGGCCGTCGTCACCATATTGCGGCAGGCTTGGGGCCAAGGCGACCCGGCGCAAGACCTGCAGACGGCGCGCACTCTGTTCGACGCGGCCAACACGGTCGCGGACGTCTACCGGGCCGTGCTCGCGCGCGACGGAGAACACGTAAAACCCTATGGCGACGCCAGCGGCAGTTTCCTGATCGGCGGTCAGATCGCCGGCGAACCGCACCGGCTTTTCCAGATGTATCCCGCCGGAAACTTCATCGAGGCGACGCCGCGCACACAGTTCCTTCAGATCGGAGAGACCAAATACGGAAAGCCGATCCTGGACCGGGCCCTGCGCTTCGACAGCAGCATGGCGCATGCCGCGAAACTCGCCCTGATTTCTTTCGACGCCACGATCCGCTCGAACCTGTCGGTGGCCCCACCGATAGACCTTCTGTGCTACCGTAAAGACAGTTTCGCGAACGACCGGCTGAAGAAGTACAAAAAGAGCGACCCCGACTGGGCCCGTATCCGCGACGCCTATTCGGACGGGCTAATGGCACTGTTGAAGTCGGTTCCCGATCCGGAAATCTAGAACGCGCCACCTTTACGTGGAACCACTGAGACGGTTGCTCACGGCAAAGGCGGCGGCTCCATCTCTAAAATCTGACGGGCCGTGTCATAGGAAAACCCCTGTCGTCCAAAAGCCGCGAGATCCCGGTCCCGGTATTCTTCCCGTTTTTCCCGGCGAAACGGTCCGATCCGGCGACGGCGGGCGTAGTTGAGCGCCGCCTGCAATTCGGCGTCCCCTTCCTCTTCGGGGTGGAGCATGTCGGCCAGCGCCGCCAGCGCCTTGTCGATATCCTCTTCGGAAACGCCTTTCTGTCCCAGTTTCATGCGGATCCCCCGCATCGAGACACCTCGGCGGTGCAGGCTGGCCGCCCGCGCCTCTGCGAAGGCCGTATCGTCAAGCAGGCCCGCACGCAGAAACCGCTGCAAGATGGCGTCGACCGCCTGCGCCCCTTCCTCCCGGTCCGTGCCGTGGACCCGCGCGCTGGCGTCGACACGCCGCATCAGAACGCGCCTTAGATTCTCGGAAGAACTGGCATAGCGCTCCAGATAGAACAGGGCCGCCTTCTCAAGCCGCTCCGGCGTCGCCTTGCGGGGGCCGCGGCGCGCGCGGGGGTTTTTCGTAGTTTTGTCAACCATCATTAAAGAATTGAACCAGTTTTCCGCTTCCATTCACACGCCCAGTGACCCGTATCACAGTAACGCCGGCCCAACCGCCATAAAGTGTTTCTACGGACGGGGGAACAGTAACCCCCAATTGATTGAGTTTTGTGTGGATACGAGTTTGCCGGCCTTATCGCCGGCGCCGTGAAACCGGAAGGTCGGTGGCGAAACCTGCCCCTCCCATCCGACATCGACCTCCTGGTTAAAGACGGCGGCGTCGCGAGACGCCGCCGTTCACGTTTCGGCATAGGGCCTCCTGCTGCCGGGGCTATGCATCATACTCAGCAAAAGCCCTGTTCCAAAGGCCGGCTTGTTGTCGATACCGCGCCTCCGTTATGGTGCGCCGCCGCGGAACAAATCCCCATTTTTACCGGAAAGCCCATGGATACCCAGCCTTTGCCGAACGGCAGTTTGACGCCGAAGCGCTACGGGGCCGTCAATTGGATCGGCCTTTGGAGCCTGTATAAGAAGGAAGTGCACCGGTTTCTGAAGGTCTTCACTCAGACCGTGGCCGCTCCCCTGGTGACCAGCCTGCTGTTTCTGGCGATCTTCACCCTGGCGCTGGGACGCGCGGTGGAAACGATTTCCGGCATCCCCTTCAGCGAGTTTCTGGCCCCCGGCCTGATCACCATGGCGATGGCCCAGAACGCGTTCGCCAACACGTCTTCCTCCCTGGTCAGCGCTAAGATGCAGGGCAACATCGTCGATGTCATCATGCCGCCGATCAGCACCGGTGAATTCGTCGCCGCCTATGTCCTGGGCGGGGTCACGCGCGGCATGATCGTCGGGTTGGCGACCTGGATTGCAATGTCCTTCTTCGTGACGCTGGAGGTTCACAGCCTGTTTCATCTGGTCTTTCACGCGCTGGGCGCGTCGATGATGCTGGCGACGCTGGGCCTGCTGAGCGGTATCTGGGCCGACAAGTTCGACCATGTGGCGGCCATCACGAATTTCGTGGTGACGCCCTTCGCCTTTCTGTCGGGCACCTTCTACTCGATCAGCCGCCTGCCGGAGCCGTTCTATACCATGGCCCACTACAACCCGTTCTTTTATATGATCGACGGGTTCCGCTATGGGGCCATCGGAAAGTCGGACACCGACCCGTTGCTGGGCATGGCGGTGATGGCCGGCGTGAACATCCTGCTCTGGGCCCTGGCGGCGCGCATGGTTTCGACCGGATACAAGTTGAAAACCTGATGAACACCGGCCTGAACGCCGTTCGCGAACCGACCGCGCGCCTGGAACCCCGCCGCTATGCGGGCCTCAACCATCTCGGCGTCCGGGCGGTCCTGATGCGCATCGTGATGGGCGAAGTCATGTTCTTCAAACTGGCGATCCTGGGACCCGCGCTGCAGGCCCTTCTGTTCGCCCTGGTCATTTCGCTGGCGGTCGGCCACCGGATCGCCGAAGTCGCCGGTCTGCCGTTCCTGGAATTTCTGGCGCCGGGCCTGATCATCGCGGCGGCGGTGCAGCGCAGCTTCGAATCGACCGCCTTCATGCTGGTCTACGAGGAACTGGAAGGCACCATCGCCGGTATATTCGGCGCCCCCCTCACCGCCGCC
>JANQIT010000163.1 GCA_028282025.1 Hwanghaeella sp. | reverse complement strand
TAACGGTTCCGGAGCGCACCCTGCATCACGGCGGTTGGAGTGGGAGCGGCTATGTGATCCGCGACCCGGAAACCGGGGCCGGCGCGGACCGGATTTCGGGCGGACTGAACGGCGGGGCGGAGACCCCCTGCCGCCCCACCCTCACGCCCGAGGCGGCGGCCGTCGTTTCCGCCTTCGCCGCCGCTCTGCTCGCCTCCATGCTGCAGGGCTCCGCCCTGGCGCTGGGCGCGGAGGCCAGCTTCTGGCTCGCCTTCTTCACCATCTCAAGCAGCGGTGTCGGGATTGCGGTGCAATTCCCGGGGATCGTCATCGCCGTACTGGCGCTGCTCACGATCTTCTTTATCGTCTATCATCTGATGCAGATCATGCTCGCGGAAATGCAGCTCGTCACCGCAAGCGACGCGCCGGATTGCCAGTGCATCATCGGGCCGTCTCCGCCGGAGTGCGACTGCCGAATCACGCCAGTCTGCCCGCGGCCCAGCCAGGATCTGATTCACGATACCTGCGCCGATCTGATTCCGCCCAACCGCGAGCCGGGTTGCGATATTCGCGTCGAGTCCCCGCGCCTGGGTCTGGACAAGCGCTTTGACGCGATTTCCTACGATCCCGCACTGGGGAAGGACTGCGTGTGGGAATTCAAGGTTCAGGACTTGAGCGAGAACAGAGACTCGCAGATCCGGTTCTTCGGGTTGACAAATGACGTTGCAGAAGTTGAGAGCAAGCTCAAGCCCATTGTCGATGACTGCAATTTGTGCCTGAATTATGCAATTGCAGATCCGAGGCAATACACAATTTACGGCGACGATCTCGGCCTTACAGCTTTGGTCAACGAGTACCGGAATGTCGAACAATGCCTGAGAGCACCGTAATAGCCGACTGCCACTTCGTTTGCTTCCTGTATGCGCCGCCGTTCGCAGTCGGCGAGAGTCGGGTCGCCGAACTAGTCCACATAGTCGAGAAGCACGCGAACACCGCACTCGATTGGCTGGGTACCAAATCAGGACGGCTTGAACGCATGGACGATCGGGACAGCGATCTCGCCGCCGAGATGCGCAGGAACAACGGCGGGATCCTGTTTCTGTGCAACGGGACTATCGAGTACTCCGGTGTCAACCTGCATGTCGGACATCTATACGGAAAATCCGGGCCCGGCGGCGAATCCGTCGCGATGGTGAATATTGCCTTTCCGGGCGCACGCATCCAGGATACGGCTTCCTCCTTTCTGGAAGACCTCGGAGATGCGCTGAACGTTTGGCACGGCGGTATCCTGTCCCCCAGAAAGGCTCCCGGCATCGGCCGATATGAATCGAATGTACACGACAAATACGTCAAGTCCGAGAGGAGCCGGTTGCAGCTGCGTCAGTTGCCGCGCAGTGGCCCGATAACTTCTCTGCCGGGCCCGGCGATACCGCTTAAGTGCATGTGGATCAATTATTGGTCCGCGCAAACCTGTGCCGCCCTGAATTGCGCCGCGGTCCTCCCCATGATCGGCCCGCCGGTCTCCTTCCATCGCACCGGGGGCGGAAACTGGATCGTCACCCTCACCGAAGAGCCCCTGGACCTCAGCCGCGAGGACCACGTCGATACGCTTGCCGACTTCTACGCGCGGTTCCCGATGATCGGCATCCAGCGCAGAGCACCCTCGTAACACGCCGCACTGTCGGGGTCGCTCCACCTATTTTGCTTCGTCCCTCCATCCTAGATCACAGGATAAGCAGGCGTCGCTTGAAGAGCCTCGGCAAGGCATCCAGAGCCGGAACCGAGATAACGCAAGCCGTCCAAGGACTGACCCGAGCCAGCTATCAACAAAGCAGGACCAGTCCTACACGCCCACCAGATTCCCCGCCTTGACGCCAGGTCTCCCGGAGGCCGATACTCTAATTGCCCTGGCAATTCCAGGGTCGGGTTTGGCGACCCGGAAACAAACGGCGCACAAGCGCCCACTTGCCCGTGCTGGCGCTTTTTTCGTGCCCGCATGGTCTGTTTGTGGCGGGTGCGCGGGGAGACCTGCGGGT
>JANQIT010000084.1 GCA_028282025.1 Hwanghaeella sp. | reverse complement strand
TATTCAGTCGTTCGTTTTGGTCATTCAATCGCTGGGAACGGGGGCATCGACACTTTCGGAGCCTTTCCCGCCGCGCGCCGGACAGCCGTGACCCAATCGGAGACATCAGGCGTGTGCTGTTGGCAACACTTCTGCGCCAATCTAGCGCCGAATTGTCCGGCCGTCTTGACCGCAGGGTAGACCGATGAGGAAACTATGCCTGATTCGAATGAGTTGGAGACGAATCAAGAAGGTTACAAAGCGCGTTTGGGGCAAATCACATGGATGGCGTCCCTTCCGAACCATTAGCCCAATTTCGACGGCGCCAACCCGCATTTGCCTCTTCCTCCACGGGAACCGCTTCGGCACTATGACAACGATCGTAGTAGCGGGAGAGTTTCGTCGAGGGGACTGCTTCGTAAAACCTCTGGATTCGCTTAAGGATCGCAGAACGACCGTCACGCCCGGGAGGCACTTGGCAGTGATGGCGCACCGCGGGGAACGGGAACAGGCGCAGAAAAGAGTTTCCGGTTTGCGGTGAATACGAAGAAAAGAGTGAGACGGAGAGGCTAAATGCTGAACGCGACAGCGCGGTTCCAGATCGGGCAGATCGTCTGCCATAAGAAATATGGGTTCCGGGGAATCATCTTCGATGTCGATCCGGAGTTCGGCAACACCGAAGAATGGTACGAGAGCATTCCGAAGGAATCGCGGCCGCGGAAAGATCAACCGTTCTATCATCTGTTGGCCGAGAGTCAGGATAAGACCACGTACATCGCCTATGTTTCGGAGCAGAACTTGCTGAGCGACGACAGCGACGAACCGATCATGCATCCGGGGATCAGCGAGTACTTCGACGGCGTTCAGGACGGTTGCTATGTCAGCCGAACCAAAACGAACTAAAGTGCGCGCCGCTGTACGCGGCTGACCGTTCCACAAAATCTGTATGCGGACTTCGGGCGGCGTCTTGCCGCGCGGGCCGCATTTGCATGCGCGGCGGCGATATCCGCTAGAATGACCGACAACAAGAACAGTCGGTGAGGACATCATGGCAGAGTCGTCTGCGCCGGGATCGCGCGGCTATCGCGACTTGCAGCAACATATGGCGGCGTTGGACGAAGCGGGCCTGCTCGTCCGGATCGACCGCCCGATCGACAAGGATGCGCACATGCACGCGCTGGTGCGCTGGCAGTTCCGGGGCGGCATCCCGGAGGCGGACCGCAAGGCCTTCCTGTTCACCAATATCGTCGACGCCAAGGGCCGGGCCTTCGACCTGCCGGTGCTGGTCGGCGGCCTGGCGGCGAACCCCGCGATCTATTGTCTCGGGATGCGGGCGGAGCGCGACGAGATCGGACCTTTATGGGACAAGGCGATCGCCAATCCGATCGCGCCGCGCGAGGTCGAGACGGCGCCCTGCCACGATGTCGTCCTGACCGGCGACGACCTGATCGGCTTGGGAAACGGGATGGACAGTCTGCCGATGCCCATTTCGACGCCGGGCTTCGACGCGGCGCCCTACCTGACGATGACGGCCTGCGTCACGCGCGACCCGGAAACCGGAACCCAGAACATGGGAACCTATCGGGTGGCGCTGAAGGCGCCCGACCGCTGCGTCGTCCGGATGGCGACCCGTCCCGGCGGGGCCGAAGGTTACCTGCATTGGCAGAAATACCAGGAGCGCGGCGAGCCGATGCCGATCGCCGTGGTCGTGGGGGCGCCGCCCGCTGTCGTTTACACCGCGCCACAGAAACTCCGCATCGGACAGGAGGAATTGGCGGTCGCCGGCGGGCTGGTCGGGGAGCCGATCAACATGGTGAAGGGGCGGACGGTCGACCTGTACGTGCCGGCGGAATCGGAACTCGTCGTCGAAGGTGTGATCGACACGGAGTATCTCGAACCGGAAGCGCCGTTCGGCGAATCGCACGGGCATATCGCCCTCGAAGCATACAACATGCGCATGCAGGTGACCGCGATCACACGGCGGGAGAAGGCGGTCATCCCGTCGATTATCTCCCAGGTCACGCCCAGCGAATCCAGCGTCATCAAACGCGTCGCCTACGAACCGCTCTTCCTGGCGCATCTCCGCGACACGCTGTCGATCAAGGGCGTCAAGAAGGTCTCGATGCATGAGCCGCTGACGAACCTGCGCAAAGTCTTGTTCATCCAATTCGAGCGCGGGGTTCAGCGCACCGAAATCTGGCGGGCGCTGACCGGTGCGGCGATGTTGCAGTCGGCGGTCGGCAAATTCGTCATCGCGGTCAACGAGGATATCGATCCGGACAACGGCGATGCGGTGTTCTGGGCTCTGGCCCATCGCGCCAACCCGGGCATGGATGTGCAGATCCTGCCGCATCGCATCCTGGGGCACGGCCCGAAGTCCGAGCGGGGCGGCGGCGAGGACGCGACCATGCTGATCGACGCCACGCTGAAAGAGGACATGCCGCCATTGGCCCTGCCGAAACGCCGGTTCATGGAAGAGGCGAAGGAAATCTGGGAGGAGCTGGGCTTGCCGAGGCTGACGCCGCAGGAACCGTGGCACGGCTATTCGCTGGGCGATTGGACCGATGGCTGGGACGAAGCCGCGGCGCGCGCGGTGGCCGGCGACTATCTGGAGAACGGCCGTCGATCCGACCAGAAGAAGCGCGCCGGGCTGAAACCGGAAACCCAGATCCGCACGGTCGAGGACTGACGGCGGGTTCGCGGGCGATTCACGCGACCACGAAGGGCTCGTCGGTCGACATCTTGTCCGAGATGAG
>JANQIT010000081.1 GCA_028282025.1 Hwanghaeella sp. | reverse complement strand
TACTTTTCCTTCAGGCCGCGCAGGATGGAGATTGTGTCCGCCACCGTCGGTTCGGCGACGACCACCGGCTGGAACCGGCGGGCCAGCGCCGCGTCCTTTTCGATATGCTTGCGGTATTCGTCCAGCGTCGTCGCCCCGACGCAATGCAGTTCGCCGCGCGCCAGGGCGGGTTTCAGCATGTTGGAAGCATCCATCGACCCTTCCGCCGCGCCCGCGCCGACCAGGGTGTGCAACTCGTCGATGAACAGGATGATCTCGCCGGCGGCCGCGTCGATTTCCTCCAGCACCGCTTTCAGCCGTTCCTCGAATTCGCCGCGGAACTTGGAACCGGCGACCATCGCGCCCAGATCCAGCGCCATCAGGCGTTTGTTCTTCAGGGTCTCCGGCACGTCGCCGTTGACGATGCGCAGCGCCAGCCCTTCGATGATCGCGGTCTTGCCGACACCGGGCTCCCCGATCAGAACCGGGTTGTTCTTGGTGCGGCGGGAGAGAACCTGGATCGTGCGGCGGATTTCCTCGTCGCGTCCGATCACCGGGTCCAGCTTGCCGGACCGCGCCGCGTCCGTCAGGTCGCGGGCGTATTTCTTCAAGGCGTCATAGCCGGATTCGGCGCCCGCGCTGTCGGCGGTGCGGCCTTTCCTCAAATCCTTGATTGCGCCGTTCAACGCCTGCGGTGTGACATTGGCCGCTTTGAAGGCCTGCGCCGAGGGCGTGCCTTCGGCCATCGCCAGGGCCAGCAGCAGGATTTCGGCGGTGACGAAACTGTCGCCGTTCTTCTCCGCCAGTTTCTGTGCGGAATCGAAAATTTTGGCGAGCGACCCGTCCAGGTGCAGATTGCCGGCCCCCGCCCCTTCGACCTTGGGCATCTTGGCCAGGGCTGCTTCCGCGCCTTCATGCACGGATTTCGGATCGCCGCCCGCCGCGCGGATCAGTTCGGCGGCCATGCCTTCCTTGTCGTCCAGCAGGACTTTCAGCAGGTGTTCGGATGTCAGCCGCTGATGGTTGCTTGTCAGCGCCAGCGTTTGCGCGGACTGGATGAAGCCGCGTGCGCGGTCCGTGAACTTCTCGAATTCCATTCTTCAACCTCTCATCTCGCGCTCCCGGCCGACGCCAGCAAACGCATAAGGAGTTGTCATACAAACTACACGATTTGGACCCTATAAGGCGTCCTAAACCCTATATGGGGTGTCGAATTTGCCACACAACGGGTGTACAGTCCGCCGGTAGGGCCAAGACGGTCTTCTGACCCAGGTCAATAACCCATCGATACAGGATTCCGATGTCTAGAATCGAACATACCCAGTGCGACGGGTCGTGGTTGAATCTGCGATGGTCCGACGGGGCGGAACAGACCCTCTTCGCCACCTGGCTGCGCGACAACGCGCAAACCCCCGACGCCCGCAACCCGGCCAACGGCCAACGCCTTATCGATGTCAGCGACGTCCCGGAAGCGACCGCCTTTCAGGCGGCGTCCGTGGCGGCGGACGGCGCGCTGGACGTGACCTTCGCGCCCGACGGCTACAGGTCGGCCTACCCTGCGGAATGGCTGCGCGCATTCCTGGGGGACGCGGCGCAAACGCCGGCCAGGACGCTTTGGGCTGCATCCCACACGATTGTCGCGCGGACATACGATGAGGCGACGGCCGATCCGGCGGCCCTGGCAGACTGGCTGCGGGCCGTGGCCCGGGACGGGATCGCCCTGTTGCGCGGCGTGCCGACCGAAAGCGAGGCGGTGTTCCGCGTCGCCGGTCTGTTCGGCTATGTCCGGGAGACGAATTACGGCAAGCTGTTCGATGTCCGCTCCGTCGCCGATCCCACAAATCTGGCCTTCACCTCCCAGGGATTGATGGTCCATACGGACAATCCCTACCGCAATCCGGTGCCGGGTCTGCAATTGCTGCATTGCCTGCAAAGCGATGCGGAGGGCGGGACCTCCGTCTTCGTTGACGGATTTCAGGCGGCCGCGCGCCTGAAGCGGGAAGCCCCGGACGCCTTCGAAACGCTCAGCAGCGTCTGGGTGCCGTTCCGGTTCCGGGACGGCGAGGCCGATCTGCAATCCCGCAGCCCCATCATCTGCGTCGATGACGGCGGCGCGCCGACCGCCATCCGCTACAACAACCGGTCGGTCGCCCCATTGGACCCGGGCGAGGATGTCGAGGCCTTCTACACGGCCTACCGCAAATTCTCGGACCTGCTGCGGGACCCGGCCGGGGAAGCGACGATCCGGCTTGGTCCGGGCGACTGTATCGTCTTCGACAACGAACGCGTCCTGCATGGGCGCAAGGCTTTCAAACAGGCGAGCCGCTGGCTGCAGGGCTGCTACGCCGACAAGGATTCTCTCTTGAGCAAACTCCGCATTCTCGATGCGGAGACCAATAGATAACGAACCTTCAGAAATGGGGGCGTCCGAAGACGCCTTCACGCAAACCGAGGAGGATGCCATGACCATGGCCGTGCCTGAACTTGAGACGCCGGAAAAAATCGCTGGCTTTTTCGTCGATCTGTTCGACCGCAGGGGCGGTGTGAAATACGGCGAAGGCGTCACGCAGACCGAACATGCGATCCAGTCCGCCGTCCATGCGGACCAGCAGGAAGGCGGCGATGCGCTGATCTGCGCGGCGCTGCTGCACGATATCGGACACCTGCTGCACGAGGACGGACGCTATCACGCCGCCGAAGGGATCGACGCGGTGCACGAGACGGTCGGCGCAGCGTTCCTGGAGCATTTCTTCGGCCCCGACGTGACTGAGCCGGTGCGCCTCCATGTCGACGCCAAACGCTATCTCTGCGCCGTTGAGCCGGACTATTTCGACCGGCTGTCGGAAGCTTCGATCCTCAGCCTGGAACTGCAGGGCGGACCGATGCAGGCGGACGAGGTGAAGGCGTTCGAAGCCTCCCCGCACGCCGAGGCCGCCGTCGCCCTGCGCCGGATCGACGAAGCCGCGAAGGCCGAGGGCCTGACGCTCCCCGGCATCGACCGTTTCGCCCCGGTGATCGAAGCGATGGCGCGCACATCGCAAGCCTGACGCATCATGCGGTTTCCATTCCGGCCTCTTTGCGGTTAGAACAGCGCCAACATTCGCTGATTTGGCGCTGAACCGCATATAGTCGATGACCGCACGCACACCCAACCGCCGCCTTTCCGTCGCGCCCATGATGGAGTGGACGGACCGCTATTGCCGGGTTTTTCACCGGCTGGCGAGCCGCCATGCACTGCTTTATACGGAGATGGTGACGACCGGCGCGGTGATCCACGGGGACCGGGACCGCCTGTTGGGGTTCGATGATATGGAACATCCGGTGGCCTGCCAGCTTGGCGGATCGGACCCGAAGGGTCTGGCGGAAGCGGCCAGGATCGTCGCGGCTTACGGTTATGACGAGGTCAATCTGAATGTCGGATGCCCGTCGGACCGGGTTCAATCCGGCCGGTTCGGCGCCTGCCTGATGGCTGAACCGCAGTTGGTCGCCGACTGCGTAGCGGCGATGACGGATGCGGTCGATATTCCCGTCACCGTGAAATCGCGCATCGGGATCGATGACGCGGATTCCTACGAGGAGCTGGCCGCCTTCGTCGATACGGTGCGCCGGGGCGGCTGCACCTCCTTCACCGTGCATGCCCGCAAGGCGATCCTGAAGGGCCTTAGCCCAAGGGAAAACCGGGAAATCCCGCCGCTGCACTACGATTATGTCTATCGCCTGAAGGCCGATTTCCCGGGGCTGGAGATCTGCTTGAATGGCGGAGTTCAGACCCTGGAGGAGGCGCAAGCCCATCTCGCCCATATCGATGGGGTGATGATCGGACGGGCCGCCTACAATACGCCGGCCATCCTGCTGGGCGCGGACCGGCAGATCTTTGCAGATACGTCGCTACCGTCGGATCGAAGCCGGCACGATCTGGTGCGCGCCTATCTGCCCTATATCGAACGGCAGGCGGCGGAGGGTGTGCCGTTGATCCGCATGACGCGGCATATCCTGGGCGTCTTCAACGGCCTGCCCGGGGCCCGCGCCTGGCGTCGGTATTTGAGCGAGAACGCTCCACGCCAGGGATCGGGCGCGGAAACGGTTCGGCAGGCGCTGGCCCTGGTGCCGGAAGGGGAAAGCGGGCGGCTGACAGCGGGCTGATGCGCAGCGCCCGGCTTCCGCGCGCCCGTTACGGCAGGATCGAGCCCGCCTCCACCATCGCATCGAAGACCACGCCGGCCACCTTGGACGGCAAGTGCTGGCCGATCTCAATCGCCTCCCGGCCCGCGGCGACCATGTCCTCGCTCGGCGCGCGGGGTACGACGGCGTATCCCGCACGGTTCAGGGCGCGCACCACTTCCTCCGCCTGACGGTTATAATTCTCGTTGAAGAAGGTCCAGTCGACGGATTGGATCGCCTTGGCGATCAGGTCGTTGACCGCTTCGTCCATCTGCCCCGGGGTCAGCTGCGGCGTTTGAGCGGAAGGTTGGGTCGGCATCGGCAGGAATCCCAGCAGGTTTGGCTGGGCCATAGTATCCTGTTCGCGCACGAAGCCAATCGGGAGAAGCCGGAATGTACGACCAGCAAATCACCTTCCTCTATGTCAGCGACCTGGAGCGATCCGCCCAGTTTTATGAACAGACGGTCGGCTTGGACCTGGTGCTGGTTCAGCCGGCGGGATGCCGGATCTACCGGACCTCGGGCTCCTCCTACCTCGGCCTGTGCCGGAACCGCCCCGAC
>JANQIT010000054.1 GCA_028282025.1 Hwanghaeella sp. | reverse complement strand
CGACTTCTGGCCATGGTCCACCAGACTCTCGGTGCGCGCCTTGGGGGACTTCAGCAGATGCAACAGGGCGCCGCACAGCTCACCGACATTGTGCGGCGGAATGCTGGTCGCCATGCCGACAGCGATCCCCGCCGCCCCGTTCGCCAGAAGGTTCGGGAAGGCCGCGGGAAGCACGACGGGTTCTTCCCCCTCCCCGTCATAGGTCGACCGGAAATCGACCGCGTCCTCGTCGATGCCGTCCAGCAGAAGGCGCGCCACCTCGGTCATCCGCGCCTCGGTATAGCGCATCGCCGCCGCGTTATCGCCGTCGATATTGCCGAAGTTACCCTGCCCGTCTACCAACGGATAACGCACGGCGAATTCCTGCGCCAGGCGGACCATGGCGTCATAAATCGCCTGATCCCCATGCGGGTGATATTTACCCATTACGTCGCCGACGATACGCGCGCATTTCTTGAAACCCGCATCCGGATTCAGGCGCAGTTCCCGCATCGCATGCAACAGCCGGCGGTGCACGGGCTTCAGTCCGTCGCGGACATCGGGCAACGACCGCGACGTGATCGTCGACAGCGCATAGGCCAGATAGCGCTCGGACAGAGCGTCCGCCAAGGGGGCGATCTTGATCTCGGCGGCGGGCTCAGATGATGTGTTCATAATGGAATCTCCCTACCAGATATTGTATTCAGGGCGGGAGCGCAAAACAATGCCGCCGGTCGAAACCGGCGGCGGATATCCACAGGAAAATGAGGCGTCGGTCAGGCCCGTCCGACCGCCGGCTGCGGAGCGGAAGGCGTCTCAGCCAACCGCTGGAGCGCAAACAGTCCGGCCAAGGTGACGCCATAGGCAAGATGCCCCCACAGGGAGACCCAGGTGATGGTTCCGAAGTTCAGCATGAACGGCAGGCCGGCCAGCGGCGCGAACACGCCCAGCGCCAGAAACCAGGTGCCGATCCCCACGATCATCCCCTGACCGAGGAACCCGATACGCGGCAGCACCGTGGCAAGCACCAGGAAACCCACAGGATAGGCCGCAAGGCCGGTGGCCCAATGCAGAACCGTTGCTACATAGCCCGGCGGTTTGATACCGATCTGGGACTTGATCAGGGACACGATCAGGCCGTTGGGCGACAACGGCCCGCCCATGATCAGGGGGGCGATCCCCTTCGCGAATATCTCCCAGCCGGCCATCGCGGCCGCGGCGGCCAACACCAGCCGAAGTCCTGTTTGAGCCCATGAATTCGTCATACCGAACCGTCCTTTCCGAATACCCGTGCAAGCCGCGTTGCGTTGCTTAGCTAGGTGGCGAGGAATAATTCCGATACAACGGGGGAAAGCGTGCAGTCGCAGTCTTGTGAGATCCCGTTACTATTTGTTTTTATTGGATTTATTGTGACGCCCGTCACACCCTCAGCAGGTCATGAAGGGCGAAGCAACCGCTCCCGTGCGTCCGGCATTTGGCCGCCCGCCGGTTCGGTAACATGACGGCGCAGGAAGAACCCGGTCAGGCGCAGGGCGTCGAAGACCGCGTCTTGCCCGGGCGGTCCTGCCGTATCGGACATCAGAAAGGCGGGCAAAGGCAGCAGCCGGTCCTTGTAGAGCGCGCCCCCTTCCCGGCTTACCGCCCGCCCGCTTTTCGGCGAAACATAGATCAGGTCTTCCGTCACCCCCGTGGCCGCACAGGCGGACAGATCCAAACCGAAGCCAAGCGCGCTGAGCAAGGCGAGTTCCCATTTCACATAGACCTCCAGCCAGGCCTCGTCCGCAAGCGCCTGGGTCAGGGAATCCATCAGATCGAAAATTTCCGGCGCGGGTTGCCTCTCCGGCGCTGCGTTTTCCACCAGGGCGCAGGCCGATGTCAGGGCCGCCAGCCGCCCCGGATGGATCAGCAAAGGGGCCG
>JANQIT010000346.1 GCA_028282025.1 Hwanghaeella sp. | reverse complement strand
CCGCGTGCGTGGTTAACCCACCCGCGGCCGACGAAACGGTCCAGACAGTCCTGATCGCTGCCGCACCGGTGATTGTCGTCGGCATAGACGAAGGAATATCCGAAATTCCCCTGTTCGTCTTCCAGGGCGACCGTCCGTGTGTCGGGGATCAGTGCTTCCGATTTGGCGATGAATTCAGCGACCGACGTGCCGTTCGTCAGCGACTCGTCGACAGTCGTGAACGAAAGATCGAACAACGGCGCGATAAAACCGACATTGTTCGCCGACTCCGGCGCGACGAAGAGCGATTCATTCAGGAACGTCGATACGCCCGATGTATCGCCGGTCCGGTCGCCGCCCGCGAACACATTGTCCGCATAGGTGAAATCCACGAACCAATCGCCGAACCGGCCGGCCGTATAGGCTTCCGCGTCCGTCAGAACGGCGTTCTTGTCCCGGCTCTCGTTCAGTTCGCCACCGCGCACCGTTCCGAAAATCCGGATCGAGGAAGATCCGCCATCCTCAATACGCTGCATCTGCATGCGGCTATTGCCGGAGGTGTCTTCGAACTGGAACGTCCACTCCCGCGCGAGATCCCCGAACAAGCCGTCCAGGCGAAGCCCGTAGACCGGGTTGGACTCGCTTCCATGCGGATGGCTGAACAGATCCCACTGTTCCACCACGACCGGCGTCGATTGCGCAGGCGAAACCAGCCCCAATCCCAGCGCCGTCGCGGCCAAAAGCCCCATTACCCGTTTGTGCATCTCAAACCGTCCCCTGTATTCCGTTTGCACGCATTTCCACGCGCGTAACCACACCTAACCTGAATTTCTGCTAATATACTTATCATACTACGCGGGACGGGGTGTCGACGGAGCCAGCCAAATTGTTAACGCAGGTTATTTTTGACAATGCGCGGGGCACAATCGGCGTACGGCCGATTCAACGGGCTCCGGCGGCCCCTCTCCACCATCTAAAGGCCCTGCCAAGACGGGGTTGATTTTGGAATGATTGTTCAATTATATACTCCCCATCGTTCGGTCGAACCGTTTCCCAACACTACCTTTGAAAGGGCCCGCCATGACCATTCGCCTCTACGACCTTGCCGGTTCGGAAGATGAACGCCGCTTCAGCCCGTTCTGCTGGCGCATCAAGATGGCCCTGGCGCACAAGGGCCTGACGGTGGACGCGACGCCGTGGCGGTTTACCGAAAAGGACGCTATCGGCTTTACCGAACAGCCCCGGGTGCCGGTCATCGTAGACACCGCCAACAGCGACAAGGCGGTCTGGGATTCCTGGGACATCGCGCTCTATCTGGACAAAACCTATCCGGAAACCCCCCTCTTCACCGAAAACAGCGGCGAGGCGGCGACCTATTTCTTCAAGGCCTGGGCCGAACGGACGCTGCATCCGGGCGTCGCCAAGCAGGTTCTGCTGGATGTGTACAATCATCTGCACGACAAAGACCGCGACTATTTCCGCACCACGCGCGAAAAAGTCTTCGGGATGAGCCTGGAGGACGTCGTCGCAACCGCCGACGACGCGTTGCCCGCCTTCCAGGCGTCGCTGGCGCCGATGCGCGCCACACTGGAAACATACGCCTTCCTTGGCGGAGCAACGCCTTCTTTCGCCGATCACATCGCCTTCGGCGCCTTCGCCTGGGCGCGCGCCGTATCGGAAAAAACGCTGCTGGCCAGCGACGACCCGGTTTACGCCTGGCGCGAACGGATGCTGGATCAGTATGACGGGTTCGCCCGCGGCACGCCGGGATACGCGGTCTAACCGCATCCTCCCATCCCGTTCCACCCATCCGCCTGAAAGCTGAGGACCCTCCCCATGATCGATCTGTATTACTGGACCACCCCCAATGGCCATAAGATCACGCTTTTCCTGGAAGAGGCGGAGGTTCCCTACAGCTTCAAGCCCATAAACATCTCCAAAGGCGAACAGTTCGAACCGGATTTCCTGAAGATAAGCCCCAATAACCGCATGCCGGCCATCGTCGATCACGCGCCGGAGGGCGGCGGCGAACCGATTTCCATCTTCGAATCCGGCGCCATTCTGCTGTATCTCGGCGAAAAATACGGCCGTTTCCTGCCCACCGAGACGCGCGAACGGTATGAAGTGATCCAATGGCTGCAATGGCAGATGGGCGGCCTGGGTCCCATGCTGGGCCAGAACCATCACTTCAAGACCTATGCGCCGGAGAAGATCGAATATGCGATCGCCCGCTATGTGAACGAAACCTCGCGGTTGTATGGGGTTCTGGACAAGCGTCTTTCGGACCGGGAATTCGCGGCGGGCGATTTCTATTCCATCGCCGATATGGCCTGTTATCCCTGGATCGTGCTGTGGGAACGTCAAGGCATGGTTCTGGAGGATTTTCCCAACCTGAAGCGGTGGTTCGACGCAATCGCCGCCCGCCCCGCGACGGTCCGCGCCTATGCCAAAGGGGCGGAAATCAACACCGCGCCCACCGTCAGCGAAGAAGCCAAGAAGATCCTGTTCGGACAGACCGACGCCGTCGTCCGCTGACCGCGCCGGTCCGCCCTATGGCCGGGTCCAGGCCATCGTCCGGAAAGAGCGCGACGCCCAATCCGGCACGTTTCCCGACTTGTTGCCTTGACGCGACAGTCATACGGTAATCGGCCACCCCACCGCAGACCCCGAATCATATCGTTGCAGCGGCGAGCATTTCCGCTTTATGCTAAGGATTAGAGCCGTCTGGAGCACGTCCGGCGGTGATTTTAGGGGCTGAGGCAAGTAAGTACATGGACCGTAGACTACCACCAGCCGTTACCGACGAGAATGTGACGGCAACCGTAAAGTGGTTCAATGCCACCAAAGGATTTGGATTTGTCGTTCCCGAGGACGGTGGACGGGATATTTTCATTCATGCGTCGGTGATTGCTGAGACGGGGAACTCTGAGCTGCCTGAAGGCACGACCGTAACGGTGGATGTGATGGAAACCCAACGCGGCAAGCAAGTCGCCAAGGTTCATTCGGTCGACATGTCCACGGCGCAGGCGGCGCCCAGCCGGGGCGGCTTCGGCGGCGCTCCGCCGCGCGACCGCGGTTTCGGCGACGGCGGCGACCGTGACGCGCCGGCGGGTCCGCCGACGGACGGGACCATCAAATTCTTCGATGCGGGCAAGGGATATGGGTTCATCGTCATGGACGATGGCAGCAGGGACGTTTTCATTTCAGCGAGAACGCTGGAGCGAAACGGCCTGATGTCGCTGGAACCCGACCAGCGCGTCCGGGTCACCACCCGGATGGGGCAAAAAGGACCCATGGCCGAGAGCGTGGAAATCATCTAACGCGTCGTCCCGCGTTACGATCCGACCCTTTTATCGCGGACATTTGGGAGCCGGACAGCATCGCTGTGCCGGCCGTGTTCCTTTTTATAAAGGGCAATAAATCCCAATTCCCAGGCCGCCATACAGCTATTTATATCGTTTCGATATATTTCAGCTTGATATAAAAATCGCCCGATCCTATATGCCGCGCATCGGGGACATGCGATGGATATCAAGACCACATGCCTGGGTGTGCTGGCGAAGCGCAGCGCCACGGGGTACGAGATCCGAAAAGCCTTTGAGGAAGGGCCGTTCAGCCATTTCGCGGAAGGCGGATTCGGCTCAATTTATCCTGCGCTGAACAAGCTCGACGCGGACGGTCTGGTCACATGCGAGCGGGCCGAACAGGACAGACGCCCGGACAAGAAAATCTATCATATCACCGAACGCGGGCGTCGCGCCCTGACAGAAGCGTTGGAGGAAAAGGTTCCGGGCGAGGACAAATACAAGTCAGATCTTCTTTTTCTGCTGTTTTTTGCCGAAGACCTGACGCCCGACCACATCTCAATCGTCATAGATAGTAGAATTGCCTGGTATGAGGCGAAGATCGCTCAGATCCAAGAACGGGAGAAACCGGCCCAACCGGATGGAGCCGACCTTGTCGGCGAGTTCGGCATCGCGGTCTACAGATCGGCGTTGGAATTTCTGGTTTCTCATCGACAGGCCTTCATCGATTTAGCCGCTGCGGACCAACCGGCGGCGACGGCTGCGGAATAGCGCTATGGAAACGACAGAGACATCGGAACAATCAGACACCGCGCAGAAAAAGCCCGGACGCCGGATTAGATCTTCTATATTCGTCGCCGCCGCCCTGGCCATCGGCGCAACTGGCTGGATCGTGTCGGGCAACCTGCCGACGGAGATGCGAGCCACGCTGCAAGACGGCGGGGAAACCGAAGCTCAACCGGCGGTCCCTGACCCGCGGGCCGAAGCGGCGACCGATACCGAAAAACTTCCCTCCGTCCGTGTCTATCGCAGCACAGCGCGTAACCGGCAGGCGACAATCCGGATTGCCGGCGTGACCGAAGCCTCGCGCTCCGGCCGAATCATGGCGGAAACCGAAGGCCCCATCAGCCGGATCGAGATCGAGGAAGGCGACGTGGTCGCCGGCGGTGACCTTCTGGGCCGGATCGAAATCGATGAGCGGCAGGCCATCGTCCGGGAGGCGGAAGCGCTGGTGCAGCAACGCGCCATCGAATTCGACGCCGCGGCGAAACTGGCAAGCAAGGGCTTTCAGTCCGAGGTTCGCCGCGCCCAGGCGCAGGCCGAACTGCAGGCCGCGAAGGCCGCGCTCGACCGGGCGAAGATCGATTTGTCGAAAACCCGCTTCCTTGCCCCGTTCGACGGCGTTGTCTCCACCAAGGATGTGGAGTTGGGCGATCTGGTGCAGATCGGCGATCTTATCGCCGTCATCGTCGATATGGACCCTCTGTTGGTCGTCGCCAATGTCTCCGAGCGCGAAGTCGGTCGCCTCGCCGAAGGCGCCTTGGCGGAAGCACGGCTGATTACCGGAGAATCCGTTCAGGGAATCCTCAGCTACATCGCCCCCAAGGCCGACGACAACACCCGCACCTTCCGGGTCGAGGTTGAGATTCCGGACACAGGCAATCGTCTGAAGGCAGGCGTTACAGCGGAATTGCTGCTGCCGGCGCAACAAAGCGATGCGCATCTCATTTCGCCGGCGCTGCTGACGCTGAGCGATGTCGGGGACGTCGGTGTGAAAACCGTCGACGGCGAACAGACGGTGCGTTTCGTACCGGTGCGGATCGCCGAGGACACACCGGAGGGGCTTTGGGTTCTCGGTCTGCCGAAAACCGTGGACCTGATCAGCGTCGGCCACGAGTTCGTCGCCGACGGCGAGCGGGTGGAAGCGGTTCCGGCAACCGTCTTGATACCGGATCAGTCGAAATCCTGAACCGCCGGGCCATTCGCCCGGCGATGCGCAGAAGGACGGTTTGAGCATGTCTATCATCGATGCAGCCCTGAGCCGGTCCAGAACGGTTTTGAGCCTGCTGTTCTTCATTCTGGTTGCCGGTTTCATCGCCTATCAGGCGATCCCGAAAGAGGCCGATCCGGACATCAACATTCCCATCGTCTATGTCAGCATTCATCACGAGGGGATCTCGCCCGAGGATGCGGAGCGCCTGTTGGTACGCCCTATGGAGCAGGAGTTGCGCTCCATCGAAGGGACCAAGGAAATGCGCTCCATGGCCTATCAGGGCGGCGCAAACGTCACCCTGGAGTTCGAAGCGGGATTCGATGCGGACGAAGCGCTGGACGATGTGCGGGAAAAAGTCGATCTCGCGAAACCGGAACTGCCGGACGATACCGATGAACCGACCATTCACGAGGTCAATCTCTCTCTGTTCCCCGTTCTGAACATCACCCTGTCGGGCACGGTGGGAGAACGAACGCTGCTGAAACTGGCCCGCGACTTGAAAGACGAAGTCGAAGCGGTCGGCGAGGTGCTGGAGGCGAAAATCATCGGCGACCGCGAAGAAGCGGTGGAACTGGTCATCGACCCGGTGCTGCTCGATAGCTACGGAATACAAGCCGAGCAGTTATTGGAGTCAGTTGCGCGTTCGAACACACTGATCGCCGCGGGCAACCTGGACACGGGCCAGGGCCGCTTCGCCATCACGCTTCCGGGTCTTCTGGAATCATCGACCGACATTCTGGACCTGACCGTAAAGCAGCAAGGCGACGCGGTCGTCAGGGTTCGGGACGTCACCAGCGTCAAGCGCACATTCAAAGACCCCGAAACCTTCGCACGAATCAACGGTGAGCCGGCCCTGGTGCTGGAGGTGTCCAAACGAACCGGCGAAAACATCATCAACACCATCGCCAAGGTGCGCGCGGTCGTCGGCGAGGTCAGTAAAACCTGGCCCGACGGTGTTAATGTCGGTTTCAGCCAGGATCTTTCGAGCAATATCCGCCAGATGCTGACCGACCTTCAGAACAATGTCATGTCGGCCATTCTACTGGTGATGATCGTCATCGTCGGCGCACTGGGCGTGCGCGGCGGCATACTTGTCGGCGTGGCCATTCCCGGCTCGTTTCTGACCGGCATTCTGTTCCTCTACACCATCGGTCTGACGGTCAATATCGTTGTGTTGTTCAGCCTGATCCTGGCAGTCGGCATGCTGGTGGACGGGGCCATCGTGGTGACGGAATATGCCGACCGCAAACTGGCCGAGGGTCTCTCTCGGCGCGACGCGTACGCGGCGGCGGCGAAACGAATGGCTTGGCCGATCATCGCCTCGACAGCGACGACGCTTGCCGCCTTCATGCCGTTGCTGTTCTGGCCGGGCGTGGTCGGCGAGTTCATGAAATACCTGCCCATCACCCTGATCGCGACCCTGGCGGCGTCACTCGCCATGGCATTGGTTTTCATTCCCGTTCTCGGGGCCAACTTCTCAACCGTAACTGTGATTCTGCTGACCGCCCTGCTGACAGCCATCGGCGGGAGCGTTGTCGGCATGGCCGGTGGCGTTCTTACCGAGAGTCTCGCGCCCGGCACGCCCGGGCTCTTGCTGACCCTCGCCGGAATCGTCATTACCTTCTATCCGGCCTACAGACTGGCGGCGATGGTCGGCCGCTACCTCGACAAGCCGGTGGTCGTTTCCGACAATGCCAAATCCCTGGCGGGGGGCGGAGGCTCCGACGACCTGGACCATCTTTCAGGCTTCACGGGCCTGTATGTATCCGTCCTGAAAATGGCCTTGAACAGACCCGCCGCTGTCGTGCTCCTTGCCGTCGGCGCGATGGTCGGCACCTATACCGCTTATGGTGCGTTCGGCAAGGGTGTGGAGTTCTTCCCCGACGTCGAACCGGAGCAGTTGATCGTCAACGTGCACGCCCGCGGCAACATGTCTGTTTTCGAACGCGACACCCTGGTGGCCGAAGTGGAGAAGGAAGTCCTCGCGCTTCAGGAAGAGTACAGCGAATTCAAGACGATCTATACCGCCAGCGGCAATTTCGGGGTCAGCGATGAAGACGCCGAAGACACAATAGGGAAGATCCAGCTTGAATTCGTCGACTGGTCGCAACGCCGCCCCGCCGACCGGGTGAAGGCGGATATTCTGGAACGGACGGAGCACCTGGCCGGCATTTTCGTCGAAGTCCGCGAGCCAGAGAACGGCCCGCCGGTCGGCAAGCCCGTTCATGTTCAACTTTCCAGCCGCGACCCCGTGTTACTGGAATCCGCAGGGCGCAAGGTTCGGGCCTTTTTCGACTCCCTGGACGGGCTGGAAGGTATAGAGGATTCG
>JANQIT010000304.1 GCA_028282025.1 Hwanghaeella sp. | reverse complement strand
TGGTGTCGATCCGAACCGGCTGGATGTCATTTCCTACGGCAAAGAGCGTCCGGCCGTCCTGGGCTCCAACGATGCGGCCTGGTCTCAGAACCGCCGTGGCGTGGTCGTCTTGCGGAACGCGCCCGCCAGTTAATTGCTGTCCCGGTTGGCGCAGCCGGGTTTAGTTACTTTCGGGAAAGTCTGGGTGACCGGACTTTCCCGTTTGCTTTTATCCGCCACAGTTTTGACGTATTTTTAGCGTAGACAGCCCGGCGCGCAGATTTGCATGCCGGGGGGCGGGCCGTAACGCGTTTGGAGTTCACATGTCTTTCCAGCCGAAGAAGAAATTTTCCTTCCTCATCCGCCGCCGGCCCCTGCTGGCCGCCGCGCTGGCCGCTGGGCTTTTCCTCACCGGATCGGCCGCCGCGCAGGACAACAGTGCGATCAGCCAGCAGTTGGAACGTCTTCGCCGGGATATCACCGACTTGCAGCGCACGGTTTTCGCTGGGGCGGAGCCTCCCGCCGAAACCTTGAATGCCTTGCAGAGTCCAAGCGCCGAAAGCGCACAGGCGACGGCGCGTCTGCAACTGCGCATCCAGGAGCTGGAACGCGAAATCCGCACTCTCACGGGCCGGATTGAAGAAGCAGGGTTTCAGATCAATACCGTGACAACGCGCCTCGACAAGCTGATCTCGGACGTCGATTTCAGATTGCAGGCGTTGGAGCAACGTGGCGCAGGGACGGCATTGTCGCAAACCGGGCAACCTGTGTCGTCCGGTACCGGCCTGACGGCCGCGCCGCAGACGGTCGGGACGCTTCCGGCACCGCCCGCCGCGGGCGGACAGGGGACGCCGGGGCTCGGCACCACGGTGATCACGTCGCAAGGCTCCGTCACGCAAGGGCAGACTGTGGTGACGGAAGTCGCGGATGGCGGGCAGCTCCCGGCCGGTCAGCAATTGCTCGGCCAAATCTCTGAAACCCAGCTTTCAGCGTCTCAGTCGGGCCAACCGGTCGCTCAATCGCCGGGCGTGCCGGCTCAACTTCCCCAGGTCGCCGCCGCTCCGGCAACGCCGCCCCCGGCCGCGCCGCAGGCCGCTCCGGCGCCCGCGGCGGTTCAACAGGCCGCGCCGCAACAGACGGCGGCCGTCTCCCTGCCGCCGGGCTCCGAAAAGGAACAATACCAGTTCGCTTTCGATCTTCTGCGCTCGGATCTTGCTCAGGCCGAGTCCGCGTTCGGCGCATTTCTGAAACAGCATCCCGACGGCCCGTTCGCGGGCAACGCGATGTATTGGCTTGGCGAAACCCACTACGCGCGCAGCGATTTCCGGGAAGCGGCGGCGGTATTCGTCGATGCCTACACCAATTTTCCGACCAGCCCCAAGGCGTCGGCCAGCCTGTTGAAACTCGGCATGTCTCTGGGGGCGTTGGGTAAGACCGATGCGGCGTGCGCCTCCTTCACGGAGTTGAAGACCAAATATTCCGACACCGATGGCCGGGTACTGGCGCGCGCCGATCAGGAAGCCCGGAAAATCGGCTGTCCATAAGATGTAATGGCGTCGGACGGGAGCACAGCTCACCGCGGCTTTGCCGCCGCGGATTTTGCGGCGTCCATGAAGCGGTGTTTGCCGCACGGCATCCCCAGGTCAATTGCGGTCGGCTGTTCCGGCGGACCGGACAGTATGGCGCTGACGGCGCATCTTCGTGACTGGGCGAAACGGCACGATGTCGCCCTGACGGCCTTAATCGTCGATCACGGCCTGCGCGAAGAATCCGGTAGAGAGGCGGGACAAGTTGCCGGCTGGCTCTCGGCGCGGGGTGTCGCCGCTGAAATTCTGCGTTGGACAGGCGCGCGGCCTGACCGGAATATCCAGGCGGAAGCCCGCCGCATCCGATACGCCCTGATCGCGGATTGGTGTCTGGCCAATCAGACGCCTGTACTCGCCGTGGCGCACCATCTTGAGGATCAGGCGGAAACCTTTCTGCTGCGGCTTGCCCGCGGCAGCGGCGTTTACGGG
>JANQIT010000273.1 GCA_028282025.1 Hwanghaeella sp. | reverse complement strand
CTGGCGGACCCGTTTCCCGGGTTCAATTGCCATCGTTCAGTGTATCACATCGACCGGCTGGCCAGTCCCCGCATCACCCTAATCCTGTTTGAGAATCCGCCCGACGCGGTGGCGGACATCGCGCGTCGAGAAGGGTTTGACGATATAGTCGTCCGCACCCGCGGCGAGCCCGCGTTCGCGTTCTTCATCGCGGCTTTTTGCCGTCAGCATGATGATCTTCACATCGTCCCACGCCGCATTGGCCCGGATCGCCCGGCAGACGCTGAAGCCGTCCCGCTTCGGCATCATGACGTCCAGCAGCACGAGGTCCGGGGCCTCGCGTCCAATTTCCTGGAGCGCGGCGTCGCCGTCTTCCGCGATCCGAACATCCAACTCCATCTGCTTCATCAAGAATTCGAGCGACAGCACGATGTTCGGTTCATCGTCCACGACCAATACTGATTGTGCCATCAGCGGCTCCTCCCAAGGGCCCAACTGACTCCTGCCATTTCATTCTTCTAAACCGCAGCACGGCAAATGCCGGGGTCTTTTTCTCTTGTTCCTGGAATTCTTACAGGAACGAAACGGTTTGCATAGCCCGGTCGGAATCGCGACCGGTCCGGCAGTACCCAAGCGATGGATTCACCCCAACGCAAAAGGGCTTCCCACTACGGGAAGCCCATCCGATATCCCAGCGATGCGCCCCGCGCTAGCTGGTAATAATCCCGACGACCATCAGCACGACGAATGCGCTGATCAGGGCAAGCAATGCTTTGTTCTTCAATACGGCGGCCATGAAATCCTCCTCGGCTGATGAAACCCGCTTCCGACCAAGATGAGAACGATGGTTGCGAGTTATATTTTCACTAATTGCGAGGATGTCGAACAAGCACCTCATTGAAAACAGGAATTTTGTTCATTATTCAAAACTCAGGAATCTGCATTTGTGAAATCTGTGAAATAAGGTGAGCCCAGGCAGCCCGCCACGCCGTTAAGCAAGCCCGGATTCCTCGGCACCAGTCTCATTCGGCGTTGCGCGTAAAACCGGTGGGTGCGCGCGCTGCCCACAGTCGGTTCGGTCGCACACACGGCACGTCACGCCGACGGGCACGATCGCCGCGTCCGACGCCAGATCCATGCCATCGCTGTAAGCGAGGCTCGCGGCGTGCGCAGCGTCGCATCCAATCGCCACCGCATAGTGGCGCAAAGAGGATGGCCCGCCGATCGCCGGCTTGGAGACGGTCCGCGCTACGGTGAAGAATGTCGATCCGTCGGGCAAACGCTCGATCTGTCGGCTGACCTGACCCGGCGCCATGAACGCCGAATGCAGATTGGCGCGTGGACACACACCGCCATACCGCGGAATTCGAAGGCCGGAGATCGAGAACCGCTTACAGATATTGCCCGCGATATCGACCTTGAGGAAATGCAAGGGCACTCCCGACGACCCCGGACGCTGCAAGGTCGTCAGGCGATGGCACACTTGCTCGAAACTGGCCTGAAACCGGTCCTGAAGCCGTTGCACGTCGTGCCGCCCGTCCTCTGCGGCCGACAGGAAGGC
>JANQIT010000247.1 GCA_028282025.1 Hwanghaeella sp. | reverse complement strand
TCATGCAGCCGCACATGACGGCGATCTTCCCGAATCTGAAGGATGTCGGCCTCGATTTTTGCTGGGGCGGCTATATCGGCATCACGGTGGATCGCATGCCGCATCTGGGGCGGTTGGGGCCTTCCACTTACTTCGCCCAGGGGTTTTCGGGGCATGGCGTCGTGTTGAGCGGCATGTCGGGCCGGTTGATGGCGGAGGCGATCCGGGGTCAGGCGGAGCGCTTCGACGTCCTGGCGCAGTTGCAGCACCCGATCTTCCCAGGGGGCCGGTTCCGCACCCCGGCGCTGGTCCTGGCAATGTTCTACTACCGGCTCAAGGATATGCTTCCATAGCATTTCGGATCGGACGACCCGCAAGTTCCGGGTGTCCGGTTCCAGCAGTGCGTCGTATGCAGTCAATTCTCTTCAACGGGGACAGGTGTTTCCATGGCGGCGCGACGCATGAATGGGTTGGAATGGGTTCTGTTGGCCGCCTTGTCGGTGATTTGGGGAGGGTCCTTCTTCTTCACCGAAATCGGGTTGCAGTCGTTCGGGCCGCTGACCGTCGTCTGCGGGCGTGTCATGATCGCGGCTGCGGCGCTCTGGCTCTTTGTGCTGGCGCGTGGATTGCAGATCCCCAAAGACCTCAGAACCTGGTTGGCTCTTGTGTTGATGGGCTTCCTCAACAACGCCGTTCCGTTCGGATTGATCAGTTGGGGGCAGGTCCATATCGAAAGCGGCACGGCCTCCATCCTGAATGCAACCACGCCCCTCTTCGCCGTAATCCTGGCGCATTTCCTGACGACCGACGAGAAACTCAAGGTGAATAAGGTTGCCGGTATCTTGCTGGGGGTCGGTGGCGTCGCCATTCTGATCGGCCCCCAGGCGGTTGCCGGTCTCGGCGCGGTATCGCTTGGGCAGTTCGCGATCCTGGGCGCGGCCTTGTCCTATGGGTTCGCGGGAATTTTCGGAAGGCGTCTGGCAAGGTTGCCGCCGGCGGTGGCGGCGGCCGGTATGTTGACTTGTAGTTCGCTGATGATGCTTCCGGCGGCCTTTTTCTTTGAGTCGCCCTTGGCCTCGGAAAACTGGCGGGTAGGGCCGGTGGCGGCCGTTGCCGCCATGGCTCTGATCTGCACGTCGCTGGCCTATTTGATCTATTTTCGGATATTGGCGACCGCGGGCGCGACGAACCTGTTGCTGGTGACGCTGCTAATTCCCGTCAGCGCCATGTCGTTGGGCGTGCTCTTCCTCGGTGAAGTGCTGACCGCCAACGCCTTGATCGGCGTGGCGCTGATCGGTGCGGGGCTCGTCGCCGTCGATGGGCGGGCGTTTCAATTTTTTGCGCGGCGTCGGTCCGGCTGACGTCTTCATTGCTCGCTCTGCATAGGGATACTCGCCAGCCGTTGGAATTCGCGCTACGAACCAAAGTCGCCTTGCGAGCCGCACGGCGGTAAATTCGTTGGATCACTGGTTGCGGTTTTGACATCCCGAAGGAAAAGACGATGAGACGAGGCCGTTGCCTGTGCGGAGAGACGCGTTGGGAATTCCATGGCGAGATCACCTGGGCCTGCTATTGCCATTGTGACGATTGCCGCCGCAACTGCGCCGCCCCTGTGGTGGGGTGGCTCGGCGTTCCGATGCGAAACTTCAAATGGCTTGGGGTTGGACCGAAAACCGTGGAAAGCTCCAAGGGCGTCAGGCGGCATTTCTGCGGGAAATGCGGTTCCCCGATGGGGTTCGAGGCGGATCACTATCCGGGCGGCATGCATCTCTATGCCGCCTCATTGGAGGATCCGGAGAATTTCGAACCGGCATTCCATGTGAATTACGGGAGCAAGCTTCCCTGGCTTCGGATGAACGACGACCTGCCGAAGTATGACGGCACGTTGTTGACCTCCCCCGAAGATCCGAAGGGGTACAACCAGGGATGACGGCGTCACAGCCTCCTGATGCGGCGATCCCGGGCTGCGGTGGAGTCGGCTTCGGGTGGGATGCGCCATAGCGATGCTTGCCGCTGCGTAAGCGCGGGCAGACGCAATGACCCGGAAGCGCTATACGACCCGAGAAACTACTCTGTTATCTTGGCTTCGATAGCGCGGCGTCATTCCGGGCCGCGATAGATTTGCACGCGGATTTCTGCCGAGTCCTACAGCAAGGCGTTAGGGAATCGCGCCCATAAAAGTGTTGGCTGGTTAAGGTTCGTCCTCCTCTCTGTACCAAAGCCCTTTGCGTTTTTCCCAAAGTGTTTTGCGATTTCTCGAATATCTGTCATGTGGCGATCCCATCGCCACCTCGTTATTGAGAGCCATTCGCATTTGTGACCGGCTGTATCGGGGGTGGCTATGATTGATTCCGGGACGACACGCATAAATCGAGGGCCCAAAAGGACGAAATTGGCGTTCAGGGGCCTGTTGTTGTCAACGGCCTGTTTATCGATAACCCCAACAGCCGTGCTTGCGGAAGATCCGGTTTATCTGGACCCAATTTCCGTGACAGCGCCGGAAGTCGCCCCGGGTGGCGTTCAAATTACCGAAGAAGTCCTGGAACGGACGAACCCCGGCGATATCAAGGAAGTTTTCTCAAGCGATTCCTCGGTTCATGTCGGGGGTGGCGGTGACGTTGCGCGGAAGCTGTATGTAAACGGCTTCGAAAACACCAACCTGAATGTGAAGATTGACGAAGCCCGTCAGGTCGACTCATCCTTCCACCATCTGGGAACGGTAATCATTGATCCTGGCCTTCTGAAATCGGTCCGAGTCGAAACCGGTGTTGGACCGGTGGATGTGGGCCCGAACGCACTGGGCGGATCGGTTTCCTTTGAAACCAAGGATGCGCGGGACCTTATTGCGCCGGATAGAATGTTCGGTGGATTTGGGCGGTACGGCTACTTGTCCAACGGTCCGGCGCATAATGAATCGAGTGCTGTGGCCGGGCAGTATGAAGGCTTCGAAGCGATGGTCTATGCTTCGAACGATCATGGCGAAAACTACACCGACGGTGCGGATGCGGAGGCGGAGGGCACGGCGCCGACAATGCGTAATCTGCTTGGAAAATTTGCGTGGACATCGGTGTCCGGCGGCCGGCTCGAGGCTCACGCGAACTACCTTGAGGACAAGGGCGTTCGCCCCAATCGGGCGAATTTCGGCCAGTTGGTGAACGGCGCGCCGGCGACCCCGCAAGAATTTCGGCGGAAAAACTTTTCTGTTTCATACCGCGATGAAGCGCCGAGCGAATTGGTGAATCCGGAATTGGTGCTGAGCTACAATCAGTCGCGTTATCAGGTCAACGATCTGGCGTTTGGACCATTTAGATTCGATCTGAATTCCAGAACGACAAGCTATAGCGGCAAGGCTGCTAACACGTTTTCTACCGGATTGGGTATTGCCAAGTCGGGTGGGATTACCGTCGGTGCGGACTTCTACCGTGATGTCGGTGAAGGCAACCCTTCAGGTGGGTTCGGCGGCGCCGGTGTATCCTTGGACAGCGAGGAGACATCGAATAATGTCGGACTGTTCGCACAGGCGCGCTTGAACATCACCGACCCGTTCCGGATCTCCTTCGGCGTTCGATACGATCAGCAATGGTTCAAAGGGCTCGATGGTACGGAACTCGATGGGGGTGGGCCGAGCGCAAGTACGAACCTTGAATACGACGCCGTCTCGGGCGTAACGGCATATGCCGGCGCTGCGAGTACCTATGGCGGTATTCCTCTCGGTGAATCGGCAATCTACAACTTCGCGGGACAATGGAACTACGATGGACTTACTTCATCTCGCTCGCAAAGCTACAAACTGGGTGTAAAGGCCGAGAAAGGCGGATTTTCCGCTGACGCGCACATTTACTATACGGAAATTCTCGGGAGCCATGACCGCGGCAATGTCTCGCGGAACAGCACGCGCGATTTGAAGTCCCGCGGATTGAATGTCTCTGGCGAATACTTTTCGGATATAGGCTATGTCGGCGGCAGCGCGTCATTCAACAGGTTCCGATCCGACGGTGATGTGCTCGCCAGCGGCAGCGCTTCTTTCCATGGTTTGGATATGGGTGAGACGGCCAACCTGTATGGCGGGCTGTACTTTTTGAACGATACGGCGACTGCTGGCTTTTCTCTAGAACATGCGTTCGAGAACGACCTCTCCGCGAATACAACCCAGGAGTCCTACACGGTTGTCAATCTCCATGCCCAAGTCGAGCCGACCGCGTTCGAGGGCCTGTCGTTGCGCATCGATATCAGAAACCTTTTCGATGAGGAGTATGTGGATCGCGCGACCTCGGGCGTCGACAACGCGGCTGTTATTCCATTCAACGAACCGGGAAGATCAGTTGAACTAACCGCGCGCTATGCGTTCTAGAAATGCTGAAAAACTCTATAAGACTGTTCGCTGCGACCGTCCTGTTTTCCATCTTTCCCGGGCACGGCTTTTCCGAGGGCGTGCTTACCGTCCGCGACCTGGCGGGTCGAACCGTGACTTTGGCTACTCCAGTGCAGAGGGTTGTCTTGGGAGAGGGACGTTTTCTGCCGACCATTGGCATTCTGGATACCGACAATCCTACGAAAAGAATTGTCGGCATGATGAGCGATTTCGAGCAGTACGACCCGGCGGGATATGAGTCCTATCGTCGCGAACTTCCCGAAATCCAGGAAATCCCGCGTATCGGGAAAGCATCCGCCAATTCGTTCAGTTTGGAAGCCGCAATCGCACTGAAACCCGACATGGTCTTGCTGGGAGCCGGAAGCGGTCACAGCCCGGGCGAAGAGCATCAGGAACTTCTGAACAGCCTTGAGAAAGCGGGTATCCCGGCGGTGTTTGTCGACTTCAGGCTGGACCCATTGAAGAATACGCCGAGCAGCATCGCGCTGCTGGGGCGGTTATTGGGCAAGAGGGAAAGAGCGGCTGAGTTCATAAAGTACTATCGGGACGCGCTGGATGTTGTGAAACAACGACTGGCATCCATCGATGATAGACCAAGCGTCTTTATGGAAATCCATGTCGGACTTCGGCCGGAATGTTGTACGGCGATGGGGCGGATGATGATGGGGCGTTTCATCGAATGGGCCGGCGGTGAGAATGTCTTTGGCGGGAGTATTCCGGGTACGCATGGTGTCGTTAGTCTGGAGCACCTGCTGACCTATCAGCCGGACTACTATATCGCGACGGCAATCGGAGCGCCGTCTACATTGGCCAAGTTTCCCAAGCGCGTCGCCTTAGGTGCGGGTATCGGCCCAGATACCGCCCAACGCACCCTCGGTCAGGTCAGGAACCGCAAAGGCTTTGGTGAACTACAGGCCATCACGGCCGGCAACGCATTTTCCATTTGGCATAACTTCTATAACACGCCGATGCATGTTGCCGCCGTCCAGGCTCTCGCGAAATGGTTTCACCCGAGTGAGTTTGCGGACATCTCGCCCGAACAGACGCTGTCGGAATACTTCAAGCGATTCCAACCTGTTCCTCTCGATGGAACCTATTGGGCGCAGATAGAACGGTAGACATGGATCAACCGGCTACTGCGAGAGAAGGACCAATTCTCCAGGCATCTCGGATTGCGTTGGCTGAGAAGTACCGGAGGGTTTTACGTCGCCGGGCGATCCTTCTGGCGGTCGTTGCCTTCTGCCTGACGGTTTCTTTTCTAGCGAACGTCTTTTCCGGGCCGGCCGCACTGTCGATTGCCGAGGTCGTTGCCGTTATCGTCGACCCGGACGCCATGTCGGCGGGGTTGAGGGTTATCCTTTGGGACGTTCGGCTGCCGGTAGCGACCATGGCGGTCCTGGTCGGGGCGTGCCTTGGATTGGCGGGGGCGGAGATGCAGACAGTGCTGTCCAATCCTCTCGCCAGCCCGGCCACGTTGGGATTGTCCCACGCGGCGACTGTCGGCGCTTCCTTCGCTATAGCGTTTGGATTGGCCGGCCCGTTTGGCATGTCGGATATCTACATTGCGCCGGTGTTCGCATTCGCCGGCGCGCTTTTGTCGATGGCGTTGATACAATTTCTTTCGCGCGTGTATGGCGCCTCTCTTGAGATTGTCATCCTTTTCGGGATTGCCATGGTCTTCGCCTTGGAGGCATTGATCTCTCTGATACAGTTCGTCAGCGACTCCGATAGTCTGCAACAGATCGTGTTTTGGACCATGGGAAGCTTGGCGCGAGCGACATGGGACAAGATCGCGGTCATCGCCTTAGTTCTTGCGTTTTGTTCGCTCTGGTCGGCGACCAGTGTCTGGAAGCTGACTGTTCTGCGGGGCGGGGAGTCCGTCGCGCGCAGCGCGGGTATTGCTGTTGAGCGTGTCCGACTCATTTCACTACTCCGTGTCAGCGTGCTTGCCGCTGTTGCCGTGGCCTTCACCGGCGTTATCGGTTTCGTCGGACTGGTGGCGCCGCATATCTCCCGGCTGTTGGTCGGGGAGGATCACCGCTTTTATCTGCCCGGTTCTGCGCTGATCGGCGGCTTACTTTTGTCGGCGGCGTCGGTTGCCGCCAAATCGGTGGTTCCGGGCATCCTCATTCCGGATGGAATAGTGACCGCGATGGTCGGAGTTCCCATGTTCGTTGCGCTGATCATCCTTCAACGCAAACGCGGTCCTTAATCATGCTTCGGATAGAAGATCTTACAGTCTCGTATAAGACTGTCGACGTTCTTGCCGGCCTGACTTTGCCCGCTTTTGAAGCGGGTGGGGTTGTCGGAATTCTGGGCGCAAACGGTTCCGGTAAATCGACCCTGCTTAAGGCAATCGCCGGGCTGTTGAGCTATTCGGGATCTGTCTGCGTTCAGGGCCGACAGGTGACTTCATGTAACCTTCGCGAGCGGAATGAAGCGATAGGCTTTATGCCGCAAACACCGCCTGCTGCATCGGGGTTTGGAGCATTTGAGTTCGTCCTGAATGCCTGTCGGTCCGCTTGCCATGGCCGGTCTATTGCCGAGCTTGAGCGGGAAATAGAGAGAGTATTTGTCGAACTCGGCCTTGTTCCGCTTGCGTTTAGACCGATGGACGCAATGTCGGGGGGACAAAGACAGTTGGTCGCCCTGTCTTTGATCCTGGCAAGGGCGCCGGCGTTAATGCTGCTGGATGAACCGAGTAGCGCATTGGACTTGCGCTGGCAGGTCAGTCTCTTCGAGATACTCAAGCGCCGGGTCCGCGATCGCGGTTCATTGTGTCTGGTCGCCCTGCACGACATTAATCTTGCATTACAGCACTGCGACCGGATCGTTGTTCTTGGACAGGGCGGGGCGATCGCGGCCGGCTGCCCGAAGAATGTTCTCACACCGGAGATACTAAGAAGCGCATTCGGCGTTGAGAGCCGAATTGAAACCTGCACTCAGGGGAAGCCTGTCGTCATCGTCGACGGAGGTTCCCGTGTTCGGAACTAGGCGATCAAGCAAGCGGGGGATCCATGTCACATCTGCACACCAGCATCGCAACACGACACGGCAGCAAATATCTGCAGCAGCTTTGTAAGCATTTTCGGCACAAAGTGAATGTCGAATTCGATCAGACGACGGCGCGTGTCGACTTTCCAGGTGGCGTTGCTTTTATGTTTGCTGACGATGAAGGCCTCTCATTCTTCTGCCGGGTCGACGTAGAGGGTAAGGAGGCTCAAATAAAGGCTATTCTCGACACCCATCTTATCAAGTTCGCTTGGAGAGAAGAGCTTGTTATCGATTGGCAAGATGGTTTGCCCGAAGCGCTGCCCGTCGCTGACTTTCCACGAATTGTAGACGTTAGAGCATGACGCCCCATTCCGCGGGTGCCGTCATTCCGTCCGCCGGGTTTTGAGTTGATCGGCGCTGAAAGTCCCGTTGTGACGGCAAAGATCGCCCGTCGAAGCGCGGGGCCCGCTCTCCTTCAAAACTCCGACAATCTGTTCCTTTCTAACTCTCCTACGCTTCATCATCTTGCACCTTCAAGCATTCTGAATTGCGAAAGCTCAAGTTCGAAATGGCCGGGCCATTGGGGGAAGGGCAGAACAACCTACGATTTGCATTCGGAAGGCGAAATTCCAAACTCCTTTCGGAAGGCGGTGGAAAAACTCGATGGGTTGTCGTAGCCGGCGGCATAGGCCGCCTCGCTGACCCGCTTGCCCTCCTGTTCAATTTCGAACCGGGCACGCGCTAGCCTTTGCTTCCGAATGAATGTACCGATTGTCATCGCGTATGTCGCTTTGAATGCCGACTGCATCGATCCCACACTAATGGCCAGGTCCGTTGCGATGTCCGTCAGGTTAAGGCTTGCGCTCAGGTCTTGCATAATGCGGTCGCGCACGTCCATCGCTCGGTTCGTGACCGTGGTTATGGGTTGGTTCTCTTCAGGCCGATGGTCCGCAAGAATACAGGATATCGCTTCCCGAACGATCTCCGTGGCTTTGGCTTCTGCAGACAGCATGCTTAGTGTTGGCAATTCGACGGCTGGCGTGATGAGTTTTTCCGCAAGCGCCAGCGTATGACGTGAAGGGTTCCAGTTGCCCCGCGCCAGATGTGTCTCGAACGCACACGGGTTCGGTAACCCTTGGCCGCGGCACTCCTCGATCAGTTCCTTGATCCAAGGTTGCGGGATCTTGATCACGACCTTTCGAATCCGCGTTCCTCTGTTTACCTGCCGCCTCGTGCGAAGCGGTTCCACAACGTTCCAGAAATACCCTGTCGGTCCGGCATCCGCGTTCAGGGGCATCAGTTCCCCGTCAAGCCACGCGTCCAGGCGTCCGTCCAAGACTACGGCGATAAAGAAAGCGGGCTGCGTTATCCATTCCGCCGTCGTTGCTTGAACGTCGGTTGTGTCCGTAACGTGAACTGTAAGACCGGACGGCGCTTCAATATGTTCCAGCCTGCCGCGAATCACAGAAACGCTGGGATCGGAATTTTCGGTAGACATTCGAAATTCGGAGACACCTTTGAATTCCTTGATTTTGTTCAATGAATCCAAGGTAAAGTCGTGCAGGGTTGCTGAGGAACTTAAGTGTGCCCGCTTGATCTCGGACATTGGAAATCACCTACTTTCTTTTCATCGCAGCCGCTTTCGATCTCAAAAATGATATTAATAATTATTCGCAAATTGGTCAAACTTGCGGTCTTTCGCGGAAATTGCTGTGCCGGGTGCAATAGTCGACGCGGAGTCCGGCATCGTTGCCGTTTTTTGGACGCCGCGCAGCGGTCTGGGATTGGGCGACCGGTTGGCAGAAATCCGCAAGTCGGATCTACGGCGCGCCGAAGCGGTATAGGCGATGGACTTTATGGCGCACGACATGAAACGGCGGAGCAGTCTTCTGTGCCGCGGCACATCGAAGGG
>JANQIT010000112.1 GCA_028282025.1 Hwanghaeella sp. | reverse complement strand
GCCTTCTGAACACTACCCCGACCCCTGCGACGACCCAGACCTGAGCCCTTTGGTCGTCCCCTGGGTCTGCTACTCCCCCCGCCGGCGGCCTTTGTATCGGTTGCGGCCTGTGTCAGAGCATCGCCGGACGCGACAGGGTCGAAATGGCGATGACGCCGGAAGGACGGGAACGTCCCCTGGTGAAGCAAGAGCCGGGTGGCGGCGATCTGGCGCTGATCAACGCCGTCTGCCCCGGCATAACGGTCACCGGCCCCGCCCCGGAAGATACCGCCGACGGTCACGGCTTCGATGACATGTGGGGACCCGTCGGGACCATGGTGCGGGGATATTCAGGCGACCCGGAAATCCGGTTCCGCGCCGCGGCGGGCGGCGGCCTGACCGGCTTGGCGACATTCCTGCTGGAAAGCGGCCGGGTCGAGCGGATCGCTCATGTCACGGCCGACCCGGACCGCCCGATGCGTTCCCGCGCCACCGTCAGCAGCACGCCGGCGGAAGTTCTGGCCGCCTCCGGCTCCCGCTACGGACCCGCCGCGCCGCTGGTCGATTTCATGGCTTTACTGGAGGACGGCAAATCCTTCGCCTTTGTCGGCAAGCCGTGCGACGTCGATGCAATCCGCGCCCTGGAGCAACGCGACCCCAGGGTCGCCGCGCTTTGCAAGGTGAAGCTGGCGCTGGTTTGCGGCGGTGCGTCGGAACTGTCCAAGTCCGGCAATATTCTTGCCCGCCACGGTGTCGCGGAGGATGAGGTCACCCTGTTCCGGTATCGTGGCTACGGTAATCCCGGTGCGACGCGGATCGAAACGCGTGACGGGCGCGCCTTTCAATACACATATAACGAAATGTGGGATGACGAGAGCGCCTGGCAGTTGCAGTTCCGCTGCAAGATCTGTCCCGACCCTATCGGGGAACATGCGGACATCGCCGTTCTGGACTGCTGGCCGGGCGGCGGCCCGACGGGCGAGGATGCCGGGTTCAACGCCTTTGTCACCAGAACTGCGGCCGGCGACGCGGTCTTCAGCGCGGCGGTCGACGCGGGGGCGATCATCGTCACCGACGCCGTCACGGAACGGGAACTGGACGATTATCAGCCGCACCAGGTCCGCAAGAAGCGCGCCCTGCACTGGCGTCTGAAAGCGATGGCCGACGCCGGCGCCCTGACGCCCCGGTTCGAACGGCTGCGGATCGAGAGTTTCGCCGCGCCCGAAGGAAGCGAGGTCGCCGCGCGCAACCGGGACGGCATGGCGGACAGGATCGCCCAGGGAAAAACATCCGAACCGGAAGCGAGGCGGGAGCTCCACGCATGAACACTCAATCCCTGGACAGCGTGATGGAAGAGGCCAATGTCTGGATCCCGCTGTCGGACGGTGTTCGGCTGGCCGCCCGAATCTGGCGGCCCAAGGACGCACAGGACAAGCCTGTCCCAGCCATTCTGGAATATCTGCCCTACCGCAAGCGCGACGGGACCGCGCCCCGCGACGAGAAGAACCATCCCTATTTCGCACAGCACGGCTATGCCTGTGTGCGTGTCGATATGCGGGGGGCCGGCGAATCCGACGGTTTGATGACGGATGAATACACACCGCAGGAACAGGACGACGCCCTGGAGGTAATCGATTGGATTACGTCCCAGCCCTGGTGCGCCGGCGCGGTCGGCATGATCGGCATTTCCTGGGGCGGCTTCAACGGCTTGCAGGTCGCCGCCCGCCGCCCGCCGGCGCTGAAGGCCGTTATCTCCATCGCTTCGACCACCGACCGATATGCGGACGATATTCATTACAAGGGCGGCTGCATGCTGGTCGAAAATTTCGGCTGGTCGCAGCAGATGCTGTCCTATATGTCGCGCCCGCCGGACCCGGACCTGGTCGGCGAAGACTGGCGCACGATCTGGCAGTCGCGCCTGGAGAATCTGCCGCACCTCGCCGAAACATGGATGGAACATCAGCACCGGGACGCCTATTGGGCCCACGGATCGGTCTGCGAAGACTGGCCGGCGATCCAGGCCCCCGTTCTCATCGTCGGCGGTCTGGCCGACGGCTATATGAACGTGGTGATGAACATTCTGGAAAACCTGGAAGCACCGCGGAAAGGCATTCTCGGTCCGTGGGTTCACCTCTACCCGAATATGGGAGTGCCCGGACCCGCCATCGGTTTTCTTCAGGAAGCGCTGCGCTGGTGGGATCGCTGGTTGAAAGGCGAGGATACCGGGGTGGAGAACGATCCCGACCTGCGGGTCTTCCGGCGCGAAGGCGTGAAACCGTCCGCCACATTGAAGCAGGCCAAGGGATCTTGGCTGGGGGTGCCGGCTTGGCCGATCCCCGGCCAGACGCAGCACATTCTGCGCCTTGCCGGGCGGCGTCTGGTGACCGAAGAAATCCCTGATCGGCGGGAATTGGAGATTCCAATCCGATCCGATCAGGATGTTGGCGCATTCGGTGGCGAGTATTTCGCCTGGATCGGACCCGATCAGCCGGACGACCAGCGCCTGGACGACGCCAAGTCGATGGTCTGGGACACGGTGCCGCTCGACGCCGCCCTGGACATCGTGGGGCGGCCGGTTCTGACGGCCCGCGTCAGGGTGGACCGTCCGCAGGCGCTGATCGGTTTGCGGCTGTGCGACGTCAATCCGGACGGTTCGGTGATGCGGGTCTCCTACACGGTCTTCAACCTGTCCCACCGAAACGGGCCGGAATACCCGGAACCGATGCCGGTCGGGGAATGGGTGACGGTTTCCATCCCCCTCGACACTACATGTCATCGGTTTCAGCCCGGCCACCGCGTCCGGTTGGCCGCATCCACCAGCTATTGGCCCATCGCGTGGCCCGCCCCCGCCCCGGTCGAATTGGTGATGGATACAGCCGCCACACTGTTGCAGTTGCCGGCGCTGGAGCCGGATCTGACCGTCGAGACCGCCTTCCCGGAGGCAGTCTCCGCCACCCCGACGCCAGCCATATGCCACCGCGAACCCGCCATGACCCGGCATGTCTCCCACGACTTGTCGGGCGGTGTCACGAGCGTGGAGATTC
>JANQIT010000092.1 GCA_028282025.1 Hwanghaeella sp. | reverse complement strand
GACCGCACGGTCGACATGCCGGCGAACAATCTGACTGTATTCTTCCGCCGGACCTGAGCCCGGACGACGGCCGCGCTTCAGGCGGCGGCGATTGCGGTTCCAGCGGCCCAACCGGAAGACCAGGCCCACTGAAAATTGTAACCGCCCAGCCAGCCTGTCACGTCGACAACCTCGCCGATGAAATAAAGGCCCGGCGTTATCTTCGACTCCATGGTCCTGGAGTTGAGGTCGGCGGTGTCGACGCCGCCCGCCGTCACTTCGGCGGTGCGGTAGCCCTCGGACCCGGTCGGGACGACCCGCCAGTCCTGAATCGCGTCCGCCAGGCGATGGAGCTTCCTGTCGCTGAGATCCGCCATGTTCCCCGAAAGGCCCGTATGGTCGAGAATGTCGAGCGCGAGCCGCTTCGGCAGGCTCTCCGCCAGTACGGTTCCGACCGCGCGCCTGGCCGCCGCGACCCGTTTTTCCTTCAAGATTTCGAACAGATCGGCTGACGGGACAAGCCGGACGTGGACGGTCTCTCCGGGCCGCCAATAGGAGGAGATCTGCAGGATGGCCGGACCGGACAGACCGCGATGGGTGAACAGGACCGCCTCGTCGAAGGATGCGCTCTTGCAGGAAACGCGGGCCTCCGCCGACACGCCCGACAATGCCTTGAAGCGCGCCAGCACCTCGGTTTCGAAAGTCAGAGGGACCAGGGCGGGCCGGACATCCGTCAGGCCGTGTCCGAAGCGTTTGGCGATGTCATAGCCGAAGCCGGTTGCGCCCATTTTCGGGATCGACAGACCGCCGCTGGCGATCACCAGATGCCGGCACGACGCTTTCTGCCGCACGCCTTCCGTTTCCAGGGTCAGGGCGAACCCGCTGTCGGTCTTGGCAATCTCCGCGGCGCGGGTCCGCAGACGAAGATCCGCGCCCGCCCGATCCATCTCGGCCAGAAGCATGGCGATGATGTCCTTGGCGGAGGTGTCGCAGAACAACTGGCCCAGGGTCTTTTCGTGATACGGAATGTTGTGCCGCGCAATCAGATCGATGAAATCCCATTGGCTGTAGCGCTTCAGGGCGGACTTGGCGAAATGCGGATTTTCGGACAGGAACCGGTCGGGCGCGGCGTAGAGGTTGGTGAAATTGCACCGGCCGCCGCCGGAAATGCGGATCTTTTCCCCCGGCGTCGGGGCATGGTCGATCGCCAGCACCCGCCCGCCGCCGCCGCGCGTTTTCGCCGCGGCTTGGATCGCGCACATCATGCCGGCTGCGCCGGCGCCGATGATGATGCTGTGATAGTGCATGGATGCCGTCCGCCGACCCCGGCCCGTGAAAATTCCGGCAGCCGTGCTACAGCGTTTGAAATACTTCCGCAATCGGAGAGGCCAGCGCCGGGGAAGCGACGGTCAGGCCGATCCGCAGCAGAGAGCCCAGCTTGCTGCGCAGATCGCTGAGGCCGAGGCGCTCCATCAAGGCCTGCCGGTCCGCATGGCTGTGATCCTTCACGATCCCGCCCGCGTCCCGCAGCAGCAGGATCAGGCCGGGCGCGAAACTGGCGAGCAGCGTCATGGTGAACAGCACGCCGGTCGCGGTCGAGAGTACGGCTGCGAAGTCCTTATAGGCGATATAGATCGCATCCGTGGGTGCGGGCTTCGCGCCAGGCGGCGCGATAAGGCTGGGGACAAGATGAAAGAAGGCGCGCGCTGTCAGGGTGGAGGAAACCAGAATCAGGCTGAGGATGCCGGTATAGGTCTTCAGCGCCAGAAGGCATTTGGCGAAATCCTCCTCCCACCCCGCCTCGCCGGCGGCCCGCCGGTTCAGCACATCATGGTGAAACAGCCCGGATGCGGCGACAACGCACAGTATGCCGAAGGCGGTCGGAATCAGGACTGCGACGGAAAGGAAGATCCATGGGTCTTGGCCGAAACCCGAAAACTGGCCGGAGAGGCCGGCCGCCCGGAGGAAATAGTAAAAAGGCGCGATGATAAGGTCCGCAAACGGCGCCAGGACAACTTCTCCGCCCCGATCCGCGGACAAGGTCAGCGCGGCGAGGGTGCCGATGAGGGACGCGGCGTACAGCAAAAGGGTTGCCGCGCGGGGTGTGGGCCCGTTCGCTGCCGGGGATGCATGTGCGAAGAACAGCGTTCCGAAATAGGAGGCGACCGCGATGCATAGAACGATATGGGCGAAGACCCAGCCGCCGTATTCCAGGCTTACGATGGAGAGTCTGGATGACGGAAAGGGCAGCAAGATGCTGTCGCCGAAGGATTTGGACGCGATCACGTTTTGGAGGTGCTGATCGCCGGCGCTGAAAACCGAAAGCACCAGGACAAAAGCGGCAAGCGGCAGGGCCGCCGCCAAAACGCACAGAGTCCAAGTCGCCCAATCCCGCATCGCTTCGCCGTCTCCCTGTTTTGACACTATCATGATACCGGGATTACGGCAGTAAGACGATATCCGCACCCCGCATTTCGGTGCGCCGGGCCAGGCTTCGGTCCGGTTGGCGGCCGTTGGGTTTGGTCTTGCAAAGGGCGAAGCGCTCCCGTATATCCCCGCGGTCGCGCGGCAGCGTATGCCGTTGCGGCTGTTTACGTGTCCGGTTGGTAGGGCCGAATTGGGTATGCCTCACCGCCGTTGATAAAGATCGCCGGAACCGGCTTCTTCACCGGAATTCCGGCCCCCTGCGCGGCAGGGTGTAGAGAAAAGGAGATCGAAATGCCCAAGCTGAAGAGCAAAAGCTCCGCCAAGAAGCGGTTCAAGATCACCGGGACCGGCAAGGTCCGGTTCTACAGTGCGTATTTGCGTCACAACACCTCGAACCGGCCGCAGAAGATGAAGCGGCAGAACCGGGGCGGCCAGATCCTGTGTGATGCGGACGCGAAGATCGTGAAGGAAAACTGGCTGCGCGGCCGTTAAGCCCCGCCGGACATCCTCGGAACAGCTTTAGAAGATTTAGGAGCATAGACCCATGGCACGCGTGACCAATGGCAAGACGCGCCAAGCTCGCCATAAGAAAATTCTGAAATCCGCGAAGGGCTATTACGGCCGCCGGAAGAACACGATCCGCACGGCGATGCAGGCGGTGGAGAAAGCCGGCCAGTACGCCTATCGCGACCGCCGCGCCCGGAAGCGGGACTTCCGCAAATTGTGGATCCAGCGGATCAACGCCGCCGTTCGTCTGGCGACCGACAATGAAATGACCTACGCCCGCTTCATGGACGGCGTCCACAAGGCCGGCATCGACCTGGACCGCAAAGTGCTGGCGGATCTGGCGGTGCATGAGCCGGATGCGTTCAACGCCATCGTCGATCAGGCCAAGGCCGCCATCGCGAAGTAACCCGGCTTGCAGGTTGCATCCCGCAAACCGTCAGGATAGACAGCCCGTGGCCTTCACGGGCTGTTTGTTTTTGCATCCAGGATTCCGTTATGAATGTCGATGTGTTGAAGTCTGAATTGCTGGCCGAAGTCTCCGCGGCGACGGATCTGGCCGGTCTGGACGCCGCACGGGTCGCCGCCCTGGGCAAGAAGGGCAAGGTAACCGCCGCCATGAAGGGTTTGAGCGGCCTGGCCCCGGAAGAGCGCAAAAGCGCCGGTCAGGCGCTGAATTCGGTCAAGGATGCGGTTGCGGCTGCGATTGAGGCGCGCAAGGCGGAACTGGAAGAAGCGGCGCTGGAAAAGCAGCTTCAGGAAGACCGCCTGGATATGTCGTTGCCGGTCCGGCCGGAATCCCGCGGCAAGCTGCATCCGATCAGCCAGACCATGGACGAAGTCGTCGCCATCTTCGGCGCGATGGGGCTGTCGGTCCGCGAAGGACCGAATATCGAGGACGACTTCCACAATTTCGGGGCGCTGAATTTCGCCGAGGAACATCCGGCGCGCCAGATGATGGACACTTTCTATCTGCAAGGCGAAGACGGCCGGGCGGACCAGAACAAGGTCCTGCGCACCCACACCTCCCCGGTTCAGGTGCGCACCATGCAGACGGAAAAGCCGCCGATCCGCATCATCGCGCCGGGGCGGACCTATCGGTCCGACTACGATGCGACCCATACGCCGATGTTTCATCAGGTCGAAGGGCTGGTCATCGATACCGACATCACCTTCGGGCACCTGAAAGGCTGTTTGCAGGAATTCTGCGATGCCTATTTCGAAGTCGATCATGTGCCGCTGCGGTTCCGGCCCAGCTACTTTCCCTTCACCGAGCCCAGCGCCGAGGTCGATATCGGCTGTTCCCGCAAAGGGGGCGAGCTGAAGATCGGCGAAGGCGACGACTGGATGGAAATCCTGGGCTGCGGCATGGTGCATCCCAATGTCCTGACCAATTGCGGCCTGGATCCCGAGGAATACCAGGGTTTCGCATTCGGCATGGGGATTGAGCGGATCGCAATGCTGAAATACGGTATTCCGGATCTGCGTACCTTCTACGATGCGGATATCCGCTGGCTGAAGCACTATGGATTCGCCCCGTTGGAAGCGGCCAGCCTGGAGCGCGGCCTGACGCCGTAATAATCCCTATTTGCCGTCGAAGAACCGCCGCAACGCCGCGCTGCAGGCGTCGGGGTTTTCCTCGGCAAGGAAATGGCCGCAGTCGAACGCTTCTTCCCTGACCTCGCCCGCCCAAAGCCGCCAGGCATCGGCCAGGGGCGATGCGATATACCGGCTGCCGCGCAAGACCAGCAGGGGGCAGGCGATCTTTCGTCCCGCGGCACGGTCCGCCGCGTCATGGTCCCGGTCGATCGTCGCGCCGGCGCGATAGTCGTTGCACATGGCCCGCAGGACCGACGGTTTGGCGAAGGCCGTCTCGTAATCTGCAACCGCCGCCGCCGCCAGACAGTCCGGCGAACCGGCCCAGCGATCCAGCAGGTGATGAAGATAGAAAATCGGGTCCGCGCCGATCAGCCGTTCCGGCACCGGGTAGGGCTGCGCCAGCAACGGCCAGTGATAGGTTTCCAGCGCCTGCTCCCAATCCATCCCTTCCCAGGTGTCCAGTGTGGTGGCGACATCCAAGAGCGCCAGTTTCCGAACCCGTTGGGGATGATCCAGCGCCAGCCGGTAGGCGACGCGCCCGCCGCGGTCGTGACCGGCCAGGAAGAAATCCTCGTGACCGAGCGATTGCATCAACGCCATCATGCAGCCGGCCATGCGGCGTTTCGAATGGGCGTCGATGTCGTTCGGCGCGGGGGCGTCGCTGGCGCCGTATCCGGGCAGATCGGGCGCTACGACCGTGAAATCGCCGGTGAGGGTCGGTGCCACCAGATGCCAGGCCGCGCTTGTTTCCGGGAAGCCGTGCAGCAGTAGCAGGGGCGGTCCCGAACCCGCAGTGCGCACCGACAGGCCGAGCCCCTCAACCTCAATCCGGTGTTGGTCGAATCCTTCGAACATGACGGGTCACCCTGCGGCCGGGGCAGCCATGATGGAGCAGGTGGTCGTCGCATGCGCCAATAGCTTTCCGGCGGACGAGAAGAGCTTGCCGTCCGCCGTCGCGATGGTGCGTCCGCGGTGGACCACCACGCCTTCCGCCCTGACCTCGCCGGTATCCGGTTGAATGGGCCGGACCATGTTCACCTTCACCTCGACGGTGATATAGGCTTCGCCCGGTTTCAGCGTGGAATGCACGGCGCAGCCCATGCAACTGTCCAGCAAGGTCATGGCATAGCCGCCATGGATCGTGCCGATCGGGTTGAGCAGCCGGGCGGAGGGGTCGGACAGGAACACCACGCGTCCGTTCGCCACCTCGGTGATGTGCATCTGCACCATTTCCGCCATTGGGGGGTGCGGGAAGCGGCCTTCCATCACGCCGGTCAGGAACGCTTCGCCGGACATCGCGAACACGTCGCTGATGGACAGCGTTCCATAATCCAGTCCGGATTGGTGGATTTGCGCAGCCGCTTGCTCTGCCATCGGATAAAGGCTCCTTCGGTATTCGTGTATATGCACGCCAGTGATAACCCAAGGAGGATGAGCTGTCGACCGGTCCGGGGCCGCCGCAGGGAGAAACTGTGTTTCGCCGCCGCGGCAAGTGGGCTGACCCGGGATGCCTGCTGCCTCCTTGTTTCAGGGGTCGCCGATGGCTATAAGCCCAGGAAACGGGGGCCGACCGGCCGCATTTCATTATCCAATGGCACGCTATGAAATTCACGCTCTCTTGGTTGAAAGACCATCTCGATACCGATGCATCGGTTCAGGAAATCGCGGACAAACTGACCGCAATCGGGTTGGAGATTGAATCCGTTGAGGATCCGTCGGCGGATCTGGCACCGTTTGTCATCGGCTATGTCGAAGAGGCCCGCAAGCACCCGAACGCCGACCGCCTGCGCGTCTGCATGGTCAATACGGGGACGGAAGTGGTTCAGGTCGTGTGCGGCGCGCCGAATGCACGAACGGGGATGAAGGGTGTTTTCGCGCCGGCCGGAACCTATGTGCCGGGTACCGATCACCACCTCAAGGCCGGTGAGATCCGGGGCGAGGCGTCCAACGGCATGCTTTGCTCCGAACGTGAGATGGGATTGAGCGACGAGCATGACGGGATCATCGATCTGGACCCGGAAGCGCCGGTCGGGACGTCCTTCGCGGCCTATGCCGGTCTGGACGATCCGGTTTTCGAAATCGGCATCACGCCGAACCGCGCCGATTGCCTGGGTGTCTACGGTGTGGCCCGAGATCTGGCCGCAGCCGGACTGGGCCGTTTGAAGGAACCGGATTTCAGCCCGGTCGACGGCGGTTACGACAGTCCGCTGAAATGGGAAATCGCGGCTCAGGACGGCATCTATTGCGATTACGTCGCCGGGCGGCATTTCCGGAACGTGAAGAACGGGCCAAGCCCTAAATGGATGCAGCAGCGCCTCAAGGCCATCGGGCTGCGGCCGATCTCGGCGTTGGTCGACATCACCAATTACGTGACCTTCGACCTTGGCCGTCCGCTGCATGTATTCGACGCCGACAAGGTCAAAGGCAATCCGACCATGCGGCTCGCTCAAACGGGTGAGACAATCCTGGCTTTGGACGGAAAAGAGTATCCGCTGGAAGAGTGGATGACCGTGATTGCCGACGAGAACGGCCCGGAAGGGATCGGCGGTATTATGGGCGGCGAACTTTCCGGCTGCACAGAGGAGACGACTTCCGTCTTCTTGGAATGCGCCCTGTTCCATCCGTCGAAAATTGCCGAGGCGGGACGCACCCTGGGCATCAATTCGGACGCACGGTACCGGTTCGAACGTGGGTTGGACGCGTCTTCGGCGCTTTGGGGCGTCGAAGTGGCGGCCCGGCTGATCGCCGATCTGTGCGGCGGCGAAGCCAGCCGCGTCGTGAGCGCGGGTTCGGTGCCGTCCTTCGACCGTGAGCTCACACTGCGTATGCCGCGTCTGGCCCGGCATAGCGGAATCTCGGTGCCGGCGGAGGAAGCCGAGACCATTCTGACGCGACTCGGTTTCGGCGTTCGCCGCGATGGAGACGTCATTGCGGCCACGGTGCCCGGCTGGCGGCAGGATGTGGAAAGCGAGTATTGCCTGATCGAGGAAGTGCTGCGGATACACGGTTTTGAAAAAGTCGACGCGGTGCCGCTGCGGCCGGAAACCGCGCTGCCGCCGGTGGCGATCTCGCCCGGTCAACGGCGCGTCGCCTTCGCCAAGAAGGTGCTGGCCCAGCGCGGTATGCTGGAGGCCGTGACCTGGTCCTTCATGCCGACCGAGCTGGCCGTGCAGTTTTCCGATCCGGCGATCTTCGACCCGGCCGCGATGAAACTTGCCAATCCGATCAATGCCGAACTGGACGTGATGCGGCCCAGCATTCTGCCCAACCTTTGCGAGGCCGTGGTTCGTAACGCAGACCGCGGAATCGGAAACGCGGCCCTGTTCGAAGTGGGGCCTGCATTCCGCGATCCCAGCCCGACCGGTCAGGACACGGTTGCGGCGGGCGTCCGGGCCGGACAGACCGGAAGCCGGCATTGGGGCCAGCCGCCGCGCGAAGTGGATGCGTTCGATGCCAAGGCCGATGCGCTTGCGGTGCTCGAAGCCTGCGGTGCGCCGGTGCAGAACCTGCAGGTCAGTTCGGATGCGCCCGCCTGGTATCACACCGGGCGTTCCGGCGCCTTGCGGTTGGGCCCCAATGTGCTGGCCACTTTCGGGGAACTCCATCCGCGCATGGCCCGCCGGCTCGGCCTCAAAGGCCGGGTGGCGGTGTTCGAGGTCTTCATGGAACGCATTCCCCAACCGCGGTCGAAGGGGGCCGGCAAGGCGCGCAGCCTTTTGAAAACCGAAACGCTGCTGCCGGTGCAGCGGGATTTCGCCTTTCTTGTCGATGCGGAAACGCCCGCGGACAAACTGGCCCGGGCCGCCGCCGGCGCGGATAAGAAGATGATATCGGGCGCGGAAGTCTTCGATGTTTACGCCGGTGACGAGCTTGGCGGGCGGAAGTCGATTGCCGTCAATGTGACGATCCAGCCGACGGAGAAGACCCTGACCGACGAAGAGATCGAGGCGATCGCCGCGAAGGTCGTCGCCAATGTCGAGAAGCAGACAGGCGGGCAGCTCAGGGCCTAAAATCTAAGGTTAGCGGTTTGCATTCATTCCGGATCGATTGACGCCACGGCCCCGCTCAGGCCGGAGGGGGCCGCCGGTCCTTGAAATTGGCTGCACCGATTGCGCGGCGGATTCCACCCCGTAGGCCGGGGAGGCTTCACCGTTGATTTCAGGATCAGCGAAAACCGCCTTAAGGCCGCTCCAACCCTTCGCCATTTCTTGATTTAAAGCGCGTCCATCGCGAGACCGAACCGATATTGCATACTAATACACGTTTTGAGTCTTTACAAGGAAGATGAATATAGCTTAGGTTGTTTACTGGTAATTCGCGATATTGGGCAGGGAAATACTAATCGTGCTGGTAAATGAGCTCAAGGTGGTCCAGTTCCTCACACAGGTCGTCGAAACCGCGCGGCAGACCGGCGTCGCGCTGGAGATGCAATTGGATTTCAAACGTCTGCAGGAATTGACGGACACGTTGGAGGGGCGGGATCCGCTGACGCCCATATTCGATTGGCGTCGAAGCGGAGTCAGCGGGGAAAATGCCTTTTGGATTCAGGGGTGCGACGAACATGGCGAAGTCGTTCTGATGCAGGCGGCCCGGATCGACGATTTGGGTAATAAATCCCTGGCCGAGCATATCGAAGAGAACCGCGAGTTGATGCGCACCCCGAGCATCAAGGCGGATCCGCGAAAGTCGACGTTCGATTCCTGTTATTACCTGACGGAGATCACCGGGCGCGTCGTTTATGCCGGGGAGACGTGGATTTCCCCAGTCGGCCCGTACCGTGGAAAGGGGCTTGCCTCGGTATGCTCACGCATGGCGTTCGGCCTGTCCCTGCTGCGCTGGCGGCCGGACTACATGTACGGATTGACCAGCACGGTGCTGGCCCTGAAAGGGATTGCCGCGAAGTACGAATATTATCACACGCATCCTTACGGTGTGCGCTGGAAGCGCACGGATGGTGAGGGGCTTATCGACGAATGGGTGACCTGGATGAATGCCAAGGACCTCGCCGACGTCACGCGCGCACTGGAACGGTCGCTATAGGTCCTGCCCGAAGAAGGGAAAGGGCACATTCGGCTGCAGTTCCGAAAAGACAAACAAGGCCGGAATGCTGCCGGTGACCGGGACGGGGAGGATGAGGCGTCTGTAGCGCAACCAAATCCGCTGACCGTCTTCCTGATCCAAACTGCCGACCACATCGTCCAGCCGGGGCGCGCCCGACCGCGCGACGCCCTCGTAATCCTTGCTGACCCGGAATTCGTGCCGGTCATAGGTTCCCGCCCAGCTTTTGCTCTGAGAGAAGCAACGCTGAAACCAGCTTTCCTTATAATGTCTGCGGATCGGCGCCATCGGTCCCACATAGCTCATGCCGAGCTCTTCGCTGTGGTCATCCGCGTCGATCCAGACGGCATGGCTGTGGGCCAGTTGCCAGAAGGCGTGCCCGTCGCGTTGATCGCGGTAGGCGGTCATCTGACGCCACAGGGACAGGGCCGTCGACAGGAAGGGCGGCCCGTGCCTTACGGCTTTCGGGTCGAGCCGTTCGACATGCGTGGTGCGCACCGGAAGACCGGCGCGGGCGCCGGTCAGTTCGTTGACCCGGTTGATTGCGAATTCAGGCGAGAAATAACGCTCAATGCACCAGCCGCCGATGTCATAGCAGAACAGGATCGGCTGACCGGGCAGCAGCCAACCCAACAGATCGATAAGCCGCTCCGTTGCTCGCGGGGTCGATTTTGCGGGAGCCCAGCGTGCGACCATCAAATGGTCGTCGTTGTACAAGGCGATGTGGCCGTCGTTATACAGCGTGCTGGCGGCAAGCGGCGCGACACTCTTGTTTATATCGTTGGGACTCAGGTCGGCATAAAGTTCGGGTGCGCGGCGAACTCTGCCCTTGTCGTCGATGCACAATGTCGCGTCCGCGCGCGGTGCATAGGCGCCGGCCTGACCAAGAGACAGATTTGCAAACCCGTGAACGCCCATGCGCTCCCCCTAAGGGTCTTAGATCCCCAAAGGGGAAGATTAGGGCGGGGACTTCAATCTACGCAAGAAAAATCCAATGATACCAAATGGTTATCAGCAACCATCACCTGATTTTCTTCAATGTCATGCAACCATTGAGGAGTATTTGTCCTAATTGAGCCGGAATTTAGGACATTACCCACAGAAATCTTCGGGGAATCCCCTGCAAATGCCGCCCTTTCGCCCACTTTGCAAGCAGGCGGTTCGGTCAGGATTTTGCGCAGGCGTCGATGAGAAGAACGAGCTGGCGTCGAATAGAGGGGTCGCGTACCGCTTCGATGCGCCGGGCCAGCGACAGGACGCGCCGCGGGGGAACGTCCCCGGCGTCGTCCGCTTCGTCGCCTGCGGGCGCCGCTGCCTGGGCGGTTTCCATCCTGAAAAACTCATCCACCGGGATTTTCAGCGCCAAGCTGATATCCCAGAGGCGGCCGCAGCTTATCCTGTTCGAGGCGCGCTCGTATTTTTGCAATTGCTGAAAACTGACACCGATTTTCTCTGCCAACTCTTGTTGGCTCAGTCCTCTCGCCAATCGAAGCTCACGAACCTTGCGGCCGACATGAATGTCTACTTGATGGGGCATATAGGTAAAACCGATGCAATTGATAGGAGTGGTAAAACAACAGTAACACTATAGCCTTGCATTAGAATCTCCTCCAGCAGAAATTATTCCTAGTTATCCAGGGCGATAATTTGACGCAGTTGGTGCGCGACGGCCGTGAGTACGTCAGCAGCCGTGACCGCGTAATGCGGCTATGATAAAACTTCAATCGCAGTTAAGCTAGAGGTGCTCAAGCCACATTGGATGAAGAGTTTCTAAATAAATCTACGTATGTTTTTTCTAGTCAAGAAAAGCAGAATCAAATTAAACGAAGTAATAGAGATAGGAGTATTTGGAGAGTCTTGGAGAGAAAGATGATGGATGGATTTGCTCCAGCATCGGACCCCGTACGCGACGATGCGGTCGGGCGCACCGATCCCGGCCCTGCTCCGGGGGCGCAAAAACAAATTCGAAAAGTCTCCTACGCCGTTTCCTGCTCGTCGCGGTTTCGCGATGCAGTGATGGCGCTTGCGGCCGAGCGGGATGTGAATGTCGGCGATATCGCCCGGTCGATCCTGCTGACCTTGCCGCTTGAAACCATTCAAAGCGCCGCCGATCCGGGCGAACCGGAAGAAGGCGACCGCGAGACCGTGATCCTGAAATCCGGCCCCAGCGCTGGAAAACCCTGGCGGCGTAAGCCGCGCCTGCAGGTCCGGCTGCCGACCGGGTACGATATGGTCGACATCCGCCGTGCGTTGGGAATAGCGCTGGACTTGAATCGCGGAGACGTGCGCGCCCGGTTGGAGGCCGCCGCAGCCCCGACCTGGGAAGACATGATGACCGACATGCGCGACCGGGTGGCGCGCCTGCAGGTGACGGTCGCGACCCTGGCGTTCGAACCCTTGCCGAACGGTGTACGGACGTCGGCGGAAGCATTGCATATTCTGGGATTCGTCCCTGGACGCCGTCCGGATGCCCGGACCATCAAGGCCCGCTACCGGATCTTGGCGGCCATTCATCATCCGGATAGCGAATTCGGCGACCACGCACGCATGTCCCAGCTGAATCAGGCGATGGCGCTTCTGCGGAACGGCATTTAACGGATAATCGAACCCTCAAAAGCCGGAACTTGATCCCAAAATATTCGTCTTCTGCATTGACTATGCATTTTGTGTCCCGTATAGGCACGTCTGCCTGATAGGGAAATGGACACGGAAAATGATTGAGTCAATGAGCGACCGGATACGCCAGGCGCGGATTTCCGCCGGTCTGACGCAGACCGAATTGGCCGGAAGACTGGGTGTTACCCAGTCTACCGTGAACCGCTGGGAGGGCGGACGCCACGACCCGTCGCGCGAAACCGCGACCCGCATCGCAGCCATTTTAGGAGTCGGTGTGGAGTGGATCGAGCTCGGGGAGCGCGCCGAAGATACGCAACTCGACCATGACGTGCCGCACGACCCGGATGATCCGGCTCAATATGCGCAACTCTTCGCGCATTTAAGGCGTAATCTGGATAATCCGGTGATTGCGTATCAGGGCGTCCCCGGGGCCTATTCGCATATGGCCGCCAACCGCGCCTTTCCGGACCTGCAAACCCTGTCCTGTCCAAGCTTCGAGGATGCGTTCGCCGCGGTCGATTCCGGCAAGGCCGGTCTGGCGATGATCCCGATTGAAAACAGCCTGGGGGGCCGGGTCGCCGATATCCACCATCTGTTGCCGGAATCCAGCCTCTACATCGTCGGCGAACATTTTCAGCCCGTTCATCATAACCTGATGGCGCCAAAGGGCGCGAAACTGGAGGAAATCCGGGAAGCGCACAGCCATCCGCAGGCCCTGGCCCAGTGCCGGGAAACCCTGCGTGAGTTGCGCATCAAGCCCGTGGCCCATGCGGATACGGCGGGCGCGGCGCAGGAAATCGCCGCCCTGGGCGATCCGAAAGTGGCGGCCATCTCCTCCACCTTGGCGGCGGAAACATACGATCTTGACGTTTTGCGCAGCCGGATCGAAGACAAGATCGGAAACGTGACGCGTTTCGTCATCATGTCACGCACGCGGATCGAGCCTGACCCGGTGGAAGGGCCCGCCATGACCAGTTTCGTGTTCACGGTCCGCAGCGTCCCCGCGGCTCTCTACAAATCGATGGGCGGTTTCGCGACCAACGGGGTCAACATGATCAAGCTGGAGAGTTATATCTCCGTCGCCGACTATTCGACCGCCCGCTTCTATGCCGAGATCGAGGGCCACCCGGCGGAACGTCATGTCGACAGGGCGCTGGAGGAACTGCAGTACTTCACCACCCGGGTGAAAGTGCTGGGCACCTATCCGCAAAACCCTTTCCGGTTTCAGGATTAAGGCTTGGCGCAGCCAGCTTTAGAAACCGTGCCGGTCCAAAGCGTCCAGGACATCGGCGTGCGCGCGCACATGAACCGCTTGCAGGCCCACGGCGCGCGCACCGTCGATATTCTCCATCAGATCGTCGAAAAACAGAATTTCGGCGGGCGTCACGCCGATGGCGTCCGCGACGTGCCGGAAGGATTGCGGTTCCGGTTTGCGATGGCCGATTGAGGAAGAGACGAACACCTCGTCGAATAGATCGAGAAGACTGCCGAACCGCGCCGTCAGATGCTCTACATGCGCTCGGTTCGTATTGCTGAACGCATAAAGCGGCACGGCCCCGGCCAATCGTTGCAGCACCTCGGCGATTCCATCGACCTCTTCCAGAAGCAGGGCGTTCCAACCCTCTACCATCTGCTCCAACCCGATCTCCAGGCCGAGTAGTTGGCGGAGGTGCGTCATATAGACCGCGGTTTCAATCTCGCCGCGTTCGTACTGCTGGTGGACGGCGTCCCGCTGGTGCCGGGCCGCGAAATTGGACGGGTGAACGCCCGACGACACGCCCCAATGATCGAAGGATCGCTGCATATCCACCCGGATCACGACATTGCCGATATCGAACAGCAGGGCTTTGGGGCGTGTCATCGTGCCGGGTTCCGGTGCTTCGGCGCCGCCCCTAGTAGACTTTCGCCTTGGGGAAGGGCGTGTTGGGGCTCTGACTCTTCATCTTGGCCGCATCCTCGCCCAGCCAATCGTCGACCAGCCGGCGGGCGATGGAATCCCGGCGCGGCAGGCGGAAGGTCATGTCTTCCGGCGAATTCAGGATCTCTTCCCGGCTGTACCAGCGGGCTTCCTCGATCTCTTCCAGATCGACGTTCAATTCCGTCGCCGTGGCCTGCGCCGTATAACCGACCATCAGCGAGGCCGGAAATGGCCAGGGTTGGGAAGAGTGATAGTGGACGTCGCGGACGGTCACGCCCGCTTCCTCGTAGATCTCCCGCGCGACGGCGTCCTCCAGGCTTTCGCCCGGTTCCACGAAACCTGCCAGGACCGAATGCATGCCGGGCGGCCAGTTGGCCTGCCGGCCCAGGATAATGCTGTCCGCGCCGTCATGGACCAGCATGATTACCGCCGGGTCGGTGCGCGGGAAATGCTGTGCGCCGCAATCGGGATTGGTGCATTTCCGGACATGCCCGGCCTGCGCGCTTTCCGTCGGCGATCCGCAGACCCCGCAGAAACGGTGCCGCTGATGCCAGAAAATCAGGCCGCGGGCATAAGCCAGGACCGAGCCTTCCGCATGGCTGATCAACTGGCCGAACGCGCGCAGGTCCTGAAACACGCCGATATCCGCCAGCGGCGGCGCTTCATACGCGGAAAGATCGATGGCGAAATGGGCCGTCTCCTCATGAATGCCGAGGAAAATCAGCGTCTCCGCCTCTCCGACCGCCGGGTGGTCGCCCCGTAGCAGGACCGGCACCGGCTCGTCGCCGGCGTCGGATGCCGCGACCAGATTGTGCGACCGCCAGACCGGCACGATCCTAGCGGCGCCGTCGCCGATCCGCTGGATCAGGGCGCTCATGTCCGTGCGGTATTCCGCGGCGCGGTCCAGGGGGCCGGCTTCGTAATAGTTTGCACGGCGCGGCAGATGCTGCGGATGATGCGGCATATAGGGCATTGGCTGAATCTCGATATCTTGGCGGGTGCCAGAATGTCGCATGTCGCACCGGGCCCGGCAATCCGACTTCTGGCCAACGCAGCGTTGCCGATGGGGATGCCGGTCGCGGTTGGAATCTTTCGCTTGAGACTCCGCCGCCGATACCCGATATAAGGGGCGGAAGGTCGGCCTGCGGACGGACTCCTCGCCAACCCGGTCAGATCCGGAAGGAAGCAGCCGTAACGAGTTTCGGTCCGGGTCGTGGGTTCGGCCTTCCGCTCCATCGCCAGGCGCTAACGATCCATGGGGCGCTCGAAGACTCGAATGACACATGTCTGACGACCCGTCTGCCGCCGCATACCGCGTTCTGGCCCGCAAATACCGTCCGAAGGACTTCAACACCCTGATCGGCCAGGAAGCGCTGGTCAGAATCCTCACCAACGCCATCAACAGCGGCCGTATCGCCCAAGCCTTCATGCTGACCGGCGTGCGCGGCGTGGGGAAGACCACGACGGCGCGGATCATCGCCAAGGCCCTGAATTGCATCGGCCCCGACGGCGCGGGTCAGCCCACCCCGCAACCCTGCGGCGTGTGCCCCAACTGTGTGTCGATCGCAGAGGACCGCCATGTCGATGTCCAGGAAATGGACGCCGCCAGCCGCACCGGCGTGGATGAAATCCGCGAACTGATTGACGGCGTGCGGTATCGGCCCGTCTCCGCCCGCTACAAGGTCTATATCCTCGACGAAGTGCACATGCTGTCCCGCAACGCCTTCAACGCGCTGTTGAAGACCCTGGAAGAACCGCCGGAGCATGTGAAGTTCATTTTCGCGACGACGGAAATCCGCAAGGTCCCGGTAACGGTGTTGAGCCGCTGTCAGCGATTCGACCTGCGCCGTGTTCCGCTGGAGATGCTGGTGGAGCATTTCCGCTGGGTCGCCGAACAGGAAGACCGCCCGGTCGAGGAAGAGGCGCTGGCCATGGTCGCGCGGGCCGCGGACGGATCTGTGCGGGACGGCCTCTCTATCCTGGATCAGGCCATCGCCCTGGCCGACGGTGCGGTCACCGGGGATCAGGTCCGGGACATGCTGGGCCTGGCGGACCGGTCGCGGGTCTACGATCTGTTCGACGCGGCGATGCGGGGCGACGCGCCGGGGGCGCTTGCACTGATCGACGAAATGTACGCCGCGGGCGCGGATCCTGCGGTTGTCTTGCAGGACATGTTGGATGTTTGCCACTGGCTGACCCGGGTCAAGCTGGCCCCGGACCTTGCGGGGCGGACGGCCACGCCCGAACTGGAACGCACCCGCGGGACGGAGATGGCCGGCAAGCTGGGCATGCCGCACCTGTCCAGAACGTGGCAGATGCTGCTTAAGGGACTTGCCGAGACCCGGAACGCGCCGAACCCGATTCAAGCGGCGGAAATGGTCCTGATCCGTCTTATTCACGCGGCCGACATGCCGCCCCCCGGCGATCTGATCAAACGGCTTCAGTCCGGCGATGCGGGACCGGGCGGGGCGCGCGCCGCGTCCTCCGCACCGGCCGGTGCGCCGTCGGGCGGTGCCGCCGGGGCGGCCGGTGCGCCGTCGGGCGGTGCCGCCGGGGCGGTCGGTACGCAGTCAGTTAGCGCCGCATCGCCGCCGGATGGGGCGCCCGCGATGTCGCTGGTGTCCAACGGTGCGCCATCCGCCCCGATGCCGGCCCCTGCGGCGGAGCCGAAACCGGCCCGCCCGGCGCCGGCCCAGGCGCTCAACAGCTACGCCGATCTTCTCTCCCTGATTGAGGAGAAGCGGGAAGGACGGTTGCTGAAGCATTTGGTGCACGATGTTCATCTGGTCCGTTTCGAACCGGGGCGCATTGACCTCAGGCCCACGCCCGCGGCCCCCCGCGACCTGACGAACCGGCTGGGCAGTCTGCTGAACGCCTGGTTCGACGAGCGCTGGGTCGTCGCCGTAAGCGGCGAGGCCGGGGAACCCACCGTCGCCGAACGGCGGAAGGAGGCTGAGCAGGCCCGGTTCGAAGCCGCGGCGGAAGACCCAATGGTGAAGGCCGTGATGGACGCCTTCCCGGGCGCGAAGATCAAGAAAGTGACGCCTGTTCCCGACGAACCGCCCGCCGCCGGGGATGCGCCGGAAGCGTCCGAACCGGACGAGTCCACGTAAAGACGACACGCTCTAGGACAAGAGTTCACGTAATTGAGGAGCCTGGCCATGATGAAGAACCTCGGCCAAATGATGAAGCAAGCGCAGGAAATGCAGACCAAAATGCAGGAGATGCAGGACCGGCTTGCGGAAGCGGAACTGACCGGCTCCTCCGGGGCCGGCATGGTGACCGTCACCATGAGCGGCAAGGGGGAAATGCGGCGTCTGTCCATCGATCCTTCCCTGATCGTTCCCGATGACCGGGAGGTGCTGGAGGATCTGATCGTCGCAGCCTGCAACGATGCGCGCCAGCGGGTCGACAGTTTCACCCAGGAAGAGACTCAGAAGATCATGGGCGGCCTGCAATTGCCGCCGGGCATGAAACTTCCTTTCTGACCGCCTCCATGAACGAGATCGACCGCGTCATTCAACTTCTGTCCCGCCTGCCGGGCCTCGGCCCCCGGTCCGCCCGGCGGGCGGCCCTGTATATGGTGACGCGCCGCGAAAGCCTGATGACGCCCCTGGCGCAATCCTTGAAGGACGCCAGCGAAGCCATCGCCATCTGCGGCGTCTGCGGCAATTTGGATACGCGCGATCCCTGCTCTATCTGTGCGGATTCGACGCGCGATCGATCCACGATCTGCGTGGTGGAGCAGGTCGGCGATTTGTGGGCGCTGGAGCGGACCGCGTCCTTCAAGGGCCGCTATCATGTACTGGGGGGCGTGCTGTCCGCCATCGATGGGATCGGCCCTGAAGACCTGAACATCGGCAGTCTTGTCGAACGCTGCGGCGGCGGATCGGTGACGGAAATCATCCTGGCCACCAATCTGACTGTCGAGGGGCAGACCACGGCGCATTACATCACCGAACGACTGGCCGAAACCGGGGTGAAAGTTACCCGCTTGGCGCATGGGGTCCCGGTGGGCGGCGAGTTGGATTACCTGGATGACGGCACGCTCAGCGCGGCCTTGCAGGCGCGGCAGGCGCTCGGCTGATGCCCGCGCGCCCCGCCGTGCTCTTTGTCGGCATGCTTGGCGCGCCCGGACGCTATGATCCGGCCCTGTTCGCGGATGCGGACGGCGGCGATGATGAGGTTCACTGGTTCCGGCTGATGCTGCAGGACCTGGGCCTGCTGGACAGGATCGCGTTCGACGGCGTGTATCTGTCGCGGGGCGAAACGCTGCCGGAGGTGGGCGGCCACGATGCGGTGATCGTCGGCGGCAGTTTCCATTCGGTGCATGACGATCTGCCCTGGCAGCGCGATCTGATCGACTGGCTGCACGCCCTGCGGAAGACCGGCGCGCCTGTGTTCGGAATTTGCGGCGGGCATCAGACGATCGGCATGATGGAAGGCGCTGCGGTCGACAAAATCCCGTCGGGTCCGATGGCGGGAACCCTGGAAGCGCCCCTCACGGACGCCGGCCGGGACCATTTCCTGTTCGACGGGCTGACCGACGACGCCATGTTCCATTTCGGCAATTACGAACGTCTGGCGGTCGCGCCGGACGGGGCGACGGTGCTTGCGGCCGATGGGAACATGCCCGCCATGGCGCTCGATCACGGCGGGTCCTGGTATTCGGTTCAGTTTCACCCGGAGATAGAGGCCAAGGTGATCGCCGGGTCCTGGTCGGGGGAGAATGCACATTACCGGGGCAACTACCGGGAAACGCCGAAGGCGTCCCTGATTTTCAGGAATTTTCTTTACGGCACAGGAGTATTGTATTCATGAGAATGGCGCGGACTCTGATCCTGGCGGCGGGACTGTTGGCGGCGGCGTCGCCCACTTGGTCCCAACAGACCGAAACCGGCGGGTTAGAGGGGCCGCGGTCGGTCGGGATCGCCGCCTATTCCGGCGGCTTCGCCCTGATCCGGGACCGAAGGCCGGTCGAACTGGACAAGGGCGCCTATACAATCGCCGCGTCCGACCTGCCCGCCGCCGTTCAGCGCGACAGTGTGGTGGTGACCGCCGGCGACGCGCGCGTGGTGTCCCTGCGGTTCCCGCTTGAACCCTTGTCCACGACAACCCTGCTGCGCCGGTTCGTGGGGCAGACCATAAAGTGGGTGACGGTCAATCCGGCGACCGGTGAGGCGTCCGTCCGGGATGCGGACCTGCTCAGCCTGTCCGGCGGTGTGACTGTCCGCCTGGACGGTCTGATTCAAACAAACCCGCCGGGCTATCCGGCATTCGATGTGGACGACCCGTTGGCCCGCGTGGACGGGGCGCTTGCCGTGTCTCTGATCACACCGACGGCGGGAACTTACGCCCTGGATCTTCGGTATCTGACAGGCGGCATCGGCTGGCGCGCGGACTATGCGGGCACGCTTTCCGAAGATGGCGACCGTCTGATGCTCAGCGGATTTGCCTCGCTCAGCAATCAAACCGGCGTGGACTATCGCGGCGCGACGGTCAGCCTTGTCGCCGGCGACGTCAACCGCCGGTCCGCCGCACCGCCGCAGCCGCGCCTGAAAGCCCGCGCCATGGCGATGGAAGCGGCGGACAGCGCGGCTTTGCCGGAACAGGGTACGGTCGGGGATTATCATCGTTACGACCTGCCGGGCCGGACCGACGTTCCGCACGGTCAGGAGCGTAAAATCCCCTTGTTCGAAACACGCGCCGTCACCGTCGAACGGCTGTACCGGCTTGGGGGAGACGCGCATTTCGCCACCGGGCGGTCGCCGGACGGTGTGGTGCGGCAGCGGCCGGACGTGATTCTCACCGTAACGAACAGCGAGGAAAACGGATTGGGACTGCCGCTGCCGGCGGGGCTGGTCCGGGTGTATGACGACGGCGGGGCCACACCGGTTCTGCTGGGGGAAGACCGGATCGGGCATCTGGCGGCCGGCCAGCGTGCGGAACTGGCGCTGGGGCAAAGCTTCGATCTCAGCGCGGAACGGCGGCAAACCGCGTTCCGGCGGGTCGGCCAGCGCGGAGAGTTCGAAGCGGCCTATGAGATCACTTTGCGGAACGCGCGGCCCGACGCGGCCTCCGTGGAGGTTGTCGAAACCCTGTTCGGGGAATGGCGCATCCTGGAAGAATCGCAATTGCACGAACGCCGCGCCGCCGGACAGGCGGTCTGGACGGTGACCGTCCCCGGCGATGGGGAGGCGACGCTTTCCTTCCGCTATTCGGTCCGGCCGTAACCCGCACCATACCAGGAACCCTAACGGACCGGCCGGGCCGCGCCGGGCGCTAAAGACTGTCGAGCCGCGTGCCCGGTTCCGGCGACATCTTCAATTCCAGCACGTTCCCTTCCGGGTCGCGCAGATAGATCGATTGGCCCTGACCGTCCGCGCCGTATCGGCGGCCGGGCTCTGTGTCGATATCCACATCCAAGTCGCGGAAATACGCGATCAGGCCGGGCCAGTCCGTATCCTCGATCCGCAGACAGACATGGGCCATGTTCGGGTTCGTCGGATCGGGCGCGGGACCCGCACCGACCGGCTTGCGGATGTCCACCAGATCGATCAGGCAGGCGCCGGCGCGGAACTGATAGAGACCCAGATCCTCCAGCACCCGTTCGCGCCGGCATCCCAGCACCGTTTCATAGAAAGCAGCCATGCGGTCGATATCGGCGCAGCGGATGACGACATGGTCCAGCCCCAGAAAGGCGATAGGGCCCGCCATCCTCAGTCTCCGTTCGCAACCAGCGTCGGCCGGGGCGGCGGGTCCGCCGGGCCCGGGGCGGTGACCGCTTCCAGCGGATCTATGTCGGCCAGTTCCACTGCGTCGATCTTGGCCGCCCGCGACGTGATCTTCCTTGCCGAGGTCTCGATTTCCTCGATATCCTTGTTCGCCTGACCGAAATGGCTGCGCAGGTTCTCAACCCGCTTGCCCAGCCGGGCCACGTCCTGGTTCAGGGTGTGAACCTCCTTCTGGATCAGGCCCGCCTGTTCGCGCATCTGGGTGTCTTTCAGAACGGCGCGGATTGTGTTCAGCAGCGCCATCAGGGTTGTCGGCGAACAGATATAGACACGGGCCCGGTGCGCCTGTTCGACAATGTCCGGCAGTTCGGCGTGCAGTTCCGCGTAAATCGCTTCCGAGGGCAGGAACATCAGCGCGCAATCCGCCGTTTCGCCCGGCAGGATATACTTGTCCGCGATGGCCTTTACATGCACCAGCACGTCCCGTCCGAACGCCTTGCGCGCGCGCAGCCGTTCTTCGCCGTCCGGCGTGTTACGGATGGCGTTGAAACTTTCGAACGGGAACTTTGAATCGACGCCGATGGGCCCCGGTGGGTTCGGCAGTTTCAGCATACAGTCGACGCGCGTCTTGTTCGACAAGGTGAATTGAAACTCATAGGCGGACGGCGGCAGGGCCGCCTTGACTTGATCCTCAAGCTGGATTTCTCCGAAGCCGCCCCGCGCCTGCTTGTTGCTGAGGACATCCTGCAGACTGACGACCTGTTCGCTTAATTTGGTGATCCGCTCCTGCGCCGCGTTGATCGCGCCCAGGCGTTCCTTCAGATCGCCGATGGTTGTCTGTGTCTGGGTCGTCTGCTGGTGCAGGCTGTCCCCGACCCGGCGGGTCAGCGCGCCCAGCCTTTCGTCCAGCATCCGGGTGATCGCCCGTTCCTGCGCCTGCAGCCGGTCGCCGACGGATCCTTGCAGGGCCGCCTGCGCGCCCGCCGACTGTTCCGCAAACTGGCCCAGCCGGCCTGCCAATTGCGCCTGATGCTCCATTAACTGGCGTACCGTGGCCGCCTGTTCGTCACGTGCCGAACGCGACCGCGCCGCGGCCATCCAGACCAATGCGCCGACCGCGGCCAGCAGCACGCCGGAGAGCAGGAGAAGAACGGGGTCCAGGTTTTGCAGCATCATGGCCGGGATAACTTTCGAACGCTTTGCAACCACGCACCATGCCCCGATTCGGGGCGGCCCGGCGACTGTCCGGTCCCTTGACGCCCGCCGGATTGAAGCCTACCTAAACCAGCGGAAACCCAGACAAACCGAAGCAAAACAGGACTATCCATGGCCGTTCTACCAATCCTGGTCGCGCCGCATCCGGTACTGAAAGAAAAGTGCGCGCCGGTTGACGCCGTCACCCCCGAACTGGCCCAGCTTATGGATGATATGCTGGAAACCATGTACGACGCGCCGGGCATCGGTCTGGCCGCGCCGCAGGTCGGCGTTTCCAAGCAGATTCTGGTGGTCGATGTCGCCCGCGCCGATGAAGAGCCGCGCCCGATCAAGATGGCCAACCCGGAAATCACCTGGGAGAGCGAGGAACTCGGCACCTACGAAGAAGGCTGCCTGTCCTTCCCGGAACAGTATGCGGACGTCCAGCGGCCCGCCCGCGTAACGGTGCGGTATCTGGACGAAAACAATGAACAGCAGGAAATCGAAGCGGACGGGCTGCTCGCGACCTGTGTGCAGCATGAGATGGATCACCTGGAAGGCATCGTTTTCGTGGATCATCTCTCCACGCTGAAACGCAACATGATCCTGCGTAAGCTGAAGAAGCTGCAGAAACTCAGCAAACAGAAGAAGAAGGCCGCCTGAACCGGGCGGTTCCCATTCCATGACGGTTTCAACGACGGCGACGCCCTTGCGGGTCGCCTTTATGGGCTCGCCCGATTTCGCCGTACCGACGCTCCGCGCACTGGTCGCACGCGGCCACCGCGTCCTCTGCGTCTATTCCCAGCCGCCGAAACCCGCCGGCCGCGGCGGCAAGCTGCGCAAGACGGCGGTGCACCGGGCCGCCGAGGAACTCGGGATCGAGGTGCGCACGCCCAAAAGCCTGAAAACGGAAGAGGCCCTGGCCGATTTCAAAGCGCTGAACCTGGATGCCGCGGTGGTCGCGGCCTATGGGCTGATCCTGCCGCAGAACATCCTGGATGCGCCGCGGCTCGGCTGTCTGAACGTGCATGCGTCCCTGCTGCCGCGCTGGCGGGGCGCGGCCCCGATCCACCGCGCCGTCCTGACGGGCGACGAAAAATCGGGCGTCACGATCATGCAGATGGTGGCCGCGCTGGATGCAGGTCCCATGCTGGCGGCCGAGGCGGTAACCATCGGCCCGCGTATGACGTCCGCCGGCCTGCACGACCGGCTGGCGGAGATTGGCGGGCCTCTGCTGGTGAAAACGTTGGAGGCGCTGGCGGCTGGCGACGCCCATGCTGTCGAACAGGACGAAACCCTTGTGACCTATGCGGCCAAACTCTCCAAGGAGGAAGCGCCGCTCGACTGGTCGCAGCCGGCGTCCGCTTTGGATAGACAGATCCGCGCCTTCACCCCTTGGCCCGGGGCGACGGTGCGCCGGGGCGGGGAGGTCGTGAAGGTGCTGGAGGCGGAACCGGCGGAGGGCGACGGCGCGCCGGGGGCGGTGCTGGACGAGGGACTTCTAGTTGCCTGCGGCGTCGGCGCAGTGCGTCTCAAGCGGCTGCAACGGCCCGGCAAGAAGCCGATGGACGCCGCCGACCTGTTGCGCGGCTGGCCCGTTCGTCCCGGCGAGAGCCTCGCGTAAACGACCCCGCTTAACGCAATGCGGAACGCCGCCGGGCCCGGTACAGGCCCAGCCCGATGGCGAACACGGTGACCAGAACCGGCACGGCCGCGATGTTCAGGAAACGCAGGGTCGATTGCAGTTCCTCGATATCCTTGCGCAGGTTGAGGTTCACCTGACGCAGACTCTTGCGAATTTCCAGCAGCTCGTCGGTGAAAGCCTGCATCGCCTCTATCTGTTCGTCGGTTACAGGCAGTTCCGCGCCATCGACCGGGCCCTGCTGCAGTTCCGCCAGCCGGGCTTCGGTTTCCTGTAGCTTTTGTTGCAGCGCCTGTTCCTCGCTACGGAACTGTGCTTCCGCGTCCAGGCGCAGCGCGTCGATCCGTTCGAACGGACGCTGTCCATTCCGGCGGGCGCGCAGGTTCAGCAACTCGTTCGACCCTTGCAGGTTTTCCAGGCCGTTCAGAAGGAACGCGCCGTTATCCATGAAGGGCTGGGCGATGCGCTGACCGAAGAAGTTGCGAACGTTCAGCCAGTACTGGTCCTCCGCCATATCCGCGTCGGCAATCAGGATCACGTTCATCGGGGATTCCGATTCCGACAGGTGGGGCAGGAAGGCCGGGCCTTGCGGTGCAGGCGGCGGTGTTTCCGCTTCCGTCTCAGCCTCGGCTGTGCCTTCGCCCGCATCATCGCCGGTCGAAACCGGTTGCGGCGGCGGGGCGGGCGCCGGCGGCCCATCCGGAAAGGCGGTCTGGACGGACCCGGAAAGCCGTGCGGCCAGGACGTAGCTTTCGCCGGTCGGCGCATAGGTGTCCAGCAAGGCCAGCGGGTCGGGCTGACGTTCCGGGTCGTTCGGCACCAGGGTGGCGTCGTCGGTGGAGGTGATCAACGGCGTCGCCGTGACCGCCGCGTCCGGCGCAACCCGGATCGAGCCGGGAGACGGCAGCAGCAAGCTGCGGATCGAGGCCATCACCGCATCCTGGTTGTTCAGGTTGTCTTCTTTCGGCTCGATCCAGGAGATATAGGGGGCCGCAATGACCTGGCCTTCCGCGCCGGCATTGACCACGCGGGCCAGATTGCGGTCCCCGACCGTCTCGCCTTCCGGCACTTCGACGCCCCAACGGTCGAACAGAAGCTTCAGGTCCGACGTCTCGGGAACGAAGCTGGGCGCGCCCGGCACCAGCCGCTGGCCCGCCGCGGTTTCGTTCCACGGATCGACCAAGATGACCGCGCGCCCGCCGCGCAGCATGAACTGATCGATGGCGTAGAGGAATGCGTCGTCAAGGTCGGTCGGATGGATGATCAACAGGATGTCCGGCGCGTTTTCCAGCAGCGACTCGGCGGAGGCCACCCGGCGCACCTCGAAAAAATCCTGCATCTGGATCAGCAGGTACCACGGCTCCGCCGGTCCGCCGCCCATCGCCGCGAAGGCGTTTCCGAACACCTCCTTGCCGGAGATTACGCCGACGGTGGCCAACTCCGGATTGGCGGTGCGGTAGATCAGCTTGGTCAGGTCGTATTCCAGGAAGATGTCCCGGTCCGCTTGAAAGAAGGGAATGCCGCGGCTTTGGTCCGGGTCCGAGCCGACCGCGTTCACGCCGAAATAGACATTGTCGCCGGTATCGTCGATGGGAACGCCCTGCAGGCCGAGTTCAACCGCCTGGTCTTCCGCTTCGGAGAAGGGTTCCGGATTGACCCGCTCGACGGTCAGCATCCCCTTCGACGCTTCCGCCATTTCGCGCATCAGATCCTCGATCCGGGTGGCGAAGCTGGCATATTGCGGGATGCGTTTTCCAAGCTCGTCCGAATAGTAGAAGGTCAGCGCAATCGGTTCTTCCAAGCCGGCCATCAGGGTTCGCGTCCCTTCCGACAGGGTGAACAGCCTGTCCTGTGTCAGATCCAGGCGGATGCCGACCACGCGGCCGATGCCGACATTGACCAGGACGAAAAGCACAACGGCGATGGCGACGCCAATCAGCCAACCGCCGCGGCGGGCGAACAAACCAGACATCGATCAGGCCCCCTTGAAGCGGTTTACCGCCAGAACATTGCAATAGAGAAAGAACGCGATCAGCGATCCGAAATAGACGATGTCCCGAATGTCCACGACGCCGCGGATGATGTTCTGGAAATGATCCAGGAAGCTGAGGGACCGGATGAAGGCCAGAACCTCGTCGCCCGCGAAGGTGGAAAAGAAATTCAGGACCAGCGGCGCACCGCTCGCCGTGAGCACGAAACAGACGGAGGTCGAGAGCACGAAGGCGATCACCTGACTGCGGGTCACCGCCGACAGAAAGGCCCCGACGGCGAGATAACCGCCCGCCATGAAGAAACTGCCCAGATAGCCGGCGACGATTGCGCCATTATCCGGGCTGCCCAGATAATTGACCGTGATCCAGATCGGAAATGTCAGCGCCAAGGCCACGCCCGCAAAGATCCAGGCGGCCAGGAACTTGCCCAGCACCGCTTCCGTGGTTGTGATCGGCAGGGTCATCAGCAGTTCGATGGTGCCGCTGTTGATCTCTTCCGCCCACAGCCGCATGGAGATCGCCGGGATCAGCACGACATAAAGCCAGGGATGGAATTGCAGGAAGGCTTCCAGGTCCGCCTGATCGCGTTCGAAGAAGTTACCCAGATAGAAGGTGAAGGCCCCCGCCATCAGCAGGAAGATCACGATGAAAATATAGGCCAGCGGGGTGGCGAAGTAGGAGGTCATCTCCCGCTTGAACAGGGTCAGAACGTTACGCATGGGACGCCTCCGTCACCGGTTCTTCCCCTTGCGTGATGGTTCGGAACACCTCGTCCAGCCGCCCGCGTTCCACGTACAATTCCTCGAAGCCGATATTGTTCTGGCGCAGTACCTGCGCTACCGCGGAGGCGATGGGCCTTTGCGCGGCCGGCCGGCAGAACAGGCGCGTGTCCGACAACCGTTCGACCCGCTCGACATCGCCCAGCGCCTCGATCAGCGCGGCGGCTTGCCCGGCCTGCCCGTCCGGAACGGTGAGCGACACGCCATTGTGCCGGTCCGACCGGCGCTCCAGTCCCTCCGGCGTTTCGTCCGCGACGATCCTGCCTTTGGCGATTACGATTGCGCGGCTGCAGATTGCGTCCACCTCCTCCAGGATATGGGTGGAGATGATGATGGCCTTGTCGCCCGCCATTTCCGCGATCAGCTTGCGCACCTCATGCTTCTGGTTCGGGTCGAGCCCGTCGGTGGGTTCGTCCATAATCAGGACCGCCGGGTCGTGCAGCAAGGCCTGGGCCAGGCCGACGCGGCGCTTGAACCCCTTGGACAGCGTTCCGATGGGTTGGTGCATGACGTCGCGCAGGTTGGCTTTCTCGGCCGCCGCCCCGACGCGCGCCTCGGCTGCCTTTCCGTCGAAACCGCGGATCTGCGCTGCGAAGTGCAGGAAGGCCATCGGGGTCATGTCGGGCCAGGCGGGCGCGCCTTCGGGCAAATATCCTAGGCATCGTTTCACCGCCACGGGGTCGGTGCGGACATCGTAGCCGACGATGCGGGCGGTTCCGGAGGTCGGCGCGAGATAGCCTGTAATCATGCGCATGGTGGTCGACTTGCCGGCTCCGTTCGGTCCCAGGAAACCGAGGACTTCCCCCTTGGAAACGGAGAACGAGATGCCGTCGACGGCGCGATGCGGCCCGAAATTCTTAGTCAGATGGTCGAGTTCGATCATCCCATGATCCGCCGTTCGATGGTTTATGATGACACCCGGGCCGGAAAAGCCGGTCGTTGGGGGCGTATCCGAGTCGGTGCGAAGGTTTAGTCAAAAAAACCGCAGTTTCAAGCACGTTGGGTCTGGTCCCTCCGCACACCCCACGACAATTTTGGGTGCGGTGAAAACCGAAATCCGCTAACACCTGTTCACGTTATAAGGGGGTGTGCCCGGTGATACGCCGCGTCCGCCTGATTTCCGGTTTGGTCTTGTTCGGGTATGTCCTTCAACACCTGATTAACCACGGGATCGGGATTTTCTCATTATCCGCCATGGAGACCGCGCGGCCTGTGCTGCAGGCGCCTTTCGGCAATCCTATCGGACAGATGCTCCTCTACGGTGCGTTTCTGGTGCATATCTCGCTGGCATTCCACAGTTTGTATGTGCGCCGGACATTCCGGGCGATGCAGCGGGCGGAAATCGTGCAGCTTCTGGCCGGACTGTCCATTCCGCCCCTCTTGGCGCTGCATATCATCGGGACGCGGGTGCTCGACACATTTTACGGGTCGGATCCCAGTTACGCCTGGCTGCTTTCGATTTACTTCGAATACGACGTCTGGGTCGGCGTTCGTCAGATGGCGGTTCTCGCCGTGGCGTGGATACACGGGTGCCTGGGGCTTTATTACTGGCTTTCGACCAAGGAGTTCTGGGGCCGTTATTCCCGTTTCCTGATGCTGGCCGCGGTCCTGGTGCCGTTTTACTCCTATACCGGAGCCTGGTCCGCCGGGCGGGAGGTTGCCGCCCTGTCTCAAGATCCCGGCTATGTCGATTCCATGTTTCGTTCTGTCAATCCGCCGCCCTGGGAAGCGGTTGAGTTTCTGTATCAGGTCGAAAACGGCTTCCTGGCGGGATATGCGGTGCTTGTGGTCCTGGTTCTGATTGCGGGGCAGTGCCGGAAAATCATCGAACGCCAACGGGGCATGGTCCAGATCAGCTACGACCGCGGGCAGGAGATCCATGTGCCGGAAGGCATGTCGATCCTGGAGGCCAGCCGTCTGCACAATATCCCGCATGCCAGCGTCTGCGGCGGACGCGGGCGATGTTCCACCTGCCGGGTCAAGATTCTGTCCGGATTGGACTTTATCGATCCGCCTTCGCCTGAGGAACTTTCGGTGCTGGGCCGGATTGCGGCCGCGCCCGATGTCCGGCTTGCCTGTCAGGCCCGGCCCCAGGTCAGCCGGGTTCGCATTTCGCGCCTGCTGCCGCCGACGGCGACCGCGCGGGACGGCTTCGCCAAACCCGGATATTTACAGGGCGAGGAAATCGAAATCGCCGTGCTGTTCGCCGACATTCGAAATTTCACCGGCCTGTCCGAACACAGATTACCCTATGACGTGGTGTTCCTTCTGAACCGCTATTCCGACGCCATGGGCCGGTCGATCGAAGAGGCGGGCGGCTATCTGGACAAGTTTGTCGGCGACGGGGTCATGGCGCTGTTCGGTGTCGGTATGGAGGACAAGAAACACGCGGCGGAACAGGCGCTGGAAGCGGCCCGCCTGATCAGCGAGCGTATCGAAGAGATGAACGCCGCACTGGAAGACGAGCTTGAAAGCCCTCTTCGCGTGGGTATCGGCGTCCATGTCGGGCCCGCCATCGTCGGTGAGATGGGATACGGCCGTTGCGTTCAACTGACCGCAATCGGCGATACGGTGAACATGGCGAGTCGGCTTGAAGGGCTGACCAAGTCCATCGGAACGCCGCTTGTCGTCAGCGGAGAGGTTGCGGATCTCTGCGGACTGGATTCAGCCTGTTACAGGGATGTCGAGACGGAGATCCGCGGACGCGACGGGCTGATGCGGGTTTGCGGCGTATCCGACCTGTCCCTGTTGCCCGAATGCGAGGTGAAAGAAGATGGGGGCGAACCGTATCGTTCGGACCCGGCGCTCGGCTTCTAGGGCCTGTCACCTTTCCTTGGAACCACTGAGACGGTCTGTGCAGCTTCCCGGCTGGCAGGATGTCGCATCACGATGCTGTGAGCATCGCCTGCGTCAGATCCCGCCCTCTTCTTTGATGCGCTGTTCCAGGGTGTTGCGCTCGCGACAGCCGAAAGGGCAAATCTTCGCCAGTTTCTTCAACTGCTGTTTGGCGAGATCCATCTGCCCCTGCTGAAGGTACAGCTCACCGAGGTATTCGTTCGCACCGCGGTGGTTGGGATTGATTGTCAGGGCGCGCTCGTATGCGTCCCAGGCCATATCGAATTCGCCCATACGGCGGTAGCTGAAGCCCAGCATATTCCAGACATCCGCGTTATCGGGTTCGTTCACCAGAACCGTGCGGAGTTCGGTGGTCGCCTTTTCGAACTCACCGGCATCGATAGCTGTTTTCGCAACCACCAGGGAGGTTTGTGCTTTTCCCGGCGGGCCGGTCATTGCAATCGCCGGCGCGGGCGTCAACGCGAACCCGGACAGCAATGTCAGGAGTCCTGCAACAACACTGAACTTCATGGTTACCCGCTCCCTCGCTTCGTGAAGGCTGTTGCACCCCTATGCATAGAGTCGCCTTTTAACACTAATTGTTCGTAAACGCCTTTACCCGCATGGCCCGTTTCGCCGGCAAACGCGCCGGGAAAGCCGGCCACAGACACCAGGAACACGAAAATGCGCAGTGGGATTGTTCGAAGAACAATAGCGCTCCCTGTTCACCTAGGTGCTCCTGCCCGTTTGCCAAGGTTTAGCCCCGGTAAGATTGGGTAAGATCACGCAATCCTGAAATCTGTTGCGCAACGTGCGCCAGTGTGTGGCCCCAGGTATGCCGCGCGTCACGGCGAAAAAGAACGGTGCTGGGATACCAAGGCGTGCTGTCGCCGTCCAGACCGAAGCACCAGTGCGGGGTCGGCGGCAGGACCGCCCAAACCGTTCTATCCAGCGCGCCGGCCAGGTGAACAATCGGCGATTGGCTGGCGACGACAAGGGGCAGCACGCTGACCAGACCGGCGGTGTCGACGAAGGCGCCGGCGGTCTCGTCGATCTCATCGCCCAGATCCAGTACCGGGAAGCCGCAATCCGCTATTTCCCGCCTTGCATCGCCCTTTTGCAGGGAAACCAGCGTGACGCCCGGTAGGCGCGCCAGCGGCGCGAAGGCGGAGAGCGGGATGTCGCCCCCGCCGCCGGACCAGGCGATCCCGATAGCGATCCCCGCCGCCGGAAGACGGGAACGCCAATAGGCCAGTGAACTCGGATCGGGCCGCAGATATGGGACGGCGGCCGGAATGGCGTCTGCCTGAAGA
>JANQIT010000053.1 GCA_028282025.1 Hwanghaeella sp. | reverse complement strand
GGTCGACCTTCGTCGGATCCTTGCCGGAGAAGGCGCCCCCGCCGTGCGGCGCCGCGCCGCCATAGGTGTCGACGATGATCTTGCGGCCGGTCAGGCCGGCGTCGCCATCCGGGCCGCCGATCACGAAACGGCCGGTCGGATTGACGTAGAATTCCTCTTCCGGCGGCATCCAGCCGTCGGGCAGAATCTTTTCGACATGCGGACGGACAATCTCCCGGACCTCCGCCTGCTCCAGCCCTTCGGCATGCTGGGTCGAAACCACAACCGACGTCGCCGTCACCGGCTTGCCGTTTTCATATAGCAGGGTGACCTGACTTTTCGAATCCGGGCCGAGGCCGCTGTTGGCGTCGCCATGCCGCGCGTCCGCCAGGCTTTTCAGGATCTGGTGGCTGTAATGGATCGGGGCTGGCATCAGCACGTCGGTTTCGCGGCAGGCATACCCGAACATCAGGCCCTGGTCGCCCGCGCCCTCGTCCTTGTTGCCGGATGCGTCGACCCCCTGGGCGATGTCCACCGACTGGGCGTGCAGGTGGATATCCACCGCCGCATCCGCGTGGTGGAAGCCGTCCTGCTCGTAACCGATATCCTTGACCGCCGCACGGGCCAGCGCCTCGATCTTGGCTTTATCGACCTCGCCATTATCCATGATGGAGGCCGGTCCCCGTACTTCCCCGGCGATGACGATCCGGTTGGTTGTGGTCAGCGTTTCACAGGCGACGCGCGCGCCCGGATCGGCCCCCAGGAACAAATCGACGACTTCGTCCGAAATCCGGTCGCAGACTTTATCCGGGTGACCTTCGGAAACGGACTCGCTGGTGAACAAGTAGCTCGACGACATGATCCAGGGCTTCCTCTTTGAATATGCGTAGAATTCTATTCGGCGGGCGATGCAAAAAACCAGCGGGCGATATCGCAGGACCTTGGCGCGCCGTCAAGGGCGCGACCGGGTCGGTTCGGTCAAGTCAGTCAACCCGCGTTGGCAATCGATGGAACCAAACGGCCATGCCGGCCAGCCAGATCAGGATCGCGGCAAAGCCGAGATCGCCGATTCGCGCATACAGGGTCGGCGGCAACGGCCGGGGCAGCCGCAGATCCAGAACCCCGGCCTCCTCAAGAGGCAGCCGGCCGATTTCCCGGCCATAGGCGTCGAAAGCCGCGGTGATTCCGGTATTCGTCGCGCGCACCAGCGGCAGACCTTCTTCCACCGCGCGGATCCGCGCCATGGTCAGGTGCTGATGCGGGCCGGCGGTTTTGCCGTACCAGGCGTCGTTGGTGAGGTTGAGCAGCCAGTCGGGGCGCGGGTCGGTCCCGGACACAACCGCGCCCGGAAAGATGACTTCGTAGCAGACCAGCGGACTGAAGCTCGGCAGACCCGGAAGCGTCACGGTGCGCGGACCCGGGCCCGGCGAATAATCCACGGACCCCGCCGCGATCTTGTCGATGCCCAGGATCGACCGGAACGGCATATATTCGCCGAACGGCACCAGATGCGCCTTGTCGTAGGTTTGCGCCACCCCGCCGCCGTCATCCAGCATGACAATCCCGTTATGCAGGGTGAAGGGATCCCGGATGCGCCGGGGGGCCCCGGTGATCAAGTGTCCGCCCGGGGGCACGATTTGCGCCGCGGCCTGGCGGGCGGGAAGATCCTCTTCAAGGAAAAAGGCGGCCGCGGTCTCCGGCCAGATGATGTGGGTCACCCAGTCCGGACGGTCGCGGGCGCTGAGGTCCAGGTGAAGCAGGAAGTTGTCCGCCCTCAGGTCGCGCTTCCACTTCTCCCGCTGCGGAATATTCGCCTGCACCAGCCGCAGGCCCACCCCCGGCGTATCCGCGATGCCGACCTGGGGCGCGTCCGAAAGCCGCGCCGCGCCGGCCAAGGTGACGCAGGCCGGAACGGACAGTGCCAGAATCAGCGCCGCGTAGCGGCGGCGGACTGGCGGCTTCGCCGGGCCCGGCGCGGCGGCCAGCGCGGGCAGGACGGCGCTCAGCGCGACCAGCCCGGACAGGCCGTAGACACCGATCCAGGCCGCAGCCTGACTGAGCGCCTCCGTCCCGGTCCAGGCATGGCCCAGCAGGTTCCAGGGAAATCCCGTCAGGACGTGTCCGCGCAGCCACTCCGCCAGAATCCAGGCGCCGGCGAAAGCGAATATCCGGGCGGGGCCGGGACGCGCCAGGAAGGAAAACAGTCCCGCCAGGGCCGGGAACAGGGCCAGGAAGGCGGGCAGACCCAGCGCCGCGAACGGCACCATCCACCACAGCCGGTCGGAGAAAATCAGCAACGCATGGCTGATCCAGTAAAGGCTGGCGACATACAGGCCGAACCCGAACCACCAGGTTGCGAAAAACGCCTGACGCCGGCGTTTCACACCGTTCAGGATCCAGACCATCAGGGGGACGGTCACCCACAGGACCGGGAAGACGAAGGCCGGCGGCAGGGCCAGACTGGAGAGAAGGCCGAGCAGGAACGCCGCGCCGTAGCGACGCCAGCCAAGCAGCCGTTCCGCGCTGGAACAGACCCTGTCGACGGAAAGCCAGACGGGGCCGGTCTCGTCGATGGAAAACGAGGTATGGACCGCCGGCGGCTCTGCGGTGCGGAGCATCGGTCTAACCGAGTTTCATCAGGGCGTCTGGAAGATTGCGCAGGCGCAGCCGCTTGATCCGGCGTGGATCGGCGTCCAGCACCTCGAATTCCACGCCGCTGGCGTCGTGGCGGATCAGTTCGCCGCGTGTCGGCACGCGCCCGGCCATGGTGAAAACCAGGCCGCCGACCGTATCGATGTCTTCGGCGCGTTCCTCCTCGGTGAGGATTGGACCGAAGGCGGCTTCCAGATCGTCGATCAGCAGGCGCGGGTCGGCGAAAACGGTGCCGTCTTCCGCGGTTTCGATTTGCGGGCCGGTGACGATGTCGTGCTCGTCCTCGATGTCGCCGACGATTTCCTCGACCAGATCCTCAATGGTCACCAGGCCGTCGATGCCGCCGAACTCGTCCACCACCAGGGCCATGTGCCGGCGCTGCGCCCGCATTTGCAGCATCAGGTCCAACACCCGCATGCTGGGCGCGACAATCATTGTCTGGCGCATGATGCCGCGCAGCGAGAATTCCGCCTCCGGTGCGGCCATGGCCGACAGGATGTCCTTGATATGAACCACCCCCAGAATGTCGTCCATCACGTCGCGGTAAACGGGATAGCGCGAATGCGGCTGGCGCATCACTTCCTGAACCAGTTCTTCCAGGGGGGTGTCCACGTCCACGCCCAGAATGTCCGCACGCGGCACCATCACATCGTAGACGGTCAGTTCGCCGAACTTCAGGATGTTGGCGATCAGGATACGTTCGTCGGAGGCGATCGGGGTTTCCCGCTCTTCGCTCTCCTCGATCAGTTCCTCCAGCGCGTCGCGCAGATGGGAATCGCCGCTCCGGCCCAGCAGATTCTTGATCAGGGAAAGAAGGCCGCCCTTGCGGCCTATCTCTCCGCTGTCGGACGTGGTCGCGTCGTCAACCATCAGGATTGCTCCAGCGCCGCGTCCGCCGCCGCATAAGGGTCCGGCACGGCCAGGCCCGCCAGAATCTCGATTTCAAAGGCTTCCATTTCCGCCGCGTCCGCGTCGTCCATGTGATCGTATCCGAAAAGGTGCAAAACGCCATGCACGACCAGATGCTGCAAATGCTGTTCCAGCGTCTTGCGCTGCTCGCCCGCTTCCCGGACCAGGGTTTCGCGGGCCAGCGCGATGTCGCCGATCATCCGCGGGCCGTCCGGGATGGCGGGCATGTCGGCGGGAAAGGACAGCACGTTCGTCGGTTTGTCCTGGCCGCGCCAGTCGCGGTTCAGGATGCGGACCGCATCGTCGTCGGTCAGCAGAATGCTGACTTCGTAGGCAGACGGGGGTTCCTCGTCTTCCTCGCAGGCGTCGGCGGCGGCGATGGCGGCGGCCGCCGCGCGCTCCACCAGCGCCTTGTCGGCGGCCGGCCAATCGTCGCCGCCGCTAAAATCGATGCGAACGGGTGTCGTCACGGTATCTGATCCTTGAAGCGGTCCGGTCAGGAGCTGGTCTCCGGCGCTTGAACCGCCTGCTCCTGCGCGTCATAGGCCTTGACGATGCGGGAGACAAGCGCATGCCGCACCACGTCCGACTCCGTGAAGCGCACGGTAGAGATGCCCTTGACGCCCTCCAGCGTATGCACGGCGTCGGTCAGGCCGGACTTCTGACCGCGCGGCAGGTCGACCTGACTTAAATCGCCGTTGATCACCATGCGGCTGTTCTCGCCCAGCCGGGTCAGGAACATTTTCATCTGGACCGGTGTGGTGTTCTGCGCCTCGTCCAGCAGAATGAAGGCGTTCTTCAGGGTGCGCCCGCGCATGAAGGCCAGCGGGGCGACCTCGATCTCGCCGTTTTCCAGCTTCCGCGTGACCTGATCGGCCGGTAGATTTTCGTACAGCGCGTCGTAGATCGGCCGCATATAGGGGTCGACCTTTTCCTTCATGTCGCCGGGCAGAAAGCCGAGCCGTTCGCCCGCTTCCACCGCCGGACGCGACAGGATTATCCGGTCGATCTGACCGCCGACCAGCATTGAGACGGCGGCGCAGACGGCCAGATAGGTCTTTCCGGTTCCGGCCGGGCCGATGCCGAACACCAACTCGTTCTGCAGCATCGCTTCCATATAGGTTGCCTGCGCGGGCGACCGCGCCTTGATGTGGCGTCGCTTGGTGCGGATCACCGGTTCCTGTTCGCCGAACAGGTCCGTCGGGGCGCTGGCCATGCGGACGGCGGCTTCCACGTCGCCGGGCTCCACCTCCTCGCCGTCCTTCAGGCGCTGGTACAGGCGGCTTAGGGCGACGCGCGCGATGTCGGCCGCGTCCGGCGGCCCTTCGATGGCGACCTGATTGCCGCGGTTGATAAGCTGAACGCCCAGAGATTCCTCTATGCGAACCAAGTTCTTGTCGTGTTCCCCGAACAACAGCGGCAGAAGCCGGTTGTCGTCGAATTGGATAAGCGTGGGCGCCATTGACCGTCCTGATCCGTTTGGTACCGACGAGATCTGATTCAAGCGGAAATCCTTTCCTTGGAAGAGATGTCGTATGGGGCCGCGCCGGTTTCAACCATCTCCCCGAACAGGCTGTGGCCCGCCAGGCGGTCGATCCGGCAAGAGACGATCTGCCCGGTCAGGGCCTCATGGCGGCTTTCGGGAACCGCAATATGCACTGGCTGCAGATAGGGCGAACGGCCGACAAGCTGATCCGGCTGGCGGCCGGGCTTTTCCATCAGCACGGGAACGGCGGTTCCGATCAGGGAAGCGTTGAAGGCGGCCTGCTGGCTTTCCAGAAGCTGTTGCAGGGCGGTCAGGCGTTCCGATTTCACGGCGTCGTCGACCTGCTCGTCCGCCGCCGCGGCCGGCGTCCCGGGACGCTCGGAATATTTGAACGAAAACGCGCCTGCATAGCCGATGTCGGTCACCAGTCTGATCGTTTCTGCAAAATCCTTATCAGATTCTCCGGGAAAGCCGATAATAAAATCGGATGAAAGGGCCAAATCCGGGCGCGCGTCGCGCAGTTTTTCGACGATACGCCGGTAGTGATCGGCGGTGTGCTTCCGGTTCATCGCCGCCAGGATCCGGTCGGAACCCGACTGCACGGGAAGATGCAGATAGGGCATCAGTTGCTCGACATCCCGATGCGCCGCAATCAGGTCGTCATCGACATCGCGCGGATGGCTCGTCGTATAGCGGATGCGTTCCAGGCCCTCGATATCGGCCAGCGCCCGGCACAGGCGGCCAAGGCCCCATTCGACGCCGTCCGCGCCCTCGCCGTGATAGGCGTTTACGTTCTGGCCCAGCAGCGTGATCTCCCGCACGCCGGCGCGGGTCAGCCGGCGGGCCTCTTCCAGGATTGCGGCCGCCGGGCGCGAGAACTCGGCCCCGCGGGTATAGGGCACGACACAGAAGGTGCAGAATTTATCGCACCCTTCCTGAATGGTCAGAAAGGCCGTGACCGCATCGCTGTCGCCGCGCTCTTCGGGCAGGTGGTCGAACTTGTCCTCGACCGGGAAGTCGGTATCCAGCACTTTCTCGCCCGCCGCGCGCATCGCCTTCGACACCATTTCGGGCAGGCGGTGATAGGTCTGCGGCCCGAAAACCATATCCACATAGGGCGCGCGGGACAGGATTTCCTCACCCTCCGCCTGCGCCACGCAGCCGGCGACGGCGACGATCATCCGTCCGCCGTCTTCCGCCCTGTTTTCCTGCAGGGGTCGGATCCGGCCCAGGTCGGAATAGACTTTCTCCGCCGCTTTCTCGCGGATGTGGCAGGTGTTCAGGATCACCATGTCGGCGCCGTCGGCATTGTCCGTCAGGCCATAGCCAAGCGGCGCCAGAACGTCGGCCATCCGTTCGGAATCGTAGACGTTCATCTGGCAGCCGTAGGTTTTGATAAAAAGCTTTTTCGTCACGTTCTCAACACCCGACCGGCTGAACCGGTGCAGGCCGTCCGCCCGCCGGGGCGCATGCTGCCGCGTGTCTGCCGGAAACAAATTGCCTGTCGTGGGCGGTCCGTCGCGCTGCGCCGGCCGGCACGGTTTCCAAAGAGCAGGGGAAATAGCACCTGAGTGTGCTGCGATTCAAGCGGAGTCCGCTCCGAAGGCCAGATCGAACCCGTCATACCGCCACCGGCGCTCCTTACCCCGGGCCGCGAACCGGCCGCTCAGCGCCGCCGAAAGCCCTTCCGAAACCGCCTCTTCGCAATGCCGCGCCAGCGCCTTGCGGGACCCGAAATCCTTCAGCCGCACCGGCTCGTGAAACACTACATCGACGCCGATGGTGCCCATGCCCAGCGCCCGCCACAGATGCGGGGCGAGATCCATGTCGCCGTACCAGGCATAGAAGGGGCGCAGGGTCCGGCCCATCGGCGTACCGTCGAAGCGCGTATAGGCGATGGAGACCGGCTGGACCTCCACCTGTTCGCCATCGACCTCCACCGTGGCGGCGTCGAACAGCGCACTTTTGAACCGCAGGGCCCGGTTGCCGTCGGAACTGGTGCCTTCCGGGAACAGGATCAGACTGTCGCCGCCCTGCAGCCGGTCCGCGATCACATTGCGCTGGTCGGCGGCGTGCCGGGCCTGACGCTTCACGAAGACGGTGCGTTGCAGCACCGCGAGATATCCGAAAATCGGCCAGCCCTTAACCTCGGACTTGGCGACGAAACAGGCATCCAGGGTCGCGCCGAGCACGGAGATGTCGAGATAGGAGACATGATTGGCGACGAACAGCACCGGGCGGTCCGTCACCGGGGCGCCGTGGATGCTGGGATCGATTCCGACGATCTTGCAGGAACCGCGGTGCCATTTTTCGACGATGCCGCGCGGAAAACCGATCCTGCGCACCGCCCGGATCGGACTGCAGGCAAGCAGGGTCGCCATCCAGCCCAGCAGACCGATCACCCGCGTCGCCGCCAGCGCCGGGTTGGAGCGGACGGGCCAGGATTTGCGGATATCCAGGGCGGGATCGTCCCGAAGCGCCGCCGCGTTCGGCTTTGCGCCGCCACGGTCCATGACGATGCCCTGTCCCCGCATGACGCCGGCCCTAGGCCGCGCCGGGACCGTCGCCGGTCCGCCGCGAATAGTGTTTTACATACCGGCCGGTCACGAGGTCCGTTTTGACGATCACGCAGACATCGGTGGTGTTGAATTGCGGATCGATCACAGCGCCTTCGCCGACAAAGCCGCCCAGGCGCAAATAGCCTTTGATCAGCGGCGGCACCGCCATGACGCCGGCCTTGGGGTCGATCTCTTCCTTCGGGATCAGATTCATATCGACATGCAGATCCGGCAGGGCGCGCGCCCGAAGCTCCGGCGGGGCGAGATGATGATGGTACAGATAGGACAGCGGCAGGGCGAGCTGTTGCACGTCGGTGCCGGGAAGGCTGGCGCAGCCGAACATCACCGAGATGTCGTAGTGGAAAACATAGGCCGCGATGCCGCGCCACAGCAGTTCCATCACCCGGCGGGTCCGGTAGTTCTCGTCGACGCAGGACCGGCCCAGCTCCAGGATTTCGCCCGGCAGACCGGTGATCGGCGAGATGTCGTATTCGTCGATCGAATAGAACCGGCCGTGCCGCATCGCCGGTGCGCGCCGCAGCAGGCGATAGGTGCCGACAACGCTTTCCGGTCCGTCGCCAAGGTCGTGATCGACCACCAGCAAATGATCGGCGACCGGATCGAATTCGTCGAAATCGCGGCCCGCCGCCTCCATTTCCGCGGTCGGATGGGCGCTCATCTCCTGATAGAAGACACGGTACCGCAAGGCTTGCGAGGCCAGGATATCCCCTTCACCCGCACCGATGCGGATGCCGAGATTTCCGGTGGTCAGGGCCGCCAGACTGGAATCGAGGGTGCCGGGGTCGGCCTCCAGCGGCGCATGCAGTGCGGCGGATTTCATATCGTCGTTTGTCACAGGATCAGAGTATCACAGGTTAAGGTGTATTCACGCATTGTTACGGGTTCGCGACAGGGATGCGACGAATTCATGTCGATCCTGTCATCGAATTTTCTCAACCCGATGGGGGCTTGCACTCTATCGGGCCTTGGCCCAAGGGCTCTATTGCTTGGACTTGCCCTTGTCCAGCCGCACACCGAACAGTTCCAGCCGATGGTCGACCAGCCGGAAACCGAGTTTCCGGGCGACTTCTTCCTGAAGCTTTTCAATCTGCTCGTTGGTGAACTCTATCACCTCGCCGGAATCGATATCGATCAGATGATCGTGATGGTCATCCGATATTTCCTCGTATCGGGACCGCCCATCGCCGAAATCGTGCCGTGTCAGGATTCCCGATTCCTCGAACAGGCGAACCGTCCGGTAGACCGTGGCGATGCTGATCCCGTCGTCCAGCGCACTCGCCCTCTGATGCAGCATTTCTACGTCCGGATGGTCGTCCGATTCGGACAGAACGCGCGCGATAATCCGGCGCTGGCCCGTCATCTTCAGGCCCTTTTCCAGGCAGAGCTGCTCAATAATCGTTTGTGTATCCGCACTCATACTCTATCCCCGTTCACCGGCGCTGCGCCGACATGATTTAAAGTAATATAGTGAACAGTTCCCATCCGACCACGTGTTAACCATACAGCAGTGCGGCCGGGAGCGCGAGCCGGCGCACTTTCCACGGCACAGGGCGTCAAACGTCCGACCGCGGGCGTGTGCCAAGGCCGATCTTTTTGGCCAGCCGGCTTCGCTGTTTCGCATAGTTCGGCGCGACCATCGGATAGTCCGACGGCAACGACCAGCGCTCGCGGTATTCCTCCGGCGTCATGTCGTAGGCGGTCTTCAAATGCCGCTTCAGCATTTTCAGTTTTTTCCCATCCTCCAGACATATCAGATAGTCCGGTGTGATCGACGATTTGACCGCGATGGCGGGGCGGGGCCTGTCGTCGCCCTCCGGCTCCGTGCCGTTCAACTGCGCAAGGGTGACATGCACCCGTTCGATCAGATGCGGCAGGTCTTCCAGTTCGGTTGGGTTGTTCGCGACATGGGCCGCGACGATGCGCGCCGTCAGATCGAGCAATGTCGGGGAGTCCGTTTCGTACATTCCGGCATCGGCCATAAGGCGACCTTCCTTTCGTTATAGGGAGGCCGGCTTTCGCCCGGATCGCCGACGAAGAGCAACCGCACCCCCAACCAATACACCCGTCTGGAAATCGGCCGAGCATGCCGCTCGCCGCCATCCCCTCTCGTGTGCAGCGAGACTGTACCAAGAACAGACCGGACGCATCAAGGAATCGTGACCTCTTGTCGACCGCCGGGCCGGGATTGCGGGATGGTATAGGCGAGAATGCGGGCGTCGACCCGATGTCCGTCCGCCCGCCGGTAGTAGTTCCGGCGCAATCCGACCTGACGGAATCCGAAAGCGTCGTAAAGCGCCGCCGCCGGGGGATTGTCGGCCCCCACTTCCAGAAACAGGCGTCCCGCGCCCTTCTGCGCCGCCCGTTCGACGACGCCGCGCAACAGGGCCCTTCCGACCCCGCGCTGCCGATAGGACGGCGCGACGCCGATGGACAGAATTTCGGCTTCGTCCGCAGCGACCGAGGCAATCGCGAACCCGGCCGCCGTGTCGAGTTCCGCCATCAGGCCGAAACTGGCGGGAGGTTTCAACAGGTCGCCCATGGCCGCCTCGCCATAGGGTTCGCCGAAGGCTACCTCGAACAACGCGCCCACGACGCTCAGATCCGCACGCCGAACGGGGACGATCCGCACGTCCCCCGTCATTGCGGCGCGGCGGCGGCCGGGCCGCGGCCCTTCAGATTGACGTCGGGTGGGCGCAGATACAGCGGCCGGGCGTCGAGATCGCTTTCCTCCGCGCCGTCCCGCAGGCGCTGCATCGCGATCCGCGCCGCGGCGAGCGCCGTGTTCGGGGGCCGGCGCGTGTCCAACGTCAAGTCGGCGTTGCCGCCAAGCGTGTCGATCAGGCGCGCCGCTGCATCGCCTATCGCGGTCCAGGGGCCGGCGGGCAGGAACGACGCGACCGCGTCGGCGGGCAGGGCCGCGGGCTCGGTCAGCGGCGTCTTGTCCGGGGCGAAACCTTGAAGGTAGAAGTCGCGCCGCTTTGTCTCCAACACCGCGAGACCCTGGCGGTCCGCCTCCAGCGGGGCGACCGCGACTTCCAGACAATTGACGCCCAGAACGGGCAGCCCGCGCGCCAGGGCGAAGCCCCGCGCCGCCGACAGGCCGATGCGGATGCCGGTGAAAGCGCCCGGTCCGACGGTTACCGCAACCGCGTCGATCATCTGCGGGCCAAGGCCGGCGGCGCGCAGCGTATCGGCCATCATCGGCGCGACGCGCTCCGCATGGCCGCGCAGCATCGGCTCGCTTGCCGACGCAAGGCAATCGTCATCCGCCAGGCAGGCCGCCGCGCAGGTTCCCGCCGCGCAATCCAGCGCCAAAAGCCGCATATTCCTCTCCGTTGTCCGCCAGTGCGGCGGAGGATCTCAGACGTAGCGAAACTGGCGGAAAGCCCGCCGCCAGACAAGCTGCTGATTTACCCCTCAATCGAGCAAATCCTCTTGACGAAGGTCGCTGTTCCGTTTTCCTTCCAAAGCATGACTTCACGCGGCGTATTCGGCGGATGGCTTCGGCGCATCGGCTTCAAATCTCTGTCGGCCCTGTTCGGCCTGGCGCTCGGCGCGGGTCCCGCGCTCGCCGCCAGCTCCGGCGTTATCGTCATGTATCACCGTTTCGGCGAGGACCGGTATCCGTCGACCAGCGTTACGGTCGAACAGCTTGAGTCGCATATAAAGGAGCTTCAGTCGGGCACCTATACGGTCATGCCGCTGGCCGACATGATCGCCGCCGTACGGCAGGGCACGCCGCTTCCGGACCGGGCCGTCGCCATCACCATCGACGATGCCTACCGCTCGCTCTATGACGTCGCCTGGCCGCGGTTTAAGGAGGCCGGCCTGCCGATCACCGTCTTCGTGGCCACCGGATCGGTGGACCGCGGAACGCCGGACACCATGTCCTGGGACGAGTTGCGGGAGTTGCGGGACGCGGGTGTCGAGATCGGCTCGCAAACCGTGACGCACCTGCATATGGCCGATGCGGCGGATGCGGTGAACAAGGCGGAATTGGAAAACTCCTCACGGCGGATCGCCGAGGAGATCGGCGTCAAACCGCGGTTTTTCGCCTTTCCATATGGCGAGGCCAGCGCGGCCGCAAAAACGCTCGCCGAAGACGCCGGGTATGAAACGGCGTTCGGCCAGCATTCCGGCGCGGTTTTCAGCGGTGCGGATTTCATGTACCTGCCGCGTTATCCCATCAATATGGCGTTCGGCGGGCTTGAGAGGTTCCGGCGGGTGATCAACACGCTGCCCCTGGCGGTGACCGATGTTCATCCGGCAGACCCGAAGATCGGCCGCAACCCGCCCGATTTCGGTTTCACACTGCCGGCCGACCGGGCGCAATCGATTGGGTTGGCCTGCTATCATTCCGCGTTCGGCGCCTTGGAAGGGCTTCAGCGTCTCGGCGAACGGCGCATCGAAATCCGTTTCGACCGGCCCTTCCCGGAAGGCCGCAACCGGATCAACTGCACCGCGCCCGGACCGACGGGCCGCTGGCGCTGGTTCGGCATGCAATATTACGTTCCAGCCGAATAGCGCGTCCCGGCAGTCAGTAAAAAAGGGCCCGAAGGCCCTTTTTCACGACGATTGTGTAGTCTTGCCCGCCGGCCCTTATGCGTTGGGCCTGGCGCGGGGGCGGCTGTCGGCCAGACGGGCCCCGTCGAACTGGTGCAGTTCGTTGACGCGGATGATGCTCTGCACCAGACGGACATATTCCATACCCTTCTCCGAATAGGATTCCAGGGCTTCGGCGAGGAACAGGCTGTCCAGCGGCTTGTTCTGGGCGCGCAGCGCGGCCCGCTTGGTGCGCAGCTTCTTATAGGCCCCGTGGGTATTCAGGTTGCGCAGATAGGAGGCGACGCCGTCCACCGGCGAGCGGAAAGCCCGGATCTTGTGGGTTTTACCTTCTTCGCGGCGTTCGGGAACGATGCCCTCATGCTCCTCGGTCGTCCATTGGCCGAACAGCGCGTTGCCCTTGCGGGCGAAGCGGGAGGTGCCCCAGCCGCTTTCAATCGCCGCCTGGGCCAGCGCCAGCGACGGCGGAACGACATCGACCCGCGTCAGAAGCGATTCGAAATCGCCGGCCTCGACCTTGTATTCCTTGAACCGTTCGTCCAGCCAAGCGCGGTCGCGCACGCCCAGCGACTCGCCCGCGATCAGGCGGTCGCGCAACCCGACGATGCGGGCCCGGTCCTCTTCAAGCGATTCGTTGATCACCAGGATCATCGGCAGGACCAGTTGGACGAAGGTTTCCTTGCGTTCGCCCGCCTGTTCGATCTTGGCCAGATCGCTGGGAATCGCGTCCGGCAGGACACGCGGCACCGGGGCCGCACCCTCGCGGATCTTGACCAGATCGTAATTCATCCCACCGAACCGCGCATTCAGCCGGTCGACGGTCGGCGTCGCCACATTGATCGGCGCCGTCGTCTTGACCGGCACCGCCGTCACGGCGACGGGTACGGCGCGCGGCGCGATTTGCTCGGGCTGGTTTACGGCAAACAGGGCCGCCATGGCCACACCGGATGCGACCATGAACAGCGGGGCACGGCCAAGCCTGGCCGTTTTAAGCAGCTCTTTCATCGGTACCCTCACTCGCACTCTCTCAGCAGGAAACCGGACCTCCCCTCATCGGGCCCAAGGCTTCCGCGGCGCATCTTTCGGGCGGTCGTTGCCGCGCCGAACCCCTCAGCGCCTGTTATCGATATCCGGCCACTCCACTAAATACCGGATACCGCCCCCAAACGGACGGCTCCTCCGCCCGTTTCGGACCCTGCGTGTTTTCACGTCTACGGGTCCGGACAACCTACTCTTTGCCAGGGTTGGGCTGCGGTCATGTTCTCACGACCCGCCAATCGAACCTGTTTCCGGTCTCTCGCTTCTGCATCCGGGGGCCGGTTCGGCCCGTGCGCCGCTTACAGGGCTGCGCGCACTTCGCTCACTTCTGGGATGTAGTGGCGAAGCATGTTTTCAATTCCCATTTTAAGGGTGGCCGTGCTGCTCGGGCAACCGGCGCACGCTCCCCGCATGGTCAGGTAGACGACACCCTGATCGAAACCGTGGAACATGATGTCGCCGCCGTCCTGGGCCACCGCGGGCCGAACGCGGGTGTCCAACAGTTCTTTGATCTGGCGGACAACTTCATTGTCCTCTTCGTCAAAAGTCGGTTCCGGCGAATCGGCGGTCTCGTACATCACCGGCCGGCCCGCCGTGAAATGCTCCATGATCGTCCCAAGGACGGCCGGTTTCAGTTCATACCATTCCACCGAATCCGATTTCGTAATCGTAATGAAATCGTAACCGAAGAAGACCGCGCGCACGCCATCGACCGTGAACAGCTGTTCCGCAAGCGGCGACTGGCCTTCGGCGTCTTCCGCTCCTGAATAGTCCAGCGTTCCTTCCGCCAGAACCTGCTTGCCCGGAATGAACTTCAGGGTCGCAGGATTGGGCGTCTGCTCGGTTTGGATAAACATTATTTAAAATCCCGTATAACCTATCCCGGAACATGGGTCAGGCGACGCAAAGGTTCAACCCTTCCCTTGTTGTGGTTTTGCCACACTGACGCCGAAATCGACACCCGCGGCATCCCCGGCCAAGGGATGGCCCGGTCAGGTTATTGCGTCTATTTCCTCGTCCGTCAGGCCGCCGGGCACGATGGTGACCGGGGTGCGCAGGTCGTCCAGCCCCTTGCCGGTCAGATGGCTGACAACGGGTCCCGGGCCTTCGGCGCTGGTGCTGGCCGCCAGCACCAGAACCGAGATAGAGCGGTCTTCCCGCAGCAATTGGGCGACCTGGGCCGCCTGGTCGCCTTCCCGCATCAGCATGATCGCGGGTTTGCCGGTCACCCGGTTGACCTCCGCGGCGTATTTCTGAAGCAGCGCTTCGCCCTCGTCGCGGATTTCCTGCTTCATGATCGCTTCGACGCCCAGCCAATGCACGAATTCAGCAGGGGCCAGCACATGCAGCAGGGCGACGCGGCCCCCGGTCTTCTTCGCGCGCAGACTGGCGAAGCGCAGGGCGACGTGCATTTCTTCGGATTCGTCCACCAGGACCAGAAATACGCGGTTTGCGTCCGGCGCGGCGACGGAATCGGTTTTTGCGTTGAAATCCTGGGTCATCCGACCCTTCCCACCCGTTTCTGATCGCGGCGGCGCGGCATGACCCCGTTCCGCCCCGATTCTGTCTGCACAGCTTACCAGCGCTGATCACCAGCGCAATGGAAACAAAACCTGTGCGGTTATTTCAGAAGGACGTTGATGATTTCTTTGATCTGGGTCCGGGCGCGCAGCAGATAGAAGCCCTGCGCAGCTAGGTGGCTGGGCAGGATCGTGCCGTCCGGTGCGCCGTTCACCACCACCAGCGGGTCCATGGAAGCCGCCTGCTCCAGCGATTCCAGGGTCTGGGCCCACAAGGCGCCCAACTGTTTTTCGGCGATCACGTTGGTGAAGTCGGCCTGCAACGCCCGCATCAGCATCAGATAGCCGTAGAGCCGGCCCTTGGTGTGATAGAAGCGGTCGTCCGCATAGATCGAAAAGGAGGACAGATCCGTAATCGACCCGTCGAGCACCGCGGAGGCCGAGCCGATATCCGCCGTGAAGCGCTCCAGGGTGCCGAGCAGATTGTCCGCCCGCCGTTCGAACACGGCGTTACCTTCCGAAAGGCGGCGGTTGTAGCGCGCCAGCGATTCCGCGGCGTTGCGGTACTGATCGGCGGAACTGGGTCTGGGCACAACCGATTCGGTAAGGTCCACATCCCAGATATCCGGCGCATACCGCAGATAGCCGGTCGCCAGTTCCAGATCTTCGTCGGCGGCGCTCGACCCGCGCACGCGCCCGATCTGATCGGTCAGTTCAATGGTGAAGCGCGACAGTGCGTCCCGGATGCCGATCTGGAAGTTCGGCATGTTGTCCAGCGGCGCGGACGGCATGAAGAACGGGTCCATCGGCGTCCAGCGGTTGTCGATGGTCTCGCGCTCGATCAGCCTTACGGTGACCGCGACCGCATGCGATCCGCCGGATGGCGTTTGCGGCGAAAAGGCGATGTCGTCATCGATGCGATGCACCAGGACCATCCCGATGGGATAATACAGAAGCGCGACAATCGCGGCGGTGATAAGGGCGCCGACGGTAAGGCGCGTCACCCGGCCTTCCGGGCGGGGCAACGCGCGCAGGCGTTCGCCAAGGGAGAGTCTGTCCAGCATCGCCAACTACGTGAGTATTGCCCCCGGACTATACAAGGGCCGCGTTACACTAACCTTGCACGAAACCGATGATCTCGCGCACCTCGCGCAGGATCGGCTGCGACAGCGCGCGGGCCCGTTCGGAACCCTCGTTCAGAACGCGGTCGATTTCCGCCGGGTCCTGAAGCAGGCGTTGCATCTCGGCCCCAATCGGCCCCAGGGAGGTCACGGCGACCTCCGCCAGCATCGGCTTGAATTCGGAGAATTGCTTGCCGCCGATTTCGCCCAGGGCCGCATCGACCGTCACGCCGCGCAGGGCGGCGTATATATTGACCAGATTCTGCGCTTCGGCCCGGCCTTCCAGACCTTCCGCCTCGCTGGGCAGCGCATCCGGATCGGTCTTCGCCTTGCGGATCTTTTGGGCGATGGCGTCCTCGCTGTCGGTCATGTTGATCCGGCTCATATCCGACGGATCGGACTTGGACATCTTCTTGCTGCCGTCGCGCAAGGACATCACGCGCGTCGCCGCACCCAGGATCAACGGTTCGATGATCGGGAAGAAGTCGGGCTTGTCCCAGTCGTTGTTGAATTTCTGGGCGATGTCCCGGGCCAGTTCCAGATGCTGTTTCTGATCGTCGCCGACCGGCACGTGGGTCGCCTTGTAGACCAGGATGTCGGCGGCCATCAGGTTCGGATAGACGAACAGTCCGGTAGAGGCGTTTTCGCGGTTCTTGCCGGCCTTTTCCTTGAACTGGGTCATCCGGTTCAGCCACCCCATGCGGGCGACGCAGTTGAAGTGCCAGGCCAGTTCGGCGTGGTCCTGGTTCTGCGATTGGTTGAACAGGATGTTGGCCTTCGGATCGATCCCGCAGGCCATCAGCCCGGCGGCCACCTCGCGGGTGTTGCGCCGCAGTTCCGCCGGGTCCTGGAAAAGCGTGATCGCGTGCAGGTCGACCAGGCAATAGATGCATTCGTACTCGCCCTGCAGGTTCACCCAATTGCGGATCGCGCCCAAATAGTTGCCCAGGGTCAAATTGCCTGTCGGCTGGATACCGGAAAAAATCCGGCGTTCGACATTGGTCGCGCTCGTCATCGCGGCTCTACTCCGTACTACCTGAAAATTCGGCCCGGACCGGGCCCGCCCTTAATCTTGGCGGGGGTTATGGGGCGGCCCGCCGCATGGGTCAAGACGCGGCCCCCCGACGGTTCAGCGCCGTCGCAACTGTTGGGCGACCTGCCGCAGGTCGGCCGCGCCCAGGATCTGCACCAGGGCGAAATAGACCGCCATTCCCGCGCCGATCAGCAGCGCCAGCGCGCCGAGTTCCACGGCCAGGCCGGCGCGGAACAGATCCTCCAGCGCCGCGGCCGCCCAGTAGAGGCCCGCCCCCATGACGGCTGCGGCGAGCGCGCCGCGGGAAACGGCGCGCGTCAGGCGCGCGTCGGGTTGGAAATGCCCGCGCCGGTGCAGCAGCCAGCCCAGCAGCAGGGCGTTGAACCAGGCGGAAATCGCGGTGGCCAGCGCGATCCCCACATGGGCGAAGATCTGCATCAGGGTCAGCGGGCATTGGTTCTCGCTGAAGGGCATTCG